>DATHWB010000047.1:0-26738 GCA_035460965.1 Acidimicrobiia bacterium
CCGGCAGGTGATCCGTGGCGACGACCGAGAGACACACCGCCCGCAGGTCGTCGATTCGCCCGAGCGCTCTCACCAGGCTCTCGATGGGGAGATCGGGTCCGAGCTCGAGTACCTCGAAGCCTCGGCCCCGGATGATGTCGGAGATCATGGCCACGCCGAAACCGTGCCGTTCGCCGGGCGGGGTCGTCGCGACCACCACTCCCCGACTGCGGCCGCGACGAGCGAATCTGGGTCCGAGCTTGCCGATGATGCGCCCCGCCACCGCGCTGGCCAGATGTTCGTCCTCCACCCCGAGCGCACCGGCCGCCCAACGTTCGCCGATCGTCGACATGGCCGGGGTGATGATCTGGGTGTACACCTGCTCAGGGGAGGCGCCGGAGGCCATCGCAGCCTCCACCACGGACCACGAACCGGCGGTGTCTCCGGCCAGCATGCGGGCGACCAATCGGTCCGACCAGGGCGTGTCCCCCGGTTCCGGGCGTCCCGCCCGCGGGCGCGAGAACGCCGCCAGATCGTCCTCGGACACCCGCCACGAGCCGCCGTGCTTGGTGGCCGGGATCAGCCCGAGACGGACGTACCGGTACATCGTCATGTAGTGGACGCCGAGTCGATCGGCGGCGTCCTGCAGTGTGTGATCGGCCATCGGTCCTCTTCACCGGAACCTTCGCCCTCGTGATCTCGGTGCGAAAGTCTTGAATTACCACTAAAGTAGTGGGTCCCATCCCCATCGCAAAGACGACACCCGGAGACGACATGAACGCCACCGACCTCAAACTCGACGACGAACTGGTCGTGCTCGACTGGCGCGACCTGGCCGCCTGCCTCGGCCACGACCCCGAGCTGTTCTTCCCGGCCGGCGAGACCGGTCCGGCGGCGGACCAGATCCGTACGGCCAAGCGCATCTGCGCCTCGTGCGAGGTCCAGGACGAGTGCCTCACCTACGCCATCGAGACGAACCAGGTGTCCGGCGTGTGGGGAGGTCTCACCGAGGACGAGAGGCGCCCGGTGCGCCGCCGCTGGCTGTCGGATCGACGGCGCCGCAGCGCCTGACGCGGTGGCACCGATCCTGGACGTGGCGGGCGCCCAACTCGCCCGGATGCGGAGCATGAACGCCGCCTACCACCAGCGCTTCTTCGCCGACATCCGGTTCACGATGCTGGTCTCGCTGGGGCTCCTGGCAGCCGGGTTCGCGCTCGACGACCGCCTGTTCCTCGCGCTACCCGTCGTGGCGTTGCTCGGCGGCTGCCAGACGGCTTTCGACGCCAGCTACCTGATCTTCTCCCGCCAGTACGCCGCTCGACTCGAGCGGCTCATCGACGTCGAGTTGGGACGCGATGTGCTCGTCGCCCACCGCCTGGAGGATGCGTACCTGTTCCCGCTCGATCGTCCGAAGATCGTCACCTTCACGCTGTCGGGATTCAGTTGGTTCGGATTCATGACGGCTCTCTACACCCTCGCCGGAGTCGCCGTCTACGTGACGGGACTGGCCCTCAGTCTTCCTGTGATCGCCTCCGGGATCGGTGCAGCAGCGGGCACCGCCTACCTCGTGACGCTGGGTGTCGCCACGGTGGCGGCACTCGGGGTGGGGCTCTGGTGGTTCCCTGGTGGGGAGGGCGAAGACCGTCTCCGCCGGATACTCGACGACGCATTCGGAACGGACCGGGACGCCGCGACGACCGCCTGACGACCGTATCGCGGGGGCCGTGTCCCCGGGCACATGGCGTCGTCTGGCAAGGATCACCGGCCTCGCCGCACTCACGCCGTTCGGCGACGGGGCGGACGCTGACAGGGACGTCATGGGAGCCGGGGAGACCGCCTCTTTCGGTCGGCCGACCCGCCACTAGCATCGCCGACGATGCCAGCCACGATCGTGCTCGGAGCGCAGTGGGGGGACGAGGGCAAGGGCCGGGTCACCGACGTCTTCGCCGAATCCGCCGACTTCGTCGTTCGCTACCAGGGCGGCAACAACGCCGGCCACACCCTGATAATCGGGGACGAGCGATTCGCCCTCTCGCTCATCCCGAGCGGCGTGATGTACCCCGACTGCACACCGGTCATCGGGTCGGGGTGCGTCATCGACCCCAAGGTGTTGCTCGACGAGATCGACATGCTGACCCGTCGCGGCGTCGACCCGGGTCGTCTGCGCATCTCGGGCAACGCCCATCTGATCATGCCGTACCACCGCAAGCTCGACGCGGTGATGGAGCGTCACCTCGGCAAGCACAACATCGGCACCACCAAGAAGGGCATCGGCCCCGCGTACACGGACAAGTACTCCCGCCGGGGAATCAGGGTGCAGGATCTGTACGACCCCAAGATCTTCCGGGACAAGGTCGAGACCGCCCTGGAGGACACCAACAAGGTGCTGGCCCGGGTCTACAACCAGTTGGCGATGGACCCCGTGGCCATCGCCGACGAGTACCTGGCCTACGCCGATCGCCTCCTCCCCTACGTCACCGACACTGCCCTCGAGTTGTGGCAGGCGATCCGGGACGGCAAGCAGGTGCTGTTCGAGGGCGCCCAGGGCACACTCCTCGACGTCGACCACGGCACCTATCCATTCGTCACGTCGTCGAACCCGACGGCGGGAGGTGCCCCGGTCGGCTCCGGGATCGGACCGAAGGCGATCGACCGCATCGTCGGCGTGGCCAAGGCGTACATCTCGCGGGTCGGCACCGGACCATTCCCGACCGAGCTGTTCGACGAGACGGGCGACATGCTGATCGAGCTCGGCGGGGAGTACGGGACCGTGACCGGACGTCGCCGGCGTTGCGGGTGGCTGGACCTGGTCGCCCTGCGATACGCCGTTCGGGTCAACAGCCTCACCGAGTTGTTCATCACCAAGTTGGACATCCTCTCCGCCTTCGACACCATCAAAGTGGCGAACGCCTACCTGTCGCTCGGCGAGCGCTACGACGAGTTCCCCCGGCAGCAGCGGGTGCTGTACAACTGCGCCCCGGTGTATGACGAGCTGCCCGGCTGGGGCACCGACATCAGCAACTGCCGCAGCGAGGCCGACCTGCCGCCGGCCGCCCGCGACTACATCGCGTACATCGAGGAGCACGCCGGCGTGCCCGTGACGTTCGTGTCGGTGGGACCCGAACGCCAGCAGATGCTCACACGGTGAAAGTCCTCCTCGTCGGTGGCGGAGCCCGCGAGCACGCCCTCGCCTGGAAGCTCCGGCAGAGCCCCCACCTCGACCGACTCATGCTCCTCCCCGGCAATCCGGGCATGGACCGGCTGGGCGACACGGTGGAAGGCGTGGCAGCGACGGACGTGGGTGCCATCGCCGCGCTCGCCGCCGCCCAACGTGTCGATCTGGCGGTGATCGGTCCAGAGGCGCCTCTGGCCGCCGGGGTCGTGGATGCCCTCACGAGAGCCGGGGTGACGGCCTTCGGCCCGACCCGGGCAGCCGCTCGCCTCGAGTCCTCCAAGGCGTTCGCCAAGGAGGTGATGGGGAGGGCCGGCGTCCCGACGGCCGCCGCCGTCACCCACACCTCTCCCGAGCCGGCGCTGGCACACCTGGCGTCGTCTCCCGGCCCTTTCGTCGTCAAGGCCGACGGCCTGGCGGCCGGCAAGGGAGTCCTCGTGACCGAGGACAGGGGGGAGGCGGCGTCGTGGGTGCGACGCTGCTTCGACGGGGACTTCGGAGAAGCCGGGTCCCGGGTGGTCGTCGAGGAGTACCTCGATGGCCCCGAACTCTCCGTGTTCGCCGTCTGCGACGGAACGGGCCACGTCACGTTGCAGCCCGCCAGGGACTACAAGCGACTGGCCGACGGTGACCGCGGTCCCAACACCGGCGGCATGGGCAGCTACTCCCCGGTGTCCCTCCCGGCCGGGCTGGTCGCCGAAGTCGAGCGAACGATCATCGAGCCGACGATGGCGGTGATGGCCACCGACGGCCACCCCTTCACGGGGTTCCTGTACGTCGGGCTGGCGCTCACCGCAGAGGGACCTCGCGTCATCGAGTTCAACTGCCGGTTGGGTGACCCCGAGACACAGGCCGTCCTGCCGCGGCTCGACACCGACCTGCTCCCGATCCTGGCCGGAGCGGCCCGGGGTTACCTGCCCCAGACCGATCTCGTCTGGTCGGACGAGGCCACCGTCAACGTGGTCCTCGCCGCGGCGGGCTACCCGGAGGCGCCTCGCACCGGTGACCGGATCCGTGGACTCGACGAGGTGCCCGACGACGTCCTGGTGTTCCACGCCGGTACCCGCCGCCAAGAGGGGCGCATCGTCACGGCCGGGGGGCGGGTGCTCTCGGTGGTCGGCCGCGGGCCAGACCTGGCGGCGGCGAGAGCGGCCGCCTACCGGGGGATCGACCTCGTCGGATTCGACGGCCGCATGTTCCGGTCGGACATCGCGGCCCAGGCCTGACCACCCCGCACGATCACGCCGGGATGTGATCGGCGAGGTCGCCGTGGCGGCGGATCTCGATCTCGGTGAGCCCCTGCCACTGCGCCACACTCCGCAGTTGCTCGGCCAGCGCCTCTCCCACCCTCACCCGATCCTGGCCCTGCTCGGCGAAGGCGCCCTGCACCAGGAGCCTCCCTCCCGCTCGATCCGCCTTCAGGTCCACCCTTCCCACGAGTTCTCCATCGAGCAGGAACGGGAGGACGTAGTAGCCGAACACGCGACGTGGCCGCGGCACGTAGATCTCGATCCGGTAGTGGAAACCGAACAGCCGCTCCGCCCGATCCCGGAACCAGACGACGGGGTCGAACGGAGCGAGCAGGGCCGCCCCGGAGATCGAACGCGGCACGGACAGCTCGGGATCCATGTACACGGGTGACGGCCATCCCTCGACGGACACTTCGGCGATCTCCCCGGCGGCCGCCAATTCCGCCAGGACCGGCCGGGCGTCCGTGACCTTCAGGCGGTGGTAGTCCGCCAGATCGGCCACCGTGCCGATCCCATGATGCCGAACCGCGTCGCGCAGCAGGACCCGACGGGCAGTGTGTGGGTCCGCCTCACACGCCCGCGCCGGCTCGGCGATGACTCGCTCCGTCAGGTCGTAGAGGCGGGTGAAGTTCGGGCGGTCGGCGATGGCGACCTCACCCCTCACGAACAGCCATTCGAGGGCATGCTTGCCCGGACCGTAACCCCACCATGGTCCCGTTCGGGAACCTCCTTCCGACAGGTCTCCGACACGGAGGGGACCCGCCACCCTGACCTCGTCGAGCACCTGCTGCACGAACCCGGGTCGCTCGCGGCCGATGCGCTCGATCGAACGCCAGGCGTGGGGTCTCCGCATGCGGTACGCCAGATGTGCCCAGCGATCGATCGAGGTGAGCGAGGCTTCGTGGATCCAGTACTCGAACAACTCACCCGAGCGCCACAACCAGCGGTCGAGCGCCGCCTGGTCGTAGGCGCCGAGCCGGGAGAAGAAGGGGAGATAGTGGGCTCGAGCAAGTACGTTCACGGAGTCGAGCTGGACCACTCCCACCCGGCGGACCACCCTGCGGAAGTGACGGACGTCGGGGGTCCCGGAGGGACGGCGATCGGCGAAGCCTTGGGCGGCGAGTGCCAGGCGCCTGGCGCGCTTCAGGCCGATACGGGGCGGAGACGAGTTCATCGGCGGCGAGCCTACGCGGCCCCGAGATCGTCCGGGTCACAGTTCCAAGAGATCCAGGTGTTCAGGGCAGATGAAGCGGACCGCCGCACCGAGCACCACACCACCCAGTCTGACGTCGTGCTCGTCGGGTACCGCACCCTCGGCGCTCAGCGCCGCCACCCAGCCCCGTAGGACGTCGACGGGCGACAGTCCGGCGTCCAGCAGATCACAGAAGAGCACACCCGTGTCCACCAGCGACATCGGTTCCTGGAACGCGGCGCCTTCCAGGGGCGTGCCCTCCAGCCCCTGCTCGATCGTCGCCAGGTACAAGGCCAAGGTCGGGACATCCTCCTCGGCGGGCACCGTCGTCGAGGTGGAGGACGTGGCGGGAACAGAGTCGGATGACGTGGTCGTCGGCGCAGGTTCGGTCACCGACACGTCTGACGTCTCACCCGAGCACGCAGCGAGGGCGACCACAGCCGCGATCGTCCACAGGCGCAACATCATCGCTTCAGGCTACGGGACCCCGACTCCAACGGTCAGCGGGCCGCCGGGGGGTACTGTGCGGCGAGGACCTGGTTGAAGCTCCGAGCGGGGATCAGCACCTGTGCGCCTGCCCCGGTCGTGTAGTTCTCGACCGGGATCTGGAGGCGGATGACGTCCGATGGACCCATCCCCCGGTACCGGAACCCGAGCGAGGCCGCGTCCGCCACCCCGAACCCGGCGTCCATCCGCACCGCCGACGCCAGATTCTGGAGTGCACCCGTCAACGCCCCGACCGAGTCGTACGAACTCAGCACCGCCGCCAATTGGAACAGGACCTGCTGCTGCTTCCGCTGTCGATCGAAATCCGAGCCGGGCGCACTCACCCAGTTCCCGTCGCGGAACACCTCGGGACTGCGCGACCGCACCCATGCCAGCGTCTGAGCGCCGTCGACGCGCTGGCAGCCGGCGGGGAGGTCGAGACCCGACCGCTCGTCCCGGATCGGGAAGTCACCGACGCAGATCTCGGCGCCCCCGAGTCGATCCACGACGGTGGCGAACCCGGAGAAGCTCACGCGGGCGTAATGATCGACTTCGATCCCCGTGAACGTCTGGACGTTCAGGGCGAGCAGATCCGGACCACCCGCCAATCCGGTGCAGCCGCCCATGCTGCGGTTGATCCGCTGGTACTGCTGGGTGCAGGCGTCGTTGATGTAGAGGTCCCGGGGAATCGACACCATGAACGGGGCGCTGCCGTCGGACGGGAACAGCACGTTGATGATCGTGTCGGCCAGGTAACCGCTGGCATCGGTGCCGATGAGCAGGATCGATTCGAACATCTCGTCCGGGAGCGCAGGGCTCACGGCCTGGGGTATCTCCAGTTCGTGTACGACCCCACGATCGAGGGCCAGCAGTTCGGCCTCCAGCTCGGCGGCCAGGCGTCGCCTCTCCTCGTCCGCCAGCGCCTCCGCTCGCAAGGCATCCGCCTGCGCCTCCAGGTAGCGGCGGACGCCGTCCCGGACCTCGTCGTCGGACCGGCTCTCCAACACCCGACCGGCCGTGTCCGTGTCGAGTGCCGGATCCGACGCGAAAGCGTTGAACCCGTCCAGGACGAACAGGCCCAAACCGAGTACCAGACCGAACACGATGGTGACGATCGACTTGAAGGGATGGGCGCTGATCCAGTCCACGGGCGTGTTCCTCGGCGGCGGAGCGGCGAATGCTAGGTCCTGGACCCCTCAGGATCCCGGACCGGTTCGTAGCACGGTCCCGGTGAACAGTCCCACCACCCGCCCGTCGCTCCGGGTCACGCTGATGCGATGGCTTCCCAGCGTGCGTCCGCCGATGGCCGGCTCGGCCACCGCCCGCAGCACGTCGCCCTGCTCCGATCCGCCGCTGATCACCAGGTGAGCGTCGATCGCCACCGCCCTCGTGCCCGAACCGTTCGAGGCGAGGCTCATCGCGCAGTCGGCCAACGAGAACACCGCTCCGCCGTGGGTGAGGTCGAGGAAGTTGAGGTGCTGCGGTGCCACCTCCATCTCGAGTACGACGCGCTCACCGTCTGCTTCGACCAGCCGTATCCCCAGATGGCGGGCGTAGCGGTCGGCTGCGAGTAGTTGCTCGACTGTCCGGCGATCCACGGCGGCGACGGTACCCCGAGACGTCGGTAGCCTGACGCCAATGCGTCCCCTCATCGCCATTCTCCTGGTCGCGCTCGTGGGCTGTGGCGACGACACCGCCTCCACCACGACCACGACCGCGCCCGAGTTCGATCCCGCCCAGATGGTGCAGTACGTCTCGGATCGACACGGTTTCGCGATCGCGTACCCGCCCGACTGGATCGTGACCGAAGTCGACGTCGAGAACCTCGTCGGCTTCACGTCGCCGACGGTCTCGACACTGACCCCGAACTTCAACATCACGGTCAACGATGCTCCGGAGGGTCTGCCGGCCGCCGCCTACTACGAAGGCGAGATCGAGCGAGTGACGGCGTCGCTGGAGAATGCTGAGATCCTCGAGGTCGTGGACGTGAACGTCGACGGGGTGGTCGGACGCGGCCTCACACTCGTCACCCGTCAGCAGGGACTCGACATCGGGATCTCACGGATCATCGTGCTGCGCGATTCCAAGGCCTACGAGTTGTCCTTCTTCGCCGAGGCCTCGGACCTCGAGCGTCTCGCCCCGATGGTCGCCTCGATCTTCCAGAGCCTCCGGTTCCTCTCGTAGTCGATGATCGAGCAGGAGTTCGGATCGATCACCGAGGCACTGCGCCGGCACGATCGTTCGGCCATCGCGTTGATCGAGGGTGACAGGCAGATCAGCTACGGCGCCCTCGACCTGCTCGTGGACCGGGTGGCGGCCGGCCTGCAGCGGGACGGACTGGCGAAGGGAGCGACCGTCGCGATCTGTGCCGCCACCTCGATCGAGTACCTGGCCACCTTCCTCGGAGCCGTCCGAGCCGGGATCGTGGTCGCTCCCCTCCCGACCTCCTTCCCACCCACCAGCCTGGCAGCGATGGCTGCCGATTCCGGGGCGTCGCTGCTCTTCCTGGACCCCACGACCGAGGCACGCCTGACGGCGGTCGAGGGAGTCGCACGCATCAACTTCCGGAGCGAAACGGAGGGGTTGGCGTTCGAAGAGTGGCTGCCTCCGGAGGGATCGGGACCGTCGCCGACCGAGCCTGCCCCGGGCGACCCGTTCAACATCATCTACTCGTCGGGTACCACCGGCACACCCAAAGGCATCGTCCAGCCGAACTCGATGCGGTGGATCCACGCCCGGCGTGGTCGGTTCTATCGCTATGCGACCGACTCGGTGGGGATCCTCTCCACCCCGCTCTACTCCAACACCACGCTCGTCCACGCCTTCCCGGCTCTCGTCATGGGCAGCACGCTGGTGCTGATGGGGAAGTTCGACGTCGGGGGATTCTTCGACCTCGTCGAGAGGCACCGTGTCTCCCACGCCATCCTGGTGCCCGTGCAGTACCGCCGGATCCTGGAGCATCCCGACTTCGGCCGGCGCGACCTGTCGTCGCTCGACCACCGATTCTCGACCAGCGCACCGTTCCCCGCCGAGCTGAAACGTCAGATCCTCCTCCGGTGGCCCGGCCTTCTCATCGACACCTACGGAATGACCGAAGGGGGCGGCACCTGCGTGCTCGAGGCCCACGACTTCCCCGACAAACTGCACACCGTCGGCCGCCCGGTCCCGGGTCACGTCTTCCATGTGATCGACGAGTCGGGAGAAGTCCTTCCCTCCAGTGAGGTCGGAGAGGTGGTGGGGCACTCCGCCGCGATGATGCTCGGCTACCGCGGACAGCCAGACCTCACCGCCGAGGCTGAGTGGTTCGACGACTCGGGACGCCGCTTCATCCGGACGGGCGACCTCGGAGGCTTCGACGGCGACGGATTCCTGACTCTGCACGGACGTCGCAAGGACATGATCATCTCGGGCGGTTTCAACGTCTATCCGGCGGACCTCGAGCTGGCTCTCGGTCGGCACGAGGACGTGGCCGACTGTGCCGTGGTCGGCGTGCCCTCCCCCGAGTGGGGTGAGACTCCGGTCGCATTCGTCGTGTCCCGATCGGGTGGCTCGCAGGTCTCGGCGGATGCGCTCCGTCGGTGGGTCAACGAACGCCTCGGCTCCACCCAACGCATCTCGGAGATCCGGTTCATCCCGGAGTTGCCGAGAAGCTCCATCGGCAAGGTTCTCAAGCGGGACCTGCAGCAGTCGTACGGCGACCCGACCTGAACTTGCTCAACGACCGTTGAGGTAATACGGTTCCCGCCGGTGGACCACTCACGAGCAACCCGGGCAGCCCGCTTCGCCGCACTCGGCGACCCCGCCCGGCTCGCCATCGTGGAGGCGCTGGCCCACACCGACCTGACTCCCGGGGAACTGGCACGACACACCGGCCTGTCGACCAACCTCCTCGCCCATCACCTCCGCCAGCTCGAGGACTCGGGGCTCATCGCCCGGCAAGCCTCCGAGGGTGACGGACGACGGCGCTACGTCACGCTCCTGACCGAGCGCCTCCCGTCGCTGGTGGCACCGCCCTCGGGTGGCGGATCCGTCGGTTTCGTCTGCACCCACAACTCGGCCCGGTCCCAGTTCGCCGCCGCCCGGTACCACCAACTCACCGGGCTCCCCGCCGTCAGCGCCGGAACCCGGCCCGCCAGCCGGGTCCATCCGCTGGCGACGGTGGCCGCCCGGCGCTACGACATCGACCTGGCAGGCGGCACGCCGGCCGACTACTCGACCCTCCCGCCCCTGGACCTGGTGGTGACCGTCTGCGATCGGGCCCTCGAGGAAGGACTCCCGCAGCATCGCCGCCACCTCCACTGGTCGGTGCCGGACCCGGCCAGATTCGACCGCGTCTCGGAGTTCGTGTCCGCCTTCGAGAGGATCGATCAGCGGCTGATGAGGCTGATCGACCCGGCGACCGCCGTGGGGCGCTCGTGACCAGACCCAGCGTGCTGTTCCTGTGCGTCCACAACGCCGGGCGGTCGCAGATGGCGGCGGGCTGGATGCGCCACCTGGCAGGCGGCCGCGTCGACGTCTTCTCGGGGGGATCGAACCCGGCCGACGACGTCAACCCCGTCGCAGTGGCTGCGATGGACGAGGTCGGAATCGACATACGGGGATATCGACCCAGGCCATGGACGGACGAGGCCGTGAGAGCAGCCGACGTCGTCGTGACGATGGGCTGCGGAGACACGTGCCCCGTCTTCCCGGGCAAGCGATACGAGGACTGGGAGTTGCAGGATCCTGCCGGCCAGCCCCTCCCCGTGGTGCGGAACGTGCGAGACGACATCGAGCAGCGGGTACGAAGGCTGCTGGCGTCACTCGTACCGGGCGACCCGACGGACGCAGGTGGCGAAGGGATCGAGCAGTGACCACGCGGCCGTCGCGCATCGTCGACCCCCCGGCACGGTTGGGAACCCTCGACCGTCTCCTTCCCGTGTGGATCGGCCTGGCCATGGCCGTCGGACTCGGCCTGGGCCGCGTCTTTCCCGGGCTCGACGAGATCCTCGACTCCGTCAAGATCGACACGGTCTCGCTCCCGATCGCCGTCGGGCTGCTGGTGATGATGTACCCCGTCCTCGCCAAGGTCAGGTACGGGCGCATCGGCGAGGTGGCTGCCGACCGGACGATGTTGATCACCTCGCTGGTCCTCAACTGGCTCGTCGGTCCGGCACTGATGTTCGCGCTGGCATGGGCCCTGCTGCCGGACCTCCCGGAGTACCGCACCGGCCTGATCATCGTCGGACTGGCCCGCTGCATCGCCATGGTCCTCATCTGGAACGACCTCGCTTGTGGCGACCGCGAGGCGGCGGCAGTCCTGGTGGCATTGAACTCGATCTTCCAGATCGGGGCGTATGCGCTGCTGGGATGGTTCTACCTCGAGGTGCTGCCCGGATGGCTCGGCCTGGGAACCGCTGCCCTGGACGTGTCGATGTGGGAGATCACCAAGACGGTCGGAATCTTCCTGGGAGTTCCGCTGGCGGCCGGTTACCTCACCCGTCGCTGGGGAGAGCGCACCCGGGGGGTGGAGTGGTACGAGAGCGAGTTCCTGCCCCGCATCGCTCCTTGGGCGCTGTACGGGCTGCTCTTCACAGTCGTCATCCTGTTCGCACTCCAGGGCGAGACCATCACGTCCCGACCGCTCGACGTGGCTCGCATCGCCCTGCCATTGCTCGCCTACTTCGCGCTCATGTGGGGCATCTCGTTCGCCGTCGGCCTCCGCCTGGGGTTGTCGTACGAGAAGAACGCCACGGTGGCGTTCACGGCCGCAGGGAACAACTTCGAGCTGGCGATCGCCGTCGCCATCGGCGTGTTCGGCGTCACGTCGGGACAGGCCCTCGCCGGGGTGGTGGGCCCCCTGGTGGAGGTCCCGGTGCTGGTGGGACTCGTCTACGTCGCCCTGTGGGCGCGACAGCGCTTCTATCCCCCCGCCGGCCCACCGGCATCCGGGTAGCCAAAGAGAAGGACCCCCGGGGTGCCCGGGGGTCCTTCTCAGTCTTCGGTGGCCTCGCGGCCGTCAGGACGTCAGCGGCGATATCCGCCATCGCGACGCGGGCCGCGATCACCGCGATCGCGGTCGCCGCCGCCACCGCCCCGTGGCTGACGGGGACGGGCTTCGTTGACGGTCAGTCGACGGCCGGCGATGTCGCTGCCATCGAGTTCCTCGATGGCACGGCGGGCGTCGTCGTCGCCCATCTCCACGAAGCCGAAACCGCGCGAGCGGCCGGTGTCACGGTCGGTTACCACCTCGGCGGACTCCACCGCACCGTGTGCGGCGAAGAGACGGGATAGGTCCTCGGATGAGGTCGAGAAGGGCAGGTTGCCCACGTACAGCTTCACTTGATCTCCTCAGATCGTTCGTTGTCCGGCCAAAGCGGAACTCGTCCTAGCGAAGCCACCGTCTCTGCATCCTGACCGGGAGCAATCTAGAGCGCCCGAGACGAACACGCCACTGAGAAGTCGTCAACGTTTGGCGGCGAGTTTGCGATCGCTCTCCGTGAGATGCCGCTTCCTCACCCGGATCTGCTTCGGGGTGACCTCCACGAGCTCGTCGTCGGCGATCCACTCGATCGCCGACTCGAGGGTCAGGCGACGGGGCGGGACCAGACGGATGGCGTCATCCGACGAGGCCGCCCGGATGTTGGTGAGCTGCTTGCCCTTCGCCGGATTGGCGAGCAACTCATGGGGGCGCGACGACTCTCCGATGATCATCCCCTCGTAGACGTCCTCGCCGGGGCCGATGAACAACTCCCCCCGCTTCTGCAGGTTGTCGAGCGCGAAGGCGGTCGATTCCCCCCTGCGGTCCGACACGATGGGTCCGCCGGTGCGGTGTGGGAGCTCCCCCGCCCAGGGCATCCATCCGTCGTGGTGCTGATGGACCAGGGCGGTGCCGCGGGTGGAGGTCATCATCAATGACCGGAACCCCAGCAGGCCGCGCGCCGGAGCCACGACGGTGACGATCGTGCGCCCACGGTCGCCCGGACGGAGATCGGTGACCTGGCCCTTGCGCGGAGCCACCGCCTGGCTCACCGTCCCGACGTACTCGTCGGGGACGTCGATGACCGCCCGCTCCACCGGCTCATGCGGCCGGCCCTCGATCTCGCGCAGCACCACCTCGGGTCTGCTCACCTGCAGTTCGAAACCCTCCCGGCGCATCGACTCGATCAGCACCGCCAGTTGCAGCTCCCCCCGGCCTGCGACCTCGATCACTTCCGGCGAGCTGGTCGGCCCGATCCTGATCGACACGTTCCCGAGCACCTCCCGCTCGAGCCGCTCCCGGATCTGACGCGAGGTGAGCTTCGTCCCGTCCTTGCCGGCGAGCGGCGAGGTGTTCACCCCGAAGGTCATCCGGAGCACCGGCTCGTCGATGGTCACCCTGGGAAGCGGCTGGGGATCGTTCGGGTCTGCGATCGTGTCCCCGATCTCGACCTCGGGGAACCCGCCGACGATGAAGAGGTCCCCGGCGCGCAGCGAGTCGACTTCCCGTCGGCCCAGACCCTCGAACGCCAGCAGATGTGCCAGCCTGCGCTTGAGAGGCGGCTCCTCCTCGTCGGCATGGCAGAGCGCCACCATGCTGCCGGCGGCCAGGGTCCCCTCCACGACCCGCCCGATGGCGAGGCGCCCCAGGTAGTCGGATGCGTCGAGGTTGGTGACCAGCGCCTGCAACGGAGCCGACGAGTCGCCGGCGGGTGCCGGCACCGTCTCGATGATGGCGTCGAGCAGCGGCGTCAGGTCGGCGTCGTCGGGCGGGATGCCGATCCCGGCGATCGCCCTGCCCTCCCGGGCCACTGCGCTGAACACCGGAAAGTCGATGTGCTCCTCGGGTACCTCGAGATCGAAGAAGAGCTCGTAGATCTCATCGACCACATCGGCCACACGGGCATCGGGACGGTCGACCTTGTTGACCACCACCACTGCCGGTATGCCGCGAGCGATCGCCTTCGACAGGACGTACCGCGTCTGCGGCATCGGTCCCTCGGCGGCGTCCACCAGCAGCAGTACCCCGTCGACGAGCGTGAGTGCCCGCTCGACCTCCCCGCCGAAGTCGGCGTGGCCGGGAGTGTCGACCAGGTTGATCTTCACGCCCTTCCAGGTGATCGACGCCGCCTTGGCCAGGATCGTGATGCCTCGCTCACGCTCCTGATCGTTCGAGTCCATGACTCGATCGATGGGCTTTTCGTGCGCGGCGAACACGCCGGCCGACTGGAGCATGGCGTCGACGAGCGTGGTCTTTCCGTGATCGACATGCGCGATGAGCGCGACGTTCCGGAACGGAGCGGAGGAATCACCCGACATGGGCACGGTTCATGGTACCGGGCGCGCCGCGGTGTGAAACCGGCGCCATGCACTCGGGGGGTCGAATCCTCCGGCGCCATCGACCAGAATGTCTTCGCCCATGACCGCCACACTGACACGCGCTTTCGACCAGCCGACTCCCCGGGAGCTCGAGCTGCTGCTCGACCTCACTCGGCAGATGGCGGGAGGGGACCACCTGGAAGAAGTACTCGACGCGGTAGCCGAGCACTTCCGCCAGGTGGTGCCATTCGACCGGATGGAGTACTCGACACTCGAGGGTGACGGTCGAGCACTGGAGGTGCGCTGGACCAGATCGTTCGGACTTCCCGACGTGGCCCGACCCGGCACCCGGTGGATGCACCGCTCGCCCCTCACCGGCGACAACCAGCCGCGTCCGTTCCTGATCCTCGACCTGCCGGAGCAGGCCAGAGCAGAGGATGCGGGCGAGGCGGTGCGACTGCTGGTCGAGGCCGGATACCGCTCCAGCATCGCCTGCCCGCTGCTCGTTGCCGGCAGCCTCGATTCCATCGTCTACTTCAACACGTCCGATCCCCGTCGCTGGAACCGGAGGCATCTCTCCCTGGTCGAACTGGTGGTCGGCCACCTCGAGATCGCAGCCGCCCGAACCCGCCTGACGGAGGAGCTACGCCGTTCCAACGAGGAGCTCCGGATCGCCCAGGCTTCGCGGGCCGAGTTCATCGCCGCCGTCTCCCACGAGATCCGCACCCCCCTCACCGGGATCGTCGGTCTCGCACACACAGTCAGCAGGCGGCTCGACGAACTCGCCCGGCACGAAGTGGAGGAGTTCGCCGGGATGATCCACCAGCAGGCGGAGGAGGTCACCGCTCTGGTGGACGACCTGCTCGTTGCCGCCAGGATGGAGGCCGGGGCCTTGCGGGTGACGTCGTCGGCCACGGACCTACGCGAGCAGATCGACGGAGCCATCGAGTCGCTCGGCGCCGCACCCTCCCCGGCCGTCGACGGGCGATCCGCCACCGTCCTCGCCGACCCGCTGCGTCTGCGCCAGGTGATCCGCAACCTGCTCACCAACGCAGAACGCCACGGTGGGCCGGACGTACGTATCGATCACGGCGTCGACGGCGACATGGCCTTCGTCGCGGTGTCCGACGACGGCCCCGGTGTGCCCCCGGACCGTCAGGAACGGATGTTCACACCGTTCGATCCGACCGGGGGAGGACATGCCGAGTCGGTCGGGCTGGGGCTGGCGGTGTCTCGATCCCTGGCCGAGGCGATGGGTGGGAGCCTCACCTACGAGCGACGTCGAGACCGCACCGTCTTCACCCTGAGCATCCCGTTGGCGTGAGCAGCCCGACCGTGCCGGTCTCACGCCGGCGTGGCACACTCGTCGACCATGACCGCCTTCGACCCCGCCGCTCTCATCGACGTGATCGGCGGACGCGACCGCATCCATTGGTTCTCGCCCGGCTGGCACGACGGCTCTCTGGCAGGACCGACCGACTTGTACCTGACCACGACCGACGGGGAAGTGACGTGGGGATGGCGCATCGAGCCGGTCCCCGTGGACACCGGAGAACGCAGGTTCCGCCGATTCCGACATCCGGACGGCTGGATCGTCCTCACCGACGCCGCCGACCCCCGGTCGATCTTCATCCCGTCCACCATCGACCTGCACACGGTCGAGGGAGCGAGCCTCTTGTACTCGACGCCCGTCGAGTCCGGAGCTGCGCCGGGTCCGGGTGAGGCCTACGAGCTCGAGAAGGCGGCCGCCGGTGGGACCTATCGGCTGTACCACGGGTGGCCCGCCGATCGGGTCTCCGAGGGGCTGGCGCTGTGGTGCGAGGTGTTCCTCGGGGCTGAGGTGTCGTTCGAGTCTCGGGCTCCGACGGGAGACGAAGAGACCGCCATCGACCGCATCGACGACACGGAGGAGGTCGTCGACGATCCGATCCCACTCGGTCCCGACGAGGAGGTGGCTGAGATCCTCGCCGGATACGACGACGTCTTCTGGTTCCAGGCCGACCTCACGTGGCCGGACCGCGACGACGCCGAGGCTTTTCGGGATCGGATCGACGTCCGCCTGCGCGACGAGGGAGTCGACACCTGGCTGCTGGCCATCGAGCCTCTCGACGGGTCTCCCGGATCCGCTCGGGTGCTGTCCGACGGTGGTGTGATGGTGCTCGACCCCGCCGACCCAACGGTCATGCGGCTCGGATTCGATCGCACCGTGCTGGCGGTCAGCGTGCAGGAGACCGGATTCGAACCGGCCGGCGTGGCGGTGGTGATCGGATCGGCTCCCGGCACGGACCAGTGGGACGAGCTGCGCCGGGTACGCACCGAGCACGAAGGATCGGTCGTGATCCACGCTCCGGCGTGGAGCGAGACCCGGGTGTCGCTGGCGTTGGGCGAGTGGTGCCGGGCATGGACCGGTCTCGATCCGCGGTTCGTCTACGACTTCGACGATCCGATTCCCCAGGCGGCCATCGACGCCAACAACGCACTGGAGGACGCCGCACCCGCCGCCAGGTCGATCCGCACCTCGACCCGACAGACCTGCGGTCACACGGATGATCCGCAATCGCCGCACGAAGTCCCGATCCCGTGCGGCCTCCCTGCCACCGCCTACTACCTGGACGACGGGGAGCCCGTACTGGTGTGCGACGAGCACTCCCCGTCGGGCGTGAAGCTGACCACTCTGCTCCGCGCCTGACCCGGCCGGGGAGTACGTTGCGGACGGACATGACCGCACGTCCTCTCGAACTCGACGGGTACGGGCTCGGCTTCGACGACGTCGTCGCCGTGGCTCGCCACCTGAGGACCGTGCGGCTGGGGGACGAGGCCCGAAGCAGGATGGAGCGTTCGGCTGCGATCGTCGAGCGGCTGGCTGCCGACCCGACCCCCGTGTACGGCGTGTCCACCGGATTCGGGTCCCTCGCCAACACCGTCATCCCCCCGGAACGGCGCGCCGAGCTGCAGCGGGCGATCGTGCGCTCGCACGCGGCCGGGATGGGACGGCCGGTGGAACGGGAGGTCGTCCGGGCGATGATGTTCCTGCGGGCGCGCACCCTGGCGATGGGGTACTCCGGCGCCAGACCGGTCGTGGTGGACTCGATCCTCGCTCTGCTGGAGGCGGGCATCACGCCCGTCGTGCCGGAGTTCGGATCGCTCGGGGCTTCCGGTGACCTCGCTCCGCTGGCGGCGTGCGGCCTCGTGCTCATCGGCGAGGGTGCGGCGGTCGACGAATCCGGCGACGTCCTCTCCGGGGACGAAGCGCTCTCCCGTGCCGGGCGCACCCCTCTCGAGCTCACCGCCAAGGAAGGCCTGGCGCTCGTCAACGGCACCGACGGGATGCTGGGAATGCTGATCCTCGCCCTGGTCGACCTCCGCCAGTTGCTGCAAGCGGCCGACGTGGTGGCGGCGGCGACGATCGAGGGACTGCTGGGCACCGACCGCCCGTTCGCGGCCGACCTTCAGGCCCTCCGTCCCCAGCTGGGCCAGTCCGCCAGCGCCGCCAACCTGATGGATCTCCTCGCCGGGTCGGCCATCGTGGCCTCCCACCGCGAGGGGGACGACCGGGTGCAGGACGCGTACTCGCTGCGCTGCACTCCCCAGGTCCACGGATCGGTGAGGGACATCGTCGAGTTCGCCGCGCGCATCGCCTCCTTCGAACTGGAGGCGGCGATCGACAACCCGATGATCCTCCCGGACGGCCGGGTGGAGTCCTGCGGCAACTTCCACGGTGCTCCCCTGGCTCACGCCGCCGACTACCTGGCGGTGGCAGTCGCCGACCTCGGAGCGCTGTGTGAACGGCGCACCGATCGCATGCTCGATCGAACACGGTCGCACGGGCTGCCTCCGTTCCTGACCGACGACGCCGGAGTGAACTCGGGAATGATGATCGCCCACTACACGCAGGCGGCGATGGTCGCCGAGAACCGCCGCCTGGCGTCTCCTGCCTCGGTCGACTCCATCCCCACCAGCGCGTCGCAGGAAGACCATGTGTCACTCGGGTGGTCGGCATGCCGGAAGCTCCGCCGGGCCGTCGAGAACCTGGGAGGAATACTGGCGGTCGAGTTCACCTGCGCAGCACGCGCCCTGGACCTGCGCGCACCACTGCAGCCGGCGCCCGCCACTGCCGCCGCCCGAGACGCCCTCCGCGCACTCGTCCCGGGATCGGGCCCAGACCGGTGGCTGGCACCGGAACTGGACACCGCCGCCCGCTTCGTACGCGACGGAGCCCTGACCCAGGCGGTGGCGGGGGCGGGCATCGAGTTGCGATGAACCGGGCTGTCTGGTGCGAGTACGCCTGGTTGGGCGGGGACCGGCCGGAGCCGTCGGTCCTCGTCGAGATCGACGGCGGCCGCTTCCGACGGGTGGACCCCGGTGCACCCGCCGGTGACGCCGAGCGCAGACCCGGGCTGACCCTCCCAGGGTTCGCCAACGTCCACAGCCATGCGTTCCATCGGGCCTTGCGCGGCCGCACCCACGGGGTCGCGGGCGACTTCTGGTCGTGGCGACAGTCGATGTACCGGCTCGCCGGACGCCTCGATCCCACCGCCTACTTCCGTCTGGCGAGGGCGACCTTCTCGGAGATGGTGCTGGCCGGGTACACGACGGTCGGTGAGTTCCACTACCTCCACCACGGCCCGGCCGGGCGACCGTACGCCGATCCGAACGAGTTGGGGCACACGGTGATCGCCGCCGCTCGCGACGCGGGCATGCGAATCACACTGCTCGACACGTGCTACCTGCATGGCGGGATCGGACGACCGCTCGACCCGGTGCAACTGCGCTTCGGGGACGGATCGGTCGACGCCTGGATCGACCGTGTCGATCGACTCCGCCTTCCGGACGAAGGCGCCCGGCTGGGGGCGGCGGTCCACTCTGTGCGGGCGTGCACACCCGCAGAGATCGCGGTCGTGGCGGGCCACGCCCGCTCGACGGGGCTCCGCCTGCACGCCCACCTGTCCGAGCAGCCGGGCGAGAACGAAGCATGCGAGGCGGCGTACGGGGTGACTCCCACCGAGTTGATGGAGGAAGCCGGGGCACTCGGGCAGGACTTCACGGCCGTCCACGCAACCCACCTGACGGCATCGGATCGTTCCCGCCTCGGTGAGCACCGTGTGACTGCGTGCATCTGTCCCACCACGGAACGGGACCTGGGAGACGGTGTCGGCGACATTCCGGCACTGGTCGACGCCGGTGCCACCCTGGCCCTCGGCAGCGACTCCAACGCCGTGATCGATGCGTTCGAAGAAGCTCGCTGCCTTGAACTGCACGAGCGGCTGCGCAGTCTCCGGCGCGGCCGATTCGATCCCGTCGGCCAGCTGGAAGCCCTGACGGACCACACTGCCCTCGGCTGGCCGGACGTCGGGCGGATCGCCTCCGGGTGGCGAGCCGATCTCGTCACCGTCGACATCGGCTCCGTTCGACTGGCAGGATCCACGGTCGAGACCATGTTGCCCACCGTCGTGTACGCAGCCACAGCCTCCGATGTGAGGACCGTGACCGTCGACGGCGTCGACCGGGTCACGGACTCCCGCTACCAGGCGGGCGATGTCGCTCACGAGTTCGCCGAGCTGTTGCCGAGGCTGTTCACATGACGCTGGTGATCGATCGCATCGGGGAACTGGTCACGAACCAGCCGGAGGAGGGGGCAGGTCCCCTCGGCATCCGAGAGAACGCGGCGGTGGCGGTCGAGAACGGACGGGTGGTGGCGGTCGGACCGGCAGGCTCACTCGAGGGGGACCAGCGGATCGATGCGAAGGGCGCAGCCCTGCTCCCGGGTTTCGTCGACAGTCACACCCACCTCGTCTTCGCGGGTGATCGGTCTTCCGAGTTCGTCGCGCGGATGGCCGGCCAGCCCTATCGGGCAGCCGGTATCAACACGACCGTGGAAGCCACCAGAGCCGCCGACGACGATGAACTGCGAGGACTGGCACGACGGCGCCTCGACCAGGCACGGGCAACCGGCACCACCCACGTCGAGATCAAGTCCGGCTACGGCCTGAGCGTCGAGCACGAGGCTCGGTCGCTCCGGCTGGCGACCGAACTCACCTCCGACACGACCTTCCTCGGCGCTCATGTGATCCCGCACGAGTACGCCGACCGACCGGCCGACTACCTCGACCTGGTGACCGGGCCGATGCTGGAAGCCTGTGCGCAAATGGCCCGCTGGATCGACGTGTTCTGCGAGGACGGGGCCTTCGACGAGGATCAGTCTCGAGCCGTGCTGGCGGCCGGAGCCGCGGCGGGGCTCGGTCTGCGTGTCCACGCCAACCAGCTGGGGCCCGGTCCCGGCGTGCGGGTGGCCGTCGAGATGGGGGCGGCGTCGGCGGATCACTGCACCCACCTGGCCGACTCCGACCTCGACGCCCTCTCCTCGTCCGACACGGTTGCGACGTTCCTGCCCGCAGCGGATTACTCGACCCGTCAGCCGTATCCCGACGCCCGCCGGGCGATCGACGCCGGAGTCACGGTCGCGCTGGCGTCCAACTGCAATCCCGGATCGTCGAACACGACCTCGCTCCCGTTCTGCCTGGGCCTGGCCGTCCGCGAGATGGGAATGACTGCGGCCGAGGCGGTGTGGGCGGCCACCGTGGGAGGGGCAACCGCGCTGCGCCGTGAGGATCTGGGGCGAATTCGCGTGGGAACACCCGCCGACCTGCACCTGCTCGACGCGCCGAGCCACACCCACCTGATCTACCAACCGGGCGTGGCCCTCACCGCGCTCACCCTCGTTGCCGGCGAGGTCGTCTACCGACGCACTGGAGGTTCCTGAGCATGGTCCGCCCCGTCACCGCGCCTCGAGGTTCGAACCTGACCTGCCGTGGATGGCAACAAGAGGCAGCGTTCCGGATGCTGCAGAACAATCTCGACCCGGAGGTCGCCGAACGGCCGGACGATCTGGTCGTGTACGGGGGCACCGGACGGGCCGCCCGCAGTTGGGAGGCCTTCGACGCGATGCTGCGCACCCTGACCAGCCTCGCCGACGACGAGACGATGCTCGTGCAGTCGGGAAAGCCCGTCGGGGTCATGCGCACCCACGAGTGGGCACCCAGGGTTCTCATCGCCAACTCCAACCTGGTCCCCGAGTGGGCGACCTGGGACGAGTTCCGCCGACTCGAGCACCTCGGCCTGACCATGTACGGGCAGATGACGGCGGGTTCGTGGATCTACATCGGCACACAGGGCATCCTGCAGGGAACCTACGAGTGCGTCGCCGCCATCGCCCGCAAGCGGTTCGGGGGAACCCTGGCGGGCACCGTCACCGTCACCGCCGGCCTGGGGGGCATGGGAGGCGCGCAACCGTTGGCCGTGACGATGAACGACGGCGTGGCTCTGTGCGTCGAGGTCGACCCGTGGCGCGTACAACGACGTCTCGAGACCCGCTATCTCGACGTGGTGGCGGACGACTACGCCCACGCCGTCGAGCTGAGCAGTGCGGCCAAGCGGGAGCGACGGCCGCTCTCGGTGGGTCTGGTCGGCAACGCCGCCGACGTGCTCCCGCGCCTGCTGGCCGACGGGTTCGAGGCCGACATCGTCACCGACCAGACCTCGGCTCACGACCCGCTCAGCTACGTGCCGGTCGACCTCACCCCGGAGGCGGCCGCTCGCATGGCGGCGGACACGCCAGGCGAGTACGTGCGTCGATCACGGGCATCGATGGTGCGGCACGTGGAAGCGATGGTGGGCTTCCTCGATGCGGGCGCCGAGGTGTTCGACTACGGCAACAGCCTGCGAGCGGAGGCCCAACTCGGGGGCTACGACCGGGCATTCGACTACCCGGGTTTCCTCCCCGCATACATCCGGCCCCTCTTCTGTGAAGGAAAGGGCCCGTTCCGATGGGTGGCACTGTCCGGCGACCCGGCCGACATCGCCGCCACCGACCGAGCCGTACTCGAGGAGTTCCCCGAGGACGAGGGGCTCCATCGCTGGATTCGGCTCGCCGGAGAGCGGGTGTCGTTCCAGGGCTTGCCCGCCCGCATCTGTTGGCTCGGCTATGGCGAACGACACCGACTCGGGCTCCGTTTCAACGAGATGGTCCGGCGCGGGGAACTCTCGGCACCGATCGTGATCGGACGCGATCACCTCGACTCGGGCTCCGTGGCGTCCCCGTACCGCGAGACCGAGGACATGGCAGACGGCTCCGATGCCATCGCCGACTGGCCGCTGCTGAACGGCCTGGTCAACACGGCCTCCGGCGCCACCTGGGTGAGCATCCACCACGGCGGGGGGGTGGGGATCGGCCGTTCGATCCACGCCGGTCAGGTCTCGGTGGCCGACGGCACCGAGTTGGCCGCTCGCAAGCTTGCCCGGGTGCTCACGAACGACCCCGCCACGGGGGTGATCCGCCACGTCGATGCCGGATATCCGAAGGCCCACGAGGTGGCCCGCACCCGCGGGGTGCGAATCCCGATGGAGGAGGACTAGTGGTGTGTCGCCGAAATAGGTGCGCGGTGTCTCCGAGCACATGGCGTCGACTGGCAAGGACTTCCGACGCAGCCGCACTTGGCCCGTTCGGCGAGGAGGAGGACGCCGCCAGGGGCGTCGTGGGCCGGAGAGACCGCCTCACTATTTCGGCGACGGACCTCTAAGTGGCCGTCCGTCCCATCGCTCCGATCGGCCATCCGATCCTCCGCACGCCCACCCGGGACGTCACCGTCACCGAGTTGGCCTCCGCCGAAATCCAAACCCTGATCGACGACATGATCGACACCATGCGGGACGCGGCGGGAGCGGGCATCGCCGCCAATCAGGTGTTCGCCGGCGTTCGCATCGCCACGATCGAGGTGACGTCGAATCCCCGTTATCCCTACAAACCACCCATTCCCCTCACGGTGATCGTGAACCCGCGCTGGCGCCCACTGGACGACGAGACGGTCGTCATCAACGAGGGCTGTCTCTCGGTCCCGTTGCGGGGCGATCTGGTCCGCTCGGTCACCATCGAGGTCGAGTATCTCGACCGCCACGGAACTCCGCGCACCGAGGTGCGACGAGGGCTGACCGCAGGCACGTTCCAGCACGAGATCGATCACCTCGACGGCCTGCTGATCGTGGACCGCATCGATCCCCGCACCCTCGCCACCTGGGAGCAGTTCGAGGAGCACCAGCGGGCGGCGTTCGTGGAGCGAATCGAGGGTTTCGTCGATCGAATCGGGTCCTGATCCTGTTTCCAGTCTTTACCGGAAGATTTCGCGCGTCTAGCGTGGCGCCTTCGGAGTGGTGGGGGATACCACGACGAAGGACCGAGATGGCCAGGACGACGACGAGCGCCGAGAGGTTGCTCACCCTGTTCCGGGACAACGTCCGCCGGGTACACGCCCGCGGCCTGTCTCACATGAAGATCGAAGACGAGCGGCTCGAGGCCGGCCTCATCACCCTCGACGGTCGCCGGATCCACAACTTCGGCGACTGCTCGTATCTCGGGCTCGGAACCGACCCGCGGCTGGTGGCGGCCGCCAAGGACGCACTCGACCGCTTCGGGACGTCGTATTCGTCGTCGATCGGCTACACGGCGGTTCCGCTCTACACCGACCTCAAGGAGCGTCTCGAGGCGCTCATGGGGGCCGCCGTCGCAATCGCCCCCACCACGACCCTCGCCCACGCCGGTGCCCTCCCGGTGCTCGTGCGACCCGCCGACACGGTCTTGATGGACTCGGCGGTACACAACTCGGTGCAGATGTCCGCCCAGCTCCTTCGCGCCAACGGGGTCCCCGTCGCCACCGTGCCCCACGGCGACGACGAGACCCTCGAGCGGATGCTGGACGAGGCGATGGAGACCTCGGACGGTGCCGTCTGGTACTTGGCCGACGGGGTCTATTCGATGTCGGGCTCTGTCGCCCCGTTCGCCCGGATCGTCACCCAGCTGGAGCGGCACCCCCGCCTGTGGGCGTACGTCGACGATGCCCACGGATTCTCGTGGGCGGGCTCGCACGGCTCGGGTGTGGCGGTGGCGGAGATGGGCTGGCACGACCGCCTCGTCATCTCTGCCGGACTCTCCAAAGGGTTTGCCGGCGGCGGCGGAATCGTGGCGAATCCCGATCCCGAACTCATGGAGTACGTTCAGGTGTGCGGACCACCGATGAACTTCGGTGGTCCGATCCCGCCTGCCGCCCTCGGCGCCAACGTGGCGTCCGCCGACATCCACCTGTCCCCCGAGATCGATCACCTGCAGGCAGGAGTCACCGCCCGCATCGACCGCGTCCTCGACCTCACGGCGGAACTTCGGATCCCGATGGTGGCGAGGGATCGCACGCCGATCTTCTTCGTCGAGGTCGGGCGCACCGACGTGATGATCGAGGTCGGGTCGGCGATGGTGGCGGACGGCTTCTACCTCAACCCGTCTGCCTGGCCGGTGGTACCGCATCGAAGGGCGGGGCTGCGGTTCACCGTCACCAACTCACTGGAGATCGACGTCATCGAGATGATGCTCGAGCGCCTTCACCACCACCTCAAGGTGGCAGGCGCGCTCGAGCGACTCGTCGTCGACCTGCGCGGGGACGAGCCCGCCATCGAGCTCCGCTGAACACTTTCGGGATACGAGCAAGGATTTCTCAAACCGGGGTGAAAGCCGACCGATGAATGTGGGGTGACCACCCCATCTCGTCGGCCGATCCTCACCGCCCGGGACTCGTTCCCGGCGGTGCTCGTGGTGCTGTTGCTGGGCGCCAGCGTCGCCGCGGCGGTCGTCGAACGTAGCGTCGCCGAAGTCATCGGCATCGTCGGCCTGATACTCGGATACACCACCGCCGGCGTCGTCACGCTCCGCCGTTCCCGCAACCTCCCTCCTCCCGAACGCCGGCCGTGGAGAGCGATCGGGTTGGCGCTCCTACTCCCTCCCTGCGGACTGGTGGTGTTCGCCATCCTCGGAGAGGACGGTCCGGTGTTCGGACCTGGAGACCTCTTCTTCCTCGTCGCCTACGGAATCATGATCTACAACCTGGCGCGCCTCGCCCGGACCGACCCGGGCGAGCAGCCGTGGTCGTTGACGGTGCTCGACATGACCGTCGCTGCGGTGGCGGCCACCGCCATCGTCTGGGATGTCGTGCTGGAGGATCTGGTCACCATCGAGGCCAGCCCCCTCCAACGTGTCGGTCTCTCGCTCTATCCGATCCTGGACGTCGGAATCATCGTCGGACTGTGCCTGGTCGCCGTCCGGCGCACGCAGTACCGCTTCGACCTGCGCATGCTGCTCTTCGCGGCGGCGATGACCATCCAGGTCGTAGCGGACCTCGTGTTCCTGCACGGTTCTGCCCAGGCGGCCAGTTTCCAGGACTCCACCCCCGTCTTCTGGCTGCTACTGCTGGCACCGGCCGGGTTCCTGGCAGCCAGCATCCTCGTCGACCGGGCGCCGGAGAAGCGTGAGTTCCCAGAACGCGACACGCCGTTGTGGGCCCTGGTCTGGCCCTACCTCATCGCGCTCGCATTGGTCCCGGTCCACGTGCTGCGGGTGGAGCGCCTCATGACCGATCGGGCACTACCCGGCGACGCCGCCACCGAGCGGGTCATCCTCTACGCCCTGCTCCTCGTGGGAGTGCTCGTCGTGATCCGACAGACCCTGGCGATTCGCCACAACAGGGTGAGAGTGGAGAAGCAGCGACGCGAGCTGATCTCCTCGGTGTCGCATGAACTCCGCACTCCCCTCACCGCGGTGGTGGGGTTCCTCCAGGTGATGGAGGACGATCCGGAAGGGTTCACGGCCGACGAACGGACGGCGATGATGGAGGAGATCTCCTATCAGGCGCGGCACATGTCGCGCACCGTGACGGACCTGATCACCCTCGCCCGCGACGGGGGAGCCAACATGATGATCCGTTCCGGCGAGGTGTCCCTGGCCGACATCATCGAAGAAGCCTCTGCCGAGGCGCTCGGAGGACCGTTCACGACCGACGTGGACGACCATCTGCTGCGAGTGGACGGCGATCGGATGTCCCAGGCCGTCGGCCACCTGATCTCGAACGCCCGCATCTACGGCGGCGGCAAGATCCACGTCAAGGCCGGGGTACAGGGCGGATCACTCACCGTCGAAGTGCACGACGACGGTCCGGGAATCCCGACGCGATTCGCCACCTCGATCTGGAACCAGTTCGACCGGGGGACCCGGCGCCTCGACTCGACAAGCCCGGGGCTCGGGATCGGACTGGCGATCGTGCGGGCGGTGGCCGGCGCCCACGGCGGCACCGCCGAGTACCGGCGTTCCGATCTCCTGGGCGGTTCGTGCTTCTCGATCACGATCCCCGCCAACGCCCGCACCGGCGCCCCCTGGATCCGGGAACTCACCGCCCGCTGAACCCAGGGTTCACGAACACAACCAGTGTGTCGGCCAACCCAGGGTTCACGAACACAACCAGTGTGTCGGCCAACCCAGGGTTCACGAACACAACCAGTGTGTCGGCCAACC
>DATHWB010000048.1:0-15156 GCA_035460965.1 Acidimicrobiia bacterium
CTCGCTTCCGTCGCTTCGACACTCAACGTCGAAACCAGTACACCCCCATGGGTAACACCAGTCTACACGGAGGGACTGGGTTGACGAAGCGTGTAACGCCGACCACTCAGCGTGGACATTCACCACGTAGAGTGACCAAGGAGCACCAATGAGGACGAGAATCTTCCTGCTGGCGTTGTCGCTGGCGGTGATGTTCGGGGGACCGTCCGCCCTCGCCGACGAGCACGTCGAAGGAACGACCGCGAACACCGGTTTCGTCGCCACGATCGACGACGAAACCAACTACATCAAGTATTTCGTCTGCAGCCTGGACGAGGAGGCGGACGACTTCTGCGACACGACACTCGACGAATTCGACGCGAGTTCATTCGGGGACTGGACCGGCGAGATCGAGGTCGAACCCAACGGGGCAGGCGAGTTCAACCACGGTTCCTACGTGTCTGCGTTCGCCACGGGGTACGAGGGAGCAGGCAAGGGGTGCTTGGTCCGCCACATCGCCCAATCCGACTGGGGCAAGGAGGGCTTCGACCTCTCGGGTGAGGACGTGCTGGTCCAGGCCATGACCTCCTGTTCCTTCAACGCCGAGCGGGGCAACGGCAACGGCAACGGCAACGGCAACGGCAAGCCCGAGTGGGCGGGCCAGGGCAAGCCGCCCTGGGCCGGTCCCGACGGTGACAAGTCTCTCAAGCCCGGGAAGGGTGGGAACGGCTGATCCCACGGATCGTCGAACCGAAGAGGCGGACCCCGACGGGTCCGCCTCTTCTCATTCCCGGGATCGCCTCCGGACCGCCCGGTCCATCTCCCGTGTCTGCTCTCTCTCCCGCAGCGTGTGACGCTTGTCCACAGTCGTTTTGCCTCGACCGAGCCCCAGTTCGAGCTTGGCCATGCCTTCCTTGAAGTAGATCTGCAGCGGAACCAGCGTCAGGCCCCGCTCCGCCAACTTGCCGGCGATGCGATCGATCTCCCGGCGGTGCAAGAGCAGTTTCCTGGTGCGCTCCGGCGCGTGCCCGCCGTCGCGAGAGAATCCGTGCGGACCGATGTAGAGACCCACGAGGAAGACCTCACCGTCCTTGATGTGAGCGAACGAATCCTTGATGGTGGCCTTGCCTTCGCGCAGACTCTTCACCTCCGAGCCGTGCAGAACCATCCCCGCCTCGAAGGTGTCGAGGATCTCGTAATTGTGCCGCGCCTTCCGGTTGGTGGCGACGACCTTGACACCCCCAGGCTTCCTGTCAGCCACGGAGGTACGGGAGGGGGTCGGTGTGCTTGCCGTTCACGTGTACCTCGAAGTGGAGATGGTCTCCGGTGCAGTAGCCGGTGCAGCCCACGAAGCCGATTCGCTCACCCGCCGCCACCCTCTCTCCCACCGAGACGGTGATACGCGACTGATGCGCATACAGCGTGGCGAGGCCTCCGCCGTGGTCGATGACGACCGCGTTGCCATAGCCGCCTCGAACACCGGCGATGATCACCGTGCCGGCCTCCGCCGCGTAGATCGGTGTACCCCCGATGGCGGCGAGGTCGATCCCGGTGTGCATCCGCCGCGTCCCGAAGATCGGGTGAACCCTCCAGCCGTAGTACGAGCTGATCCACCCGTGAACCGGCATTCGCAGCCGCCCGGGCGCCACACCATCGTCACGCTGAGCCGCCCTGATCTCTGCTTCTATGCGCGCCAGGTCCGCCTCGAGGCCGTCCTTGTGCTGCTCCGCCGCCGCGATGTCGCTGCGAATACTCGCCAGCAGGTTCTCGACCGAAGCAAGTTCTGTCTCCGCCTCGTCACGCATGGCCGCCACCTCGGCGAGTTCGGCCTCGAGTTCGACACGTTCGATGTCCAACTCGACCAGGATGGTGGCTGCCTCGGACCGGTGCTCCTCGACCTGGGCGCGCTGGCGTTGTTCCTCCGAGCGGAGGAACTCGAACGAGTCGAGCAGGTCCTCCGAGTGGCCGGTGACGCCGTCCGCATAGGTCCAACCGACGGCCAGGTCGCTCACCGACTCGAAACCGAGCACCATCGTCCCCACCGGCATGGCGGCGTTCATGTACATCTCGACTGCCTGCAACGCCAACGTCCTCGAGGTCTCGTCGATGGCCTGGGTCGTCTCGAGCAGTTGCAGCTCGATCTCCCGCAATTGCCCCTCCAGTTCGGCGACCCTCGCCTCCTGGGCTGCGATCTCAGCCTGCTTGGCCGCCACGTTGGCCTCGGCCACGCCGAGGGCACCCTGGATCTCCGTGAGTCGCGCCCTGGCCGACGCCAAGTCCTCACCCACACGTCGGCTCTCCGCCCTGGCGTTGTTGATCTGGGAAGTGAGCTGGTCGATCTCCCGCTGCACCTCGTCGAGGTTCCGAGACTGGGCCCCCACCGGCACCACCAGCGCCAGTACGAGGCAGGCGAGCAACCCGGTGAAGAGTGAGCGCCTCATGTGCTGGCGGGCTTCGTCTCCGCTTCCCGCAGGTACTTGCTCAGTCCGACGAGCGAACCGAGCACGCCTGCGGCGGCCCCGAACAGGATGAGGAGGATCCCCCAGCGCAGGAAGAACGCATCCTCGATGTTGAATCGCAGCAGCTGGATCGAATCGCCGATGCCGCGCAGGTTCTGCGAAGCGATCCACACGGTGAGCACCGCCAGTCCCGCACCGAGGACCCCCTCGATCAGGCCCTCGAGCACGAACGGCACACGGATGAACCAGTTCGACGCGCCCACCAGTTTCATGATCGACACCTCGTCGCGGCGAGCATAGATCGCCATGCGAATCGTATTGGCGATCAGGATGACGGCCGAACCTCCCAGCACCAGAGCCAAGCCCAGTCCGAGCACGTTCAGGACGTTGCTCAGACTGGAGAGCTGGTCGATCTGTTCGCCGAACGACCTGACGTCGCGTACCGCAGGAAGGGTCCGCAGCTGGAAGACGACGTCGCGATAGAGGTCGATGTCGGTCAGCTCGATTCGATACGACGCCGGCAATATCGAGGGGTCGATGGACTCGACGAAGTCGGGTCGATCCGAGAAGAGCGCCTGGAACTCGACGAACGCCTCCGCTTTGTCCACGTACCTGATCCGCTCGATCTGCTCCCACTGCTCGATCTCGGTCATCAGCGCTCGTTGACCGGCGGGATCCAACCCACCCTGATCGGGATCGTTGAGGAAGGCCACGACGTGGGTGCCCTCCTGCCAGGCCAGCGTGTTGATCCGGAGCAGCTCGTTGAGGACCAAGGCGCCGAAGGCGAGCGACAGGGAGATGAAGACCGCCAGCACCGCACCGGTGACGACCAGTGCATTGCGTCGCAGGTTCACGAACGCTTCACGGGCGAGGAAGGCGATCCGGCTCATTCCTCGGAGTCCTCACCCAGTTCGCGGGCTTCCACCGCTGCCGCCAGTTCCTCGTATTCCGCCTGGGTGTCCAGGCCCTCGACGACCGGCAGCTCGGTGGTGGCTCGCATCGCAGCCTCGTACCGGCCGGAGCGATCGTCGCGGATCACCACACCGTGATCGATGGCGACGACCCGGCGCTGCATGGCGTCGACGATGGCATGGTCGTGAGTGGCCATCACGATGGTGGTGCCCGTGCGGTTGATACGGTCGAGCAGCTTCATGATCCCCACCGAGGTGGCCGGATCCAGGTTGCCGGTCGGCTCGTCGGCGAGCAGGATGGGCGGACGGTTCACGAACGCCCTGGCCACCGACACACGCTGTTGCTCGCCACCGGACAGTTGCTTCGGATACCGGTCCGCCTTGTCGGCGAGGCCGACGAGGTCGAGCACCTGGTCGACCTGAGGACGGATCACCGACCGGGGGCGTCCCAGCACCTCGAGAGTGAACGCCACGTTCTCGGCGACGGTCTTGTTCGGAAGCAGCTTGAAGTCCTGGAAGACCGTGCCGATCGAGCGCCGCAGGAACGGCACCTTCCACCGCGGCATGGTCGTGATGTCCTTGCCTGCGACCCAGATCGTGCCGCGGGTGATCGGCTCCTGACGGAGCATGAGCCGGATGAGGGTGGACTTGCCGGATCCGGAGGGCCCGACGAGGAAGACGAACTCGCCACGCTGGATGTCGAGGTTGACATCTCGTGCGGCGACCGTGCCACCCTCGTAGACCTTGGTGACGTTTTGAAGTCGTATCACGGAGCGTTCCTTGGCGCGACGAAATCGCGCGTATCGGATCGGGGAAACCTGTCCGGAAAGGCTACCAGTGGTCCCAGGTTTTCCCGATCGTGGCCCCGTACCCCGGGTTCCGGGGTACGCCGGCGTACCCAGGAACCCTGGGTACGCGTCAGGACGTGTGGCGTTCGTGTTCGGAGCGGCGCCAGCGGAGGTAGCCCTCGACGAGGTCGTCGAGGTCGCCGTCGAGTACGGCGTCGACGTTGCCCAGCTCGACGTCGGTGCGAAGGTCCTTGACCATCTGGTACGGCTGCAGGACGTACGAGCGGATCTGTCGTCCCCATCCCGCCTCGACGTTCTCGCCTCGGATCTCGTCCAACTGAGCCGCGGCCTCCTGGCGAGCGAGCACCAGGAGCTTGGCCTTCAGCATCTGCATGGCCCGTTCCCGGTTCTGCAGCTGTGACCGTTCGTTCTGACACGCCGCCACGAGCCCGGTCGGGAGGTGGGTGATCCGCACCGCCGAGTCGGTGGTGTTCACATGCTGGCCGCCGGCGCCCTGGGAGCGGTACGTGTCGATTCGCAGTTCGTCGGGGTTGATCTCGATCTCGAGGGTCTCGTCCCCGAGATCGGGGATCACGTCGACCCCCGCGAACGCCGTGTGCCGCCTCGCCTGCGAGTCGAAGGGGCTGATGCGAACGAGGCGATGGGTGCCTCGCTCACCCTCCAGGTTCCCGTACGCCCGGTCGCCGCGCACCGTGATCGTCGCCGACTTGATGCCCGCCTCCTCCCCCACGGTGTACTCGTCGCGGGTGACCGAGTACCCCTTCGTGGTCAGGTAGCGCTCGTACATGCGCAAGAGCATGTCCGCCCAGTCCTGGGCGTCGACGCCGCCGGCGCCTGCATAGACGGTGAGGATGGCGGCGTGGTCGTCGTACTCGCCGAAGTACAGCGACTCGAGTTCCAGGCGATCGAGCTCCGCCGACACCTGCGTCAGGGACTGGGTGGCCTCGGCGATGGACTCGTCATCGCCGAACTCGACGAGCAGCTCGGCGTCCTCCAGCGCCTTCTCCAGTTCCGCTACGAGTCCGAAGATGGACTCGTAGCGATTGAGCTTCTGTGAGACGGTCTTGGCCTGATCGGGATCGTTCCAGAACCCGGGCTCGGAGACGCGCTCCCTCAGGTCCTCGAGCTCTGCGGCCTTCTGTTCCAAGTCAAAGGAACCCCCTGGCTTCGAGGAGGCGAGCCCGCAGTGCGGCGATGTCGTGCGAGGTGGACATGAGGAGAGGAGAGGCTACCCGGGCGACGGGATCGCTCAGGAGTTGGCCCCGTGGCAACGCTTGTACTTCTTGCCGCTGCCGCACGGACAGGGCTCGTTGCGTCCGACCTTGTCCCCGGTCGAGACGGGCTTCTGCAGTCCCCGCGCCTGCTGCGCCACCGGCTGGGGTCGCTTCGGCTGCTCCGGCGGCTGGGCGAGCTGTACTCGGAAGAGGTAACGCACGGCATCACGCTTCACGGACTCGACCACTTCGGTGAACATCTCGAAGCCTTCACGCTGGTACTCGCTGAGCGGATCGCGCTGGCCCATCGCCCGCAAGCCGATACCGGCCCGCAGGTAGTCCATCTCCGCCAGGTGCTCCCGCCACTTGTTGTCGATGAGCTGGAGCATCACCGACCGCTCCACCTGGCGGAGCACCTCGGGACCCAACTCCTTCTCCCGTTTGGCGTAGATCTCCCGGGCGTCGTCGAGCACCAGTTCGACCACCGAGTCGATGGAAAGCGCCCCTTCGAAGCGATGGGGTCCGATGTCGAAGTCCTCGTGGAAGATCGCCAACTCCTTGGCCAGTTCCTCCCAGTCCCACTGGGAGGAACTCTCTTCGCCGAGCACGCCGACCACGGTGTCCTCCAGGACCTTCTCGGTCCATTCGGTCACCAGTTCGTCGGTGAGTTCGCCATGGAGGATCCCCGACCGCCAGCGGTAGATCACCTCGCGCTGGCGATTCATCACCTCGTCGTACTTCAGGACGTTCTTGCGGATCTCGAAGTTCTGCGATTCGACCTGCCGTTGCGCCCGTTCGACCGCCTTGTTGACCATCCCGGCTTCGATCGGCTGGTCGTCCGGGATGTTGAGCCGCTCCATGATGCCGGCGACCTGTTCGCCCCGGAAACGGCGCATCAGGTCGTCCTCCAGCGACAGGTAGAAGCGGGTCTCGCCCGGATCACCCTGCCGCCCCGAGCGACCTCGCAGCTGGTTGTCGATACGCCGGGACTCGTGCCGCTCGGTACCGACGACGTAGAGACCCCCCGCCTCCTTCACCTTCTCCTTGAGGGGGGCGATCTCGGTCACGAAGCGCGCGACCAACTCCTCACGCTTCGTCTCGTAGGTCGGGTCGTCCGGCGAGATTCCCAGCTTCTTCAGCTCGATGAGGGCGGCGCCCTCGGGGTTTCCGCCGAGCATGATGTCGACGCCGCGGCCGGCCATGTTGGTGGCCACCGTCACCGCCCTCAACCGCCCCGCCTGGGCGATGATGTCGGCTTCCCGGGCGTGCGCCTTGGCGTTGAGCACATCGTGCTCGATGCCGCGCTTGGTGAACGCCGCCGACAGCCTCTCCGACTTCTCGATCGAGACGGTGCCGAGCAACACCGGCTGCCCGCGCTCGTGACGCTGCGCCACGTCGTCGATCACGGCGTTGAACTTGGCGTCCTCGGACTTGTAGACGAGGTCGTCCTGGTCGAGCCGGACGATGGGACGGTTGGTGGGGATCACCAGCACCTGGACGTTGTAGATCTGGGCCAACTCGGCCGCCTCGGTCTCGGCGGTACCGGTCATGCCGGCGAGCTTGTCGTAGAGGCGGAAGTAGTTCTGGAGGGTGATGGTCGCCAGGGTCTGGTTCTCGTCCTTGATGGCGACGTTCTCTTTCGCCTCGATCGCCTGATGGAGGCCCTCGGAGTAGCGACGACCCTCCAGCACACGACCGGTGAACTCGTCGACGATCTTGACCTCGCCGTTGTCCAGCAGGTACTCGACGTCCCGGTGATAGAGCTCCTTGGCACGCAGCGCCGACTCCATGTGATGGACCAGGTCCACGGCTGCGTGGTCGTACAGGTTCTCGATGCCGAGAATCTCCTCGACCCGGGACACACCCTCCTCGGTGACGAGCACCTGCCGCTTGCCCTCGTCCACCTCGTAGTGCTCGTGCCGGCGCAACCGCGTGGCGATGCGGGCGAACTCCTTGTACCACTTGGCGTTGTCGGCAACGCGGCCGGAGATGATGAGCGGCGTCCGCGCCTCATCGATGAGGATCGAGTCCACCTCGTCGACGATGGCGTAGTGGTGGCCGCGCTGAACCATGTCGGCGACCCGCATCGCCATGTTGTCGCGCAGGTAATCGAATCCGAACTCGTTGTTGGTGCCGTAAGTGATGTCGGACAGGTAGGCGGGCCTGCGCTCTTCCGGGGTCATCCCGGCCATCACCACACCGACCGACATTCCGAGGAAGCGATGGATGCCACCCATCCATTCGGCGTCACGACTCGCCAGGTAGTCGTTGGTCGTGACCATGTGCACGCCCTTGCCCTCCAGGGCGTTGAGGTAGGCGGGGAGGGTGGACACCAGCGTCTTTCCCTCACCGGTCTTCATCTCGGCGACCATGCCTCGATGCAGTGCGCCGCCGCCGATCAGCTGCACGTCGTAGTGGCGTTGGCCGAGCACGCGCTTGGCGGCCTCCCTCACGGTGGCGAACGCCTCGATCAGGAGGTCGTCCAGCGGCTCGCCGTTGGCGACGCGATTCTTGAAGTCCGTCGTGTTCTGGCGGAGTTGATCGTCGGAGAGTGCTTCGAAGCGGGGCTCGACCTCGTTGATGGCTGCAGCCACCTGCTGCAGTTCCTTCAACGGGCGACCTTCTCCGGCGCGAAGCAGCTTGGAGAAGAGCGACATGAGTCTCCCAGGATATCGACTCGAACGAGTTGCGGAGCGACCTCGCCCCCACGTCGCCGGCGAGCGAAGGAGCCGGGGAGGGCGGGGTCTCAGTCGACCTTGATGAGATCCTCGCGGATGGCGTACATCACGGCCTCGTTCCGGGACCGCAGCCCGAGCTTGTCGAGGATGTTGCGGACGTGATTCTTCACCGTGTTCTCGGAGATGAACAGTCGCTCCCCGATCTCCCTGGACGTGTGGCCTTCGGCGATCGACTGGAGGACCTCGATCTCGCGCCCGGTGAGGGCCGGCTTGCGGGTGGAGGCGAGTTCCCGATGCTTCAGGAGCTGGGCCACCGTGTCGAACAGCTTCCCGCCCATGGCCGGTGACACGACCGCGCCGCCCTCGAGCACGTCGTGCAGGCTGGCAACCAGATCCGGCATCGGTGTCGTCTTGACGATGTAGCCCCTCGCCCCGCCCTTGATGGCCTTGAGCAGGTCTTCGCCCGACTCGGACGACGTCAGCAGCACGACCGCGGTCCTAGGGGCGACCTCACGAATCTTCGCGACGACCTCGAGGCCCGATATCCCTGGCATCAACACATCGAGCAGAACCAGATCGGGCCCCAGCTCACGGGCCATCGACACCGCCGTCATCGCATCCGACGCCTGACCCAGGATGGAGAAGCCCTCCGCCTGCAGCGCCGCTGCCAGCCCGGCCTGGATCAGGGGTGCGTCGTCGACGATGACGATCGTGGGTGAACTCATGCGGGTTCGATCAGACCCAGACGACCGTCTCGGCGGCGGTACAGCACGCTGTTCTTGTCGGTCGCGGAGTGGTGGAAGAAGAAGAAGTCATGGCCGAGCAGTTCCATCTGAAGAGTGGCTTCTTCCACAGTCATCGGCTTCATCACGAATTGCTTGAGGCGCACGATGTCCGGCTCGCCCGCGCTCTGCGTCTCGTCGGCCGAAACCGTCTCCCGCTTGCGGTGGCTGTCGATGACCCGCTCCTTGTGACGGCGCATGGTCCGGGTGAATCGGTCCACGGCGTCATCCAGAGCGGCGTCGGGGGTGGGGGCGGCCGCCTCGATGCGGAGGATGCGTCCACCGGTCAACGACGTCAGCTCCAATCGGTATCGATCGTCACTGCGGCGCGGGTTGTGCTCTTCGGTCAGTTCGACATCCAGGTCCCCGCCGTGGTCGAAGACCTTGGCGACCTTCTGCAGCTTCTCCTCGACCGACGCCTTGAACGTCGGATCGAGATCGGTCCCCCTCGCGTGCACGCGAATGTCCAAACATCACTCCTGATCGCCGGGCGCGCAGACTAGTCATTCAGGGGACACCGGTGATCGTCAGCGCTCCGACCACCCTGCCGAGCGTGAGGGCGGCGGAATCGAGGGTCTCCCCGGTCGTCACGACGTCATCGACGAGTGTGACGCCCGACGGGGAGCTTCGACGCCGAAAGGTCGGCGGCACCCGGCGGGCACGCGATTCGCCCGCGTTCGCGGGGCTCCACAGGGCAGGGCCGAGCGCGTGCACCACGGGCACTCCCGCCAACCTTCCCACCGCGGTGGCGAGTGCGAGGGCAGGGTCTATCCCGTAGCGGACCCGTCTCGCCACCGACCGTGGGACCGGCACCACACACTCGGCATCCGGCGGGAGTCGATCGACCAGATCACCCGCGACCATCGCCGCCACCGAGGTGACGGCCTCGTACTTCAGCCTGCGGACCACTGTCCTGGCAGCCCCTTCGTGACATGCCCAAGCGGCGACCACGATGCCGCCAGGCGTTCGCAGGACGGGGGCGGGCCGAACCGATGAGCGGCACGGCGCACAGAGCCCGGCTCCGGGCCGGCGACAGGCAAGACACACCACCCGGCCTGCATACCGGCCGGGTGTGACCGAATCGGATCAGGTGCCGGTCTTCCAGCCGCTCAGGTACTCGACCTGCTCATCGGTCAGGGTGTCGAGCCCCCCGCCGAGCGCCTCCAGCTTGATCCGTGCCACATGGGCGTCGATCTCCTTCGGGAGGGTGTAGATCTTGGCTTCCAGTTGGCCGGCGTTGTCGGCCAGCCACTCCGCCGCCAGCGCCTGATTGGCGAACGACAGGTCCATCACGTCGGCGGGATGGCCCTCCGCCGCTCCCAGGTTGACCAGTCGGCCCTCGGCGGCCAGCAACAGCCGCCGACCATCCGCCATCTCGTACTCGTCCAAGCTGCGACGGATCGGCCGCACGGCCGTCGCCATGTCCTCCAGAGCGGTCAACTCGAGTTCGATGTCGAAGTGACCGGCGTTGGCGAGGATCGCCCCGTCCCGCATGATCTCGAAGTGCTCCCGCCGGAGCACGTGCTTGTTACCGGTCACGGTGATGAAGATGTGCCCCTCACGCGCGGCGTCGACGGAGCTGAGGACCCGATGTCCGTCCATGGCCGCGGACACGGCCCGAACAGGGTCGACCTCGACCACGATCACATGCGCCCCCAGGCCCTTCGCCCGATCGGCCACTCCCCGCCCGCAGTCCCCATACCCGACGATCACGACGTTGAGTCCGGCGATCAGGGCGTTGGTGGCGCGAATGATCCCGTCCATGGCGCTCTGGCCCGTGCCGTAGCGATTGTCGAACAGGTGTTTGGTGTCGGAGTCGTTCACCGCCACCACAGGCAGTCGGAGCGTGCCGTCCTCCTGCATCGCCCGCAGCCTGATCACACCCGTGGTCGTCTCCTCGGTCGAGCCGATCGGGTTCAGTTCGGTGCGCTCGGTGTGGAGCAGGGTGGCGAGGTCCGCCCCGTCGTCCATGGTGATGTCCGGCTCCATGTCGAGGGCGGCGTGGATGTGGTCGTAGTAGGTCTCGTTGTCCTCGCCCCGGATGGCGAACACCGGGATCCCCGCCGCCACCAGCGCTGCGGCGATGTCGTCCTGAGTGGAGAGGGGATTGGAGGCGCACAGGACAGGCTTCGCTCCGCCGTCGCGGAGCGCCAGCATGAGGTTGGCGGTCTCGGCGGTGACGTGGAGGCAGGCGGCGATCGTCAGGCCCTCCAGCGGGCGTTCCTGACGGAACCGCTCGCGTATGGTAGCGATCACCGGCATCCGTCGTCCCGCCCACTCGAGCCGGCGAGCGCCCTCCTCGGAGAGCGTGGGGGTGGCGATGTCGTACTTCATCTCAGACCTCTTCGTGCGGCGGGATCATGTCGGGTATGCCGTCGCGCACCGGATACGTGTGCGCCGGCTCCGCTTCGCATCGCAGCACGGACGCCGGGACGTCCTCGTGGACCGGCGTGTGGTCCACCGGACAGCGCAGGATCTCCAGGAGTTCGGGGGCGATCAGCGTCATGATGACAGGACGATGCCACGGACGCGCCCGGTGAGCGAGTCGACCGTGGCCGAATCCGGACCCTCGACGTTCAGCCGCACGTACGGCTCGGTGTTCGACGGGCGCAGATTGAACCAGGACGACCCCAGGTCGACGGTGATGCCATCCACCCTGTCGATGCCCTCACCGGCGAAAGCCGACTCCACCGCAGCCAGGGCGGCAGCGTTGTCAGCCACCCGGATGTTGATCTCGCCGGATGCGGCATACCGCTCGACGTCCAGTCGCAACTTCGACAGTGGAGCCCCGGACTCGGTCATCACCCTCAGCAGCACGAGCATCGCCAGCATGCCCGAGTCCGCTCGGTAGTTGTCCCGGAAGTAGTAGTGCCCCGAGTGCTCGCCGCCGAACACAGCACCGGTGTCCGCCATGACCTGCTTGATGTACGAATGGCCCACCCGGGTGCGGACCGGCACTCCCCCGGCCTCGCTGACGATCTCCGGAACCGCCTTCGACGTGATGAGGTTGTGCACGATGGACGCCCCGGGTTCCCGTGTCAGGAACCAGCGTGCGATGAGGGCGGTCGTCGTCGAGCCGGACAGTGGCGCGCCGGTGTCGTCGACGAAGAACGCACGGTCTGCGTCGCCGTCGAATGCCACACCGAGATCGGGGCGGCGGGACTCGACCGCGGCAGTGAGGTCCACGAGGTTCTGGGGCTGGAGAGGATCTGCCGGGTGATTCGGGAAGGTCCCGTCCGGCTCGAGGAACAACCCGAACAGTTCGGCCGGCAGCCGATCGAAGAGGCGAGTGAGCACGACGCCCGCCATCCCGTTGCCTCCGTCCACCACCACACGGAGCGGTCCGATGGAATCCGGATCGACGATGGCGCACAGGTGATCGATGTAACCGGGCAGCGGATCGAACGGCCTGACCTCGCCGTGGCCATCCGTGATCAGACGGCCCTGCAGGATCATCTGCTTGATGGTGTCCAGCCCCGAGTCCGAGCCGACCGGAGCGGCTCCCGATCGGCACAGCTTGATGCCGTTGTACTCGCCCGGATTGTGCGAGGCCGTCACCATGACACCGGGCACGGATCGGGATCCCGACACGTAGTAGACGACATCGGTCGCCACCTCACCGAGATCCATGACATCGCATCCGGCCTCGTTGACACCCTGCATCAACGCGCCTGCGATCGACGGCGACGAGATCCGGCAGTCCCTCCCGACTGCGATCGGCGACCCACCGGCGATCGTGGCGAAGGCCGATCCCACGTCGCGAGCGAGTTCCTCGTCCAGTTCACCGGTATCCGTGCGGCCCCGGATGTCGTACGCCTTGAACACCGCCTCGATGTCTGCCACCAGGCCGATGGTAGGTGGCGCCCTACACTCCCTCGCCGCATGCCAGCTCTCTCCGTCGTCGTTCCCGTCCACAACGAGGCTGCCTTCCTCCCGTCCGCCCTCCCGTCCCTGATCGAGCAGATCGAGTCGGTGGAACCCGACGCGGAGATCCTCATCGTCGAGAACGGATCCACGGACGGCACGGCCGACGTGGCACGTCGCCTGGGAGGCCTGGCCGTTCGGGTGCTGGAGCTCGAAGTGGCGGACAAGGGAGAGGCGCTGCGACGCGGATTCGCGTTGGCCACCGGCGAGTGGGTCGTGAGCGTCGACGTCGACTACTTCTCGGCGGATTTCTTCCGGGCGGTGCTCCAGTCCGACGCAGATGTCGTGATCGGATCGAAGCGCGATCCCGCCTCCCAGGACCGACGCCCGCTGCTACGCCGCTTCGCCACCGCCGTGTTCAACGCCATGCTCAGGATCCTGCTGGGCTCCCGGGTGTCGGACACGCACGGCATGCTCGGGTTCCGCAAGTGGGTCCTGGACGCACACGCCCCGATCACGGTTTCGGGTACCGACCTCTTCGACACGGAACTGGTGCTTCGGGCGGAGCGGGCGGGGGCCGTGATCCACGAGGTGCCGGTCGTGGTGTCCGAACTCAGGGAAGCCCGGTCGGGTCTACTCGGGCGGGTGCCCCGCACCCTCCGTGGATTGTGGAGGATTCGGCGAGCGCTGCCGCCGCGTTGAGCCCATCACCCGCCACTGCACCAGCGCCGCCAGTCCGGCGATGGTCAGTGCCCATCCGATCCACTCGGGAAGTTGGTTCTTGAACTCGAGCACCACGTCCCGTTCCTGCGGGACGACGATCATCAGCGACGGGGCCGCCCGCCACGGCCCGTCCGCGCCGGTCGCCTCCCAGTTCGGGAAGTAGGTCACCTTGACGAGATGGGGAACCCCGACCGCGTCGGTGGTGAAGGAGATCCGATGGTCGTCCACCTCGATGTCGGACACGGTGCCCGTCACCGCCAGCTCCTCGGACTCGAGCAGCGCAGACACGTCCGGGCCGACCCGGTTCCACGACTCGGGCCCTTCGGACGCCAACCAACGATCCAGCAGATCGATGTCGGCGAACCAGTCGAGGATCACCTGATGGAATGGTGGTGGGGCGGTCCCAGGAGGAGCCAGCGCCGGGTCATAGACGGCGGGCTGGTGCGAGGCCACTTCGACCAACGGCGACTCCGGAAGTCGGTAGATGCCGAACGGCTCGACGATGGCCAGTTGCTCCATGTCCGGGTGGTCGTCGGCCGCGGCTCGTGCCTCCGGCGTGTACGAGACGTAGTAGTCGACCCCGAAGTGGTCGAGGTGGGCGACTCCGCGATCGAAATCGAAATTGCGGTAGGGCAAGCCCGGAATGGCGTTCGAGGGTCGGTGGGAGACTTCGCCGGCGGTGATGAAGTGGAACGGCGTCGTCAGCGACGACTCGAAGAACAGGCCTTCCATGGATTGGTGGTCCTCGGTCCAATAGGGGATGAGCATGAGCGCCATCGGGGTCCCGAACTCGTTCATGCCGCTGTTCTGCTCCCACTGCACCCGGCCGGGAGGAAGATCGTCCAGGACGACCATCAGGGACTCGTACCGTTCGTACGGCGCCTTGGCCTCGAAGCCCTCGAAGTTCCACCTGGCCCAGCCGTCGACGAACGAGACCCCGGCCAGCGCACCGAACGCCAGCAACCCGGCCGACGCCGCGGTGATCACGCCTCTGGTCGACACGTCGCCCGCCACCAGGAACGTCGTCCCTACCGCCACGGCTCCCGTGGCGACGATCGCCACCCAGGCCACGATCGGGAGATCGGCATTCACGACGACGATCACCCCGGCGGCGGCGGCCAGGGCGATCAGCCCACGTGCCCAGACCAGCGATAGTCGATCGGGCAGGCGTCGACTGGCCCACAGCCCCGCCGCCCCCAATCCGAGGGCGGAGAAGTAGACGATCCCGAAGTACCAGTAGGGCAGGAGCCTCCCGTTCCACAGCTTGAAGTGGACGTCCCCGAAGATCGAGGGGACGAGGCCGGGGAGGATGAGTGGCAGCGGGTAGTACACGATCGGGATCAGGGTGGCGAGTACCAGCGGCGTGACCCGCCCGCTGCGACGTACCCCCCAGACCCCACCGACTACCGCCAGCGGTAGGAGCAGCCACAACTCGACAGGGAAGATCTCCTCCCAACGTCGCAGCGGGCTCCACACCATGTCCGAGCTGTTCGAGAACCGAAGGAGCAGAGGCACCGCCCAGAAGCCGGCGAGGGCGAACGACCATGCCCACACTCCGATCGCCGCCACGCGATCGACCCGGCGCCTGAACAGCAAAGGGACCGACGCCAGGATCAACACCAGCGTCGTCAGGACGTGGGACAGCGCGGTGAGGGCGAAGACGATCGCCGCTCGAGGGATCGCCTTCCGCTCGCCGTCGAGCGCGCGCATGAGGTACCCCAGGTACACGAAGCCCAG
>DATHWB010000049.1:0-6183 GCA_035460965.1 Acidimicrobiia bacterium
ACCCGGTGTGATCGGCCAGCACGTAGTAGGCGCCCTCCGGCGACCCGACACCGAACCCGATCCGGTCCAGACCGGCGACGAGACGGTCCCGCTTCGCCAGATACATCGCCCGGAGGTCGACGTAGTACGAGTCCGGGGCCCTCAAGGCCGCCGCCGACCCGTACTGCATCGGGTTGGGGGTCGTGAACGTCAGGAACTGCTTGGCGGAGCGCACGTTGGCCACCAGCGGCTCCGGACCGATGGCCCACCCCGTCTTCCACCCGGTCAAGGAGAAGGACTTGCCGATGGACGAGAGGGTGAGGGTGCGGTCCCACATGCCCGGAAGCGTCGCCATCCGGATGTGGTCACGGGCATAGGCCATCCGCTCGTAGACCTCGTCGGTGATGACCAGGGCGTCGTGTTCCGCCGCCAGATCGGCGATCAACTGAAGTTCGTCGGCGGTGAAGACCTTGCCGGTCGGATTGTGTGGCGTATTCACGAGGATCGCCGCGGTGGCAGGACCGAAGGCCGCCCGGAGTTCGTCGGGATCGATCGACCAGTCGGGGCTGTGGAGGGTGACGAATCGTGGCACCGCCCCCGAGAGGGCGCAGCCGACCGGGTAGGCGTCGTACACCGGCTCGAAGAGGATCACCTCGTCGCCCGGGTCGAAGGTGCCGATGAAGGCGGCGGACAGCGCTTCGGTGCACCCGGAGGTGACGGTTACGTTCGACGTCGGATCGATGGCCATCCCGGTGTCGAGTGCCCAGCGGTCTGCCACCGCCGACCGCAGTTCGGGGATGCCGATGTAAGGCGGGTACTGATTCGACTCCTCGGACAGCGCCCTGATCGCCTCGTCCTTGGCGAACGCCGGGCCTTCCCATGACGGGTACCCCTGCCCGAGGTCGACCGCCCCGGCGGCGTGGGCAGCGGCGGTGATCTCCGAGAAGATCGACACGCGGAACGGTTCGAGGCGCTTGGAGACCACGAACGCAGACTAGAACCGGGGTCCCCTCGGAAGGGACTCAGCCACCCGAGACGGCCAGTTCGGCCTCCTCCGCCCCGACGTCCACCCAGTCTCCTTCCAGGTAGCGGTGCGGGAGCCGCACCGGACGGGGACCGTGGGTGTGGCCGCGCGCCATGCGCGTTGCGCCGTCGTGGGGAAGGGCGTCCGGGTCGAGCGAGGCGAGCACCTCGTCCAACTCGATCAGGTCCTCGACGACCGACAGCCGCCTTCGTACCTCCGGGCCGGCCGGGTAGCCCTTCAGGTACCAGCCGGTGTGCTTACGGAACGACCGGATTCCCGTGAAGAGATCGAACCACTCCACCAGCAGACGGGCGTGCTCGCGCATCACGGCGGACACTTCGCCGAGCGTCGGTATCGACACGGTGGAGTCGCCTTCGAAGGCCCGGGCCAGGTCACCGAAGAGCCAGGGCCGTCCCAGACAGCCACGACCCACGATCACACCGTCGCACCCGGTCTCCCGCACCATGCGAATCGCGTCGGCCGCCTCCCAGATGTCACCGTTGCCGAGCACCGGAATCGACAGCTGTGCCTTGAGCCGGGCGATGGCCGACCAGTCCGCCTCTCCCGAGTAGAGCTGTTCGGCGGTGCGGGCGTGCAGACCCACTGCCGCCACTCCCTCTTCCTCGGCCACATGACCCGCCTCGAGATAGGTGAGGTGCCGGTCGTCGATGCCCTTGCGGTACTTGACGGTGATCGGCACCTCTCCGGCGTTGGCGACGGCTGCCCGGACCACCTGCCGGAACGCGTCGATGCGGTAGGGAAGGGCCGCCCCGCCACCATGGCGGGTGATCTTGGGGGCGGGACATCCGAAGTTGAGGTCGATGTGGTCAGCGCCGCGTTCACCCACCAGCAGGGCGACCGCCTCGCCGACCGCGGACGGGGTCGTGCCGTAGAGCTGGATCGACCGGGGAGACTCGTCCGGCGGGAAACTGGCCAGGTGCGAGGTCTTCGGATCGCCGTGCACCAGGGCTTTCGCCCCGATCATCTCGTTGACGTAGAGGCCGGCACCGTGCTGACGACACAGGCGCCGGAAGGGCGCGTTCGTCACGCCCGCCATGGGGGCGAGGACGACGGGGGGCCACACGGTGAGTGGGCCGAGTCGGAGCGCGGAAACTCGTGGCGTCGACATCGTGGATCGGTCCGAACCCTACCGTCGCTCACGGATTCGCTCCCCGGTACCACCGCATGGTTACGGTGCGCGTCCATGCAGCGGGGAGAACGATCGATGGGCGGAAGCTTGACTCTCGACGACGTCGCGGGCATCGCATTCCCTTCGGCCGCCGCCTTCGCCCCGGACGGCTCGTCGCTCGGGTTCCTGTGGAACGACGGTGGAAGGGTCGACGTGTGGCGAGCAGAGCACGACGGGTCCCGTCATCGGGTGTCGCCGGGTGAAGGGGGCGTCTCGGGGTTCGGGTGGGCGCCCTCGGGAAGCCTGGCCTGGATCCAGAACGGCCGGCTGTACGTCGACGGCGTCGAGCGGGAGGTCGGTATCGAACCGTTGCACGCCCTGGCCTGGGCGTCCGGCACCGACCGCCTGGCCGTGGCGGGCGATCGGGCGGTGTGCGTCGTCGGGGCGGACGTGACGGTGATCGACGCAGGCGTGGACCTCGGGATCCTCAACCCCGGACCGTCGGTGTCGCTGCGGTGGTCTCCCGACGGGCGCCGGCTGGCAGTCGCCACCAAGCAGGATGGTCGTCGCGGCCTGACGGTGATCGACACCGACCGCGGCACGACGACCTGGCATCACACGGGTGAGGGTTTCGTGACCGCGTTCGCGTGGATCGACGCCGACCTGCTGCACGTCACCGAGGACCTTCCCCCGCTCGGACGTAACCACCTGATGGTGCAGGTCTCCGACGGGGCGCGCGACGTGCTGGTCGTGGAGGAAGGCCACGAGGTGATCGGCGGCGCCGGCGCCCACGCCTGTCCGGTGGCGCCCGTCGTCGCTCCCGACGGCACCAGAGTGGTCTACACGCTCTACCGCGACCGTTGGGCACACCTGTACTCGCTGGACCTCGCCAGCCGGGAACTGTCCCAACTGACGTACGGCGACCACGACGACTACGGGGGCGACCGCGTGTACTCACCCTGCTGGGATGCCGACGCCGACGGCCTGGTGTTCTGCTCCAGCCGGGGCGACCACAAGCAGCGGCACCTGTGGCGGTATCGGTTCGGCGGCGGCAGCCTGGAGCGCCTCACGAGCGCACCCGGCACCAACCACGCCCCGGTGATATGTCATCGAACCGGGCGACTGGCTTTCGTCCACGCCGGTCCGTCCGAGAGTCCCGACATCTGGGTCATGGATCGCGGCGACCCTTCCCCCCGGCAGGTGACGCACTCGATGCCCCGAGCGTGGGAGAGGACGGCCACGGTGGCGCCGATCCACGTCGCCATACCGACCGGTGACGGCATGACGATGCCCGCCGACCTGTTCCTTCCGGTCGGTTTCGACCCCTCCCGGCACTACCCGGTCCTGGTGTTCGTCCACGGAGGAACCATCGACCAGATGCGGTACGGATGGCACCCCGGACCCGCCTATCTCGGTCCGTATGCCTGGCATCAGTACTTGCTCCAGCACGGATATGCGGTCCTCAGCATCGACTACCGGGGAACGGCCGGCTACGGACTCGACTACCAGATGTCGCTGTGGGGTCGCATGGGGGTCGCCGATCTGGCGGACTGCGTGGCGGCGGCCACCTGGCTTCGGTCCCAGGACTGGGTGGCGCCGGACCGTCTGGCCATCTGGGGGATCTCCTACGGCGGGTACCTCACGCTCACCGCCCTCACGAAGGCACCGGGCACCTTCGCCGCAGGCATCTGTGTGGCGGGCGTGTGGGACTGGGAAGCGGTGCGCGAGCAGCGCGCCGCCGCCGACCTGTGCTTGTCCCTCACCGGGCGCTACCGGATGCTGACCGACCTCACGGGGGAGGACGCCGAGCGGGCTCGCATCGAGGCCAGCCCCCGCAACTTCGCGTCGCAACTCGAAGGGCACTTGCTGGTGATGCACGGCACCGGCGACCGCAAGGTCACCTCGGACCAGATGGATTCCCTGGTGGCGGACTGCGTGGCGCTCGGCAAACCGGTGGACGTGATGTACTACCCGGGCGAGGCCCACGTCTTCACCGGACGAGCAACCTGGCGCGACGCCTACCGACGGATGAAGAACCACCTGGACCGCCACCTCGGTCCTGCTTTTTAGCGAACCAGCGCGTCAAGAATGACGCGCTGAGACAGACAAAACCGGGGAGTCCGTCAGATCAGGACGACGTGCAGCTCCCTCGGACCGTGCACGCCCAGGTTGAGCTGTTGTTCGATGTCCCCGGTCCGGGACGGGCCTGTGATGAACACCAGGTTGGCGGCATCGGGGATCGATCCGGCGGCGTGCTCGGCCCAGTGGACCAGCGACCGGTGAAGATCCCCGACCTGCAGGAGGGCGACGTGCACCTCGGGCACGAGCGAGGCCATCCGGGGCCGGCCCGGCCCGCTCCGTACGACGATGGTGCCGGACTCGGCCAGGCCCGCCTCGGCCGAGGTGACCCCGATCACGGCGTCGGCGTAGTCGGACTGGTGACGATGCCGCCCCGCCGCATCGGCGGGCACCTCGGCGTCGAGACGCTCCCTGCCTTCTGCGTCGAGCACCGCCGCCACATCGGCCACCTCGTCCCAGCACAGATACGGCCCTGCCGGCAATCGGCGGGAGATCTCCGCCAGCGCCTCCCGCGGATCGTTCCGGTGAACGATCCCGTCGGTGGCCGTGAGAACACGCGTGAAGTGCTCCACGAGGTCGACCTCCGGGAGTGCCGGCACCAGCAGCCCGGGATCGTCCTCGGGGTGAGGCGGCAGGGTGGCGCGGGACGTCGCCTCCCGTACGCGACGCAGGAAGCTCTCACGTTCCACGGTGCTCCTTCCACCAACTGTGGAACGATCGGGCGGCCGGCACCGGGAGATCACGGGTCGAGGTCCAGTTGCCGGCATGGAACGGCAGGCGCGACACGTACCCGTCCCGGCCAACGACCCGACCGAACACCCCTCCGGCGGCGAGGAACGCCCGCCACAGCGCCGGGTGCGTCGCCAGCCTGGAGTAGGCGGCGAGGCCGGGCCCCAACCATCCGAAGGGACCGTCGCCGTGATCGACCATCTCGTGTCGCAGACCGAGCAGCATCGCAGGGATGTCGATGCGGATCGGGCACACGTCCTTGCAGGCACCGCACAGTGACGAGGCGAAGGGGAGATCCTCCCATCCGTCGTGACCCTCGAGGACCGGCGTGAGCACCGAGCCGACCGGACCCGAGTACACCCCTCCGTAGGCGTGACCTCCGGTGTGGCGATACACCGGACAGATGTTGAGGCACGCCCCGCACCGGATGCAGCCCAGAATCTCCGCCGAGGCGGAGGCGAGCACGTCGGACCGGCCGTTGTCGAGGATCACCAGGTGGAACTCCTCGGGACCGTCGGGATCCCCCGGGCGACGGGAGCCGGTGACGAAGTTGGTGTAGACGCTCAGTCGCTGACCGGTGGCGGAGCGGGCGAGGACGTCCAGCATCACCTGCATGTCGGCGATCGTGGGCACCACCCGTTCCATCCCCATGACGGCCACGTGGACACGCGGCGCCGTGGTCGAGAGCCGGGCGTTGCCCTCGTTGGTCACCGTGACCATCGTCCCGGTGTCCGCCGCCGCGAAGTTGACCCCGGACACTCCCATGTCGGCAGAGAGGAAGATGGAGCGGAGGTACCGCCTGGCGATGGCGTTGAGCTCGAACGGGTCGTCGGTGTACGGGACGCCCAGCTCGGACGCGAAGAGCTCGCCGATGTCGAACCGGGTCTTGTGGAGGACAGGGGCGATGATGTGACTCGGGGTGTCGCCCGACAGCTGGACGATGAACTCCCCGAGGTCGGTCTCGACCACCCGCCTGCCGTCGGACTCGAGGGCGTGGTTGAGCTCGATCTCCTCGGTGACCATCGACTTCGACTTGACGACGGTCTCCACGCCTCTGGCTGCCGCCAGGGAGCGGATGTGAGCGGTCGCCTCGTCGGCGTCGGACGCGAAGAACACGTTTCCGCCCGCCGACTCGACCGAGTCAGCCAGGCGGTCGAGGTACTGGTCGAGCCTGGCCAGTGTGTGGAGCCGTATGTCCCTGGCCCGATCCCGCATCGCCTCCATCGCCGGGTACTCGGCGACG
>DATHWB010000050.1:0-2557 GCA_035460965.1 Acidimicrobiia bacterium
GTTGAGCAGACGCTCGGTGGTCCTGCCGGTCAGCTGTCGGTCGATCGGGGCGGCCTTGTCCACGCCGAGCCGCGACCAGATCGGCGATGCGTGCAGCGTCGCGTCCCACACCGTGGATCTGCTCCGATGAGACCGAGTAGAGGAACTTGAGGCCAACGAAGTACAGGCCGGGCATCTCCTCGACGACACCATTGCGATGATCTGGTTCGCGTGCGCCTTCCTCGATCACGGGGAGGTCGATCCAGGACAACGCTGGATCGAATCCGGTGCACCACACCACGTTGGCGACATCGATGCGGCGGGCGTCGTCGAGTTGGGGCTGTCCGTGCCGGACCCCGGTGACCCGGGGAACACGTTCCACGCCCGCTGCTGCCAGGTCCTTCGGCTTGACCCTGATCAAGGGTTCACCGGTGGACACCATCTTGGGCCGGGCCCTTCGTCCGATGGGCGTGCTGGTGGTCAGCACGCGGTGGAAGATGATCCGTCCAACGAACGGCATCAGGACCCGCGCGGCCACGCTCTCGGGGCGAAATGGGATGGTGCCGGTGCCGGGTCCTGACAGCCACACGTCGTGGGTTCTGGCCAGCTCGTTGGCGACCTCTGCCCCCGAGTTGCCCGCCCCGACCACCAGCACGTCTCCGTCCTGGAGCTGACCGGGGTCGCGGTAGTCGGCGACGTGAAGTTGGACGATGCCCGGATCGAGCTCGCTGGCGAACTCCGGGACCCGGGGTTGCTGCCAGCTCGACATCGCAACGACCACGTTGTCGGCCGCGAACCGTCGGTGTCCGGCAGTTGCCACGAAGCGGTCGCCCTGTCGGGACAGTCGGTCCACCCGTACACCGGTCTCGACGTCGATGTCGAACCGCCGGGCGTAGGACGCCAGATAGTCGGCCATCTCGTCCTTGCTCGGAAACCCCCAGTGGTAGCCAGGGAACGGCATGCCGGGCAGCCCGTTCAGCCGCTTGGGGGTGAACAGCCGCAGGGAGTCCCACCGGTTGCGCCAAGCGTCACCGATCCGGTCGTTGGCGTCGACGACCGCGTGCGGCAGGCCACGCTGGGAGAGGTGGTACCCCGTGGCGAGCCCGGCCTGTCCCCCTCCGATGACGAGCGTCTCAACGTACGAACTTCCAGATCGATCCGTCATGACCCTGCCTTCCTTGCACCGCCGGCCCGAGCGCGTATACTCCAGATTGGAGTACATATACACTCCAATCTGGAGCATGTCAAGAGGTGGGGGATGGCTGACCGACTGACGACCACCTCGTATGCGGTGCTGGCTCAGGTCGCGGTGCGACCCTGGTCGTCCTACGAGCTGGCGCAGCAACGCGTCCGCTACTTCCGGTACGTCTGGCCCCGGGCAGAGAGCGCCATCTACCGGGAAGTCAAGCGGCTGTCGTCGATGGGGCTGCTGGAGGGCAGGAAGGAGTACACCGGACAGCGGTCGCGAACGGTCTACTCGATCACCGACGACGGCAAAGCAGTGTTACGGGAGTGGCTGGGCACCCCCGTCTCTCCGTTCTCGATGGACTTCGAGGCGATGCTGCGCGTCTTCGTTGCTCCCCTGGGAACCAAAGACGAGATCATCGCGACGCTCAAGCAGGTCCGCGCTGACGCCCAGGAGATGCTCCAGTTCAGTGGCGAGGTCAAGCAGGAGTTCCTCGACGGCATCAACGTCACCCAAGACCAGGCCTACATCAGAGCCCTGGCGGTCGACTTCTTCATCAGCCTGTTGAACACCGTCGAAGCATGGGCCGAACGCAGCCTCGCAGAGATCGAGACCTGGGACGATCTCATGCCCTCGGAGGAGAAGAACAACAGGGGCCTCGAGAAGATCCGTCAACAGCCAGTCGACACCCCCGGCGAGTCACTCCAAGACATCACCAAACCCCCCAAGAGCCAGATGCGGACCCGCTCCTGAAACTGCGACCTTCATGCCCCCTGAATCGTCCTAGCTCTTGTAGAGGCTCTCGAGCTTGGACGGGAGAATGAGAGCCATGGGATCACAGGGGACGTCCGGCAAGCCGACGACGCGTCGGTACACGCCGTAGGACACGGCACAGGCAGTGCGGTTGGTCCGCCAGCTCGTTCATCGAAAGCCACACCGTGCTGCTCGCCGAGCAGGCGCCGGTCGAGGTCCTCGCCGATGCCGCGTACGGCTCGGGCAGACCCGCAAAGACCTCGACGACGCCGGGCACACCACGGTCATCAAGCCCGCGTCGCTGCCGCCCGCCCCTACCCGGCGGGTTCGACCGCGACGACTTCACCGTCGACCACGACGCCCGGACCGTGACCTGCCCGGCCGGTGAGACCGTGACGATCACGGCGCAGGGCATCGCCGCCGTGCCGACCACGGTGCGATCAGCGTCGTGTTTGCCCCGCGTCGTCGCCGGCGACATCATCCGTCGACGACCTCGACTCGTCCGTCCCTGCCGATGTGGAGGGTGCAGGCGTAGGGGTAGCTGCCGGATTGCGTGAAGGTGTGCTGATACGTCCCGGAGGCCTGGACGTCCGATTGCCACCCTTCGCCGACGACGTTGTGCTCGACACCGCCGTCGTC
>DATHWB010000051.1:0-8718 GCA_035460965.1 Acidimicrobiia bacterium
TGACGCCTGCCGCCTGGCCGACGGCCCGCTCAGTCGCGCCCTCGACGGTGCGGGTCACCATCCAAAGTGTGACTCCGACGACCAGCGCACCGATCCCCAAGAGGACGTTGGCCAGACTCCACTCCGACAGCGACCCGGAGATGGCCGACGCCATCGCCTCCCGGTCGTCGAGGTCCGCGAACACCTCCTGAACGACCGGAAACATCACACCGACAAGGAACGCCACGGACCCGAGAACGAAGAGCATGCCGACCGAACGTCTCATAGATCCAACCTCCGACGAGCCGCAGCGTCGGATCGTTCTACCACAACAGCCCTCGTGAACACGGCCCCGAAAGGCCGGTTCTCACCGTAGGAGAATGTGGGAGCTGGCGGTGGGACTCGAACCCACGACCTGCTGATTACAAGTCAGCTGCTCTGGCCATCTGAGCTACGCCAGCGGATGATGCGGGAAGCGTAACGGCGGAGGTTCAGGTGTTGGACGCCCTCACCCGCATCACCTCGAAGCAGGCGAGAGCAGCCGCCACCGATGCATTCAGGCTCTCCGATCCGGCCGCCATCGGGATCGACGCCACCACGTCGACCCGCTCTCGCACGAGGTGGGCGAGGCCGGTCTCGGCGCCCACCACGATCGCCACCGGTTCGGTCAACAGTCCCAGACCGAACAGCGACTGGTCGCCCCCCGCGTCCAGACCGACCGTCCACACCCCCAGCGACGACAGCTTGCGGAGGGCGTCGGGGACCGAACCGATGACCGAGAGAGACAACTGCTCGAACGCCCCGGCGGCGGCCTTGAAGGCGGCGGCTCCGATGCGGGCGGTGCGACGATCGGGTACCGCCAGACGAGGGATCCCCGCCGCCACCGCCGATCGCGCGATCGCTCCGAGGTTGTGGGGATCTTCCACGTGATCGACCACCAGCAGCGAGGCGGGTGACGAGTCGGCGACCAGCTCCTCGAGACTGCGGAGCACCAGCGGTCGGCAGGTGGCGACCACCCCTTGCGGCGCGGTCGTCTCCGCGATCGTTCGCACATCGTCGACGGTACGGACCTCGACACCGAGAGCAGTCGCCTCGGCGATCAGTGCGGCGATGTCGTCCTTGTCCGCCCGGCCACGTTCAACGGTGAGCGACTCCACCCGACCGGCCCGCAGGGCGGCGGTGACGGCGTGGACGCCTTCGAGGCTACGACCGATGCCAGCGGACGCCATCGGCGGTGTCCTCGACGGCGATGCCCAGGGCCGCCAAGCCATCACGAATGGCGTCGGCGGTGGCGAAGTCCCGATCCCCCCTGGCCTCCGCCCGACGGGCGAACAGCGCCTCCAGGGTCTCCTCGGCGGCGCTGCCCGGCTGGGCTCCGACACTCGCCGCCAGCTCCGCGACTCCCTCGGCGAGATCGCCCAGGTCTGCCACTTCCCGGGGCCGGAGTCCGAACACGTCGACGATCTCATGGACGGCTGCGACGACCCCGCTGGCATCCTCCCCGGCGTCCAGTGCCCGGTTGGCGTCGCGCACGGCGTCGAAGAGGACCGACAGCGCCTCCGGTGTGGCGAAGTCGGCGTCCATCTTCTCAACGAAGCGTTCCACCACGAGGGGATCGGGTTCCCCACCGGGCACCGAACGCTCCAGCACCCGGGAGATCCGGTCGAGCGAAGCCCTGGCGTCTTTGACCAGTTCCTCGGAGAACTCGAGAGGCGACCGGTAGTGCGCACGCAGGTAGAACAAGCGAACGGCGGCTCCGCCGTAGGTCTGGATCGCCTCGTGCAGGCCGATGATGTGGCCGGTCGACTTGGACATCTTCTCGCCGCCGAGGTTGACCATCCCGCTGTGCAGCCAGTAGCGGGCGAATTGCTCGCCGGTGGCACCCTCTGACTGTGCGATCTCGTTCTCGTGGTGGGGAAAGATCAGGTCGTTGCCGCCACCGTGGATGTCGAAGGTGTCGCCGAGGAACTCTGCAGACATCGCGGAGCACTCGATGTGCCACCCGGGGCGTCCAGGGCCCCAGGGGGAGTCCCACCAGGGCTCCCCCGGCTTGGCCGCCTTCCACAGCGCGAAGTCCAGCGGGTCGTGCTTGAACTCGTCGACCTCCACCCGGGCTCCCGCCCGTAGCTCGTCGGGCTTCCGACCGGACAGCTTGCCGTAGTCCTCGAGTGTCCGGACCGAGAAGTAGACGTCTCCGTTCTGCTCGGGATAGGCCAAGCCCCGGGCGATGAGGCGGTCGATGATCGCGATCATGCCGTCGACGTGCTCGGTCGCCTTGGGCTCGTGGTCGGGTGGCAGCACCGCCAACGCCTCGAACGCCGCCGCGAACCGTTCCGCCACCCGGGATGCGAGCTGCTCGGGGGTCTCGCCGGACTCCGCAGCCGCCGCGATGATCTTGTCCTCGACGTCGGTGATGTTCCGGACGTAGGTCACGTCGAAACCCCGCCAGCGCAGATACCGGATGATGACGTCGAAGGCGACGGCGAACCGGCCATGACCGACGTGGGGGTCGGACTGGACGGTGGGTCCGCAGACGTAGATGCCGATCTTTCCCTCGACCAAGGGCCGGAACGGCTCCAGGCGGCGTCCCAACGTGTTGTAGACCTGGATCTCACTGACGGGTTGCATGAAGTCCGGGATGCTAGGAGGTGGAGCCGGGGACACCGATTCCGGCCCGGCAGGTGGCGACCGCCTGGGCGGCCAGCCCCTCGTCCCGTCCGATGGCTCCCATGTGATCGGTGGTCGTGGCCTTCACCGAGACCCTGTCGACGTCGATCCCCAGGGCGGCGGCCAGTCCCTCCCGCACCCGATCCCGGAACGGGGCGACGCGGACGGACTGGCTGATCACCGTCACATCCACGGACTCCACGATCACACCGGCAGCGGCGGCCAGACGGACGCACTCCCGCAGCATGCCCATCGAATCCGCACCTTCCCAGCGGGATTCGGTGGAAGGGAAGTGGACGCCCATGTCGCCGAGGGCGGCAGCCCCGAGGATGGCGTCGGACACGGCATGGGCGGCAACGTCACCGTCCGAGGTGGCTTCCACCCCCCGCGCGTCGTCGACGACCACTCCGCCCAACAGCACCGGAGGGGTCTCGGAAAACCGGTGGGCGTCGAATCCGAAGCCGACCCGGGTCTCCGACACGGGACGTCAGTCTTCGGGAACTTCGAAGACCGGCAGTGCCCGGTCGAGTTTCTTGACGGCCTCTTCCTCGTCGACGCCGAGGGAGAACTCGAGCTCCGAGGTGAGGGTGATGCGGGCCTTGGACAGCATCCGTTTGAGGGCGGGCGAGATGCCCTTGGTCTGCTGGGCGAAGTTCAGGTCGCGAACGACCTCGGCCACCTGGAAAATGTCACCTGAGTACATCTTCTCGGTCAGGACCTTGTACCAGCGTGACCAGTTCGAACCCGCCTCCTGCGGCTCCTCCTTGAGAACCGCCAGTACCTTGCGGGCCTGAGCCTTCGAGATGATCGGTCGGATCAGGTCGTCGATGGTCTCGACCGGGACCTTCACGGTGAGTTGTTCGGTGGCGATGTCGAGGACGAAGTAGTCCTTCTTCTCGCCGGCGAACTCCTGCTTGATCTTCTTGGCGATCGTGGCCGCCCCGTGCTGCGGGTGCACCACCTTGTCCCCCACCGAATACTTGGAGGCCGGCGCCTTGGAGGACTTCTTGGGGGTCGCCTTGGTCTCCGAGGAGGACGACGCGGCGGGCGAAGCGGATTTCTTGGTAGCCATGAACGGCCGCAGTCTACCCGGGTCTGGTCACAGCACCTGCGGCGTCCACTCCTGAGCGAGCGAACGCACCCGTTCGAAGTAGTGCTGGAGGTGGGTGGCCCGGGCCGTCCCGATGCCTTCGACCTTCTCGAAATCCGCCACCGACGCCGTCAGCATCCGCGGCAGCCTCTTGAAGTGCTTGATCAGTTCTTCCCTCACCGACTCGGGCAGGCGAGCCACCTTCGAGAGGAGTCGGTATCCCCGGGGCGTGACCGGCGCGTCCAGGTCGTCGAAGCCGATCGCCCTGGCGATCCGGATCGGATCGTCGAGGTCGTTCTCCTCCAGGGCGCTGAGGGCTTCCCTCGCCTTCACCAGCGACGCCTTGCGCCGGGTGGGCAGGTAGTCCCGAAGCGTCACGTCGCGCAGGAACTCCACCCCGCGCACCATGTCCGCCAGCTGGATGTAAGCCAGGCGCCCTTCGTCGCCCAGCGAGATCGCCTGCCGCTCGATGCCGAGGCCGACCCGGCGCACCAGCTCGGCGCGCTGCAGGAGGGTGACGACGGCCCGATGGGTGGCGAGTTCGGACACCTCGAGGGAGGTCAGGCCGTTCTCCGCCTCGTCCAGCCGGCGCCGCAAGCGGTCGAGGGTCTGCAGATCCTGGTTGACCTTGGCGGCCACCATCGTCGGGGACCGCAGCTCGACCTTCGAATCGTCGACATACACAGAGGCGGTGCGCCGACCTTCGGACACCGCCACCACCGGGACGGCCGCCTGGATGGCGATCCGCTGAGCGGTCCGGTGCCGGGATCCCGTCTCGTCGGTGGGAATGTCGATCGACGGCACGAAATGGACGTTGGCGGCGAGGATGAAGTCACCCTCGGAGTCGAGGATGATGCCGCCGTCCATCTTCGCCAGCTCGCTGAGCTTGGGTGGGGTGAAGTTGACCGGCTGGGCCAGACGGAACCCCCCGCTGGACAGTTCGGCCACCGCCGCACCGTCGCCGAGGACGATGATCGCGCCCTTGCCTTGCTGGATGATGCGTTCGAGACCCTGCCGCAACGGGGTACCGGGGGCGAGACGCTCGAGCGTCTCGAGCGCCAACGTGCCGTTCCGAGCCACGGCGGCAATCTATCACCTCTCACCTCCCAGGCGACGACGAGGGCACCAACCCCGCTTCCACCAGGGCCGGAAACAGCCTCTGGCCCTGGGTGGGAGCCACCACCGTCCTGATGCCGAGCCTGGAAGACTCCTCCCGTCGGCGGGCGTCGAACGGGACCGGACGTACCTCACCCGCCAACCCGACCTCCCCCCACGCCGCCACGGACCCCAACGGCAGATCCATGCGGGAGGAGGCCAGGGCGAGTGCCACCGGCAGGTCGCAGGCCGGTTCGTCCAGGGTCCATCCGCCCACCACGTTCACGTACACCTCGTGGTCGGAGAGGCGGATACCGCAATGGCGGTCGAGCACCGCCAGGATCTGATGGACCCGTGACGACTCCACCCCGCGCACGGACCGCCTGGGCTGGGGCTGGCCGGACGGGGTGACCAGGGCCTGGATCTCGACCAGTACGGATCTTCGCCCCTCGACGGCCGGGAACACGACGGTGCCGGGTACGTCGCTCTGCCATTCCGCCAGGAACGCCTCCGACGGGTCTTCGACTTCGATCATCCCCTCGTTGCGCATGTCGAACAGAGCCACCACGTGAGTGGCACCGAAGCGGTTCTTGAAGCTGCGCAGTGCCCGGAATCCCCGGTCCGGGTCGCCCTCGAGCGACAACACCACGTCGACCATGTGTTCGAGCAGCTTCGGTCCGGCGAGCCCGCCCTCCTTGGTCACATGCCCGACCAGGATCGTGGCGACTCCTCTCTCCTTGGCGTAACGGACCAGGCGGGAGGCCGACTCTCGCACCTGGGTCACCGAACCTGGGGCGGAACCCAACTCGGGGATGCCGACGGTCTGGATCGAGTCGACGATCAAGACATCCGGCCGAGCCTCGTCGGCGGAGGCGATGGCGGCGTCGACGTCGTCCTCGGCGAGCACCAACACGCGGGCCGAGGAGACCCCGACCCGCTCGGCTCTCATCGCCACCTGCTGCCCCGACTCCTCGGCCGAACACACCAGCACCGTCCCTCCGCCCGCCGCCACCGCACCGGCCAGTTGCAGCAGGAGCGTGGACTTGCCGACTCCGGGTTCTCCTCCCAGGAGCACGACGGACCCAGGAACCAGGCCGCCTCCCAGCACACGGTCGAACTCACCGATCCCCGACGGGCGCCGCTCGAGGCGGACCGCCTCCGACAGCTGCTCCGCCACGGGCGCCGGACCGCGCCGGCGGGCGCCGGTGCGACCACCGCGGGGGAGGTCCGCAACCTCGCTCAGGGGACCCGATCCACCGCACTGAGGGCAAAACCCCATCCACTTGGCGGAGCGGAAACCACACGAGTCACAGGAGTACGACACGGGAACGGACTGTAGGGACGGCGAGTGACAGAAACGGCCGCAACGGACCGGAGGAGGCGGGCTCGATCACAGCCGACTGGCGCGCTCGATCACCCAGGCCAGACCTACGATGACCAGGACGAGCAACAGGATTCCGGCCGTGATCGAGCCGGCGGTCCAGCCTTCGACCTCCCTGACAGCGAGAACGTCGAGCACCGTGGCACAATACCGGCCCGGAGAGATCCGCCGCTGAGGAGGCGTTTTGGCACGTCACGTATGCGACAACTGTGGTTCGGTGGTGTCGGACGACGACCAGTTCTGCCCGAGCTGCGGCGCGTGGATCGACCCGACGACCGACACCGTCGACGAGGGAGACGACTACGAGGAGTTCTCCCTGGAGGACGGCCCGCCCGCCGCCGAGCACATCCGGCCGCCCGTCCAGGTCGCCTCGCAGACCGTGTCGTGCCCCTCCTGCGGTGCTCCCAACCCCGACACCAACCGCCACTGCGAGGAATGCGGCGCCAGGCTGTCACAGGGGGCCATGCCCGTGGCGCCCCGTCCCGCCGTGCAGGCCACTGCCGGGGTCCGGGCGGCGATGGCCATCTCGGGCCTGTTGTTCGCCGTCGTGGTCATCGCTCTCCTCTTCAACATCTTCACCGGCGGCGACGAGGAGCCGGACGACATCGCAGCCTCCACCTCCACCACGACCACCACCACCATCGCCCGCGTCCCCGAACCGATCAACATCCTGAGTGCCGACTGCTCGATCTCCGGACTGTCCGGTTTCGAATGCCGCAACCTGATCAACGGCGAACGCGAGTACCAGATCAACTGGGAGGCCCTCGGCGAGACCGACGTCGTCACGATCGACCTGATCTTCCCGGAGCCGATGGTCGTGACCGGATTCGTCTGGGAGAACCTGCCGGCGGACAGCGACAGGTTCTACCAGAACTACCGGGCGCGCAGCATCTCGCTCTCCACCGACGCCCCCAACTCGCTGCCGCTCGCCCACGAACTCGACGACGAGCCGGGTCAGCAGGCGGTCGAATACGTCAGCCTGCGCACCCTGAGCCTCAGGATCCAGATCAACACCGTGTACCTGCCGGAGGAGCGCAACGGACGGGTGTTCACCGAATTGGCGATCCGGGGGATCGACGTTGTCGGCTACCCCGCCGGGGACGTGGCCACGACCACCACCAGCGCCGGCACGACGACCACCGGCGGTTGATCACCCGACTGCGAGCCGCAGTTCCTTCACGCCCCTGAACACGAGGCTGGGAACCCGCTCGAAGTCCTCATCCACCAGGACGAGCCGGGGAAGCCGCCGCACCGCCTCCATCGCCACTTCGAGCTCCAACTTGGCCAGGGGTGCACCGACGCAGTGGTGGATCCCGGCACCGAACGCCAGATGCGCCCGACTGTCGCGGGCGATGTCGAATGTCTCCGGGTCGGCGAACACCTCCTCGTCGTGATTGGCGGATCCGAAGAAGAGGCCGACCTTCGAACCCCGCCGAAGCGGGGTTCCGTTCCACTCCACGTCCTCCAGCACCCACCGTTCGAACATCTGCAGGGGGGTGTCGAAACGCAGGATCTCGCTCGCCGCCGGCGTCACCAGGTCAGGGTCGACCTTCAGAGCCTCGAACTGGTCTGGATGGCGAGCGAGCGCCAGGAGCCCGTTACCGATCGCCTGAACAGTGGCCTCGTGCCCGGCGTTCAAAGTGAGGATGGCGGTGGCCACCACCTCCTGTTCCGACAGCCGATCCCCCTCGAATTCGGCGGCCACCAGTTCGGTCAACAGATCGGACCCCGGCCTCTCCCGACGATCCCGGGTCAGATCCGTCAGGTAGGCCACGAAATCCCTCGTCGCCTGCTCGGCTGCCACCCGATCGGCCGGCGGACAATCGGCGTCGAAGGGGCGAACCATCGCATGGGACCAGGCGACCAGCATCGGCTGGTCCGCCGGCGGGATCCCCAGCAGGTCGGCGATCATCACCAACGGGATGGGCGTGGCAAAGTCGGCGATGGCCTCCATCCCTCCCCGCTCGAGTGCGAGATCGATCGACCTGGCCGCCACCTCCTCGAGACGCGGCCGATAGGACTCGGAGGCCTTACGGGTGAAGGCCCACTGCACCAGCCGGCGAATTCGGGTGTGGGCCGGCGGCTCCAGGTCGATGAACGAGTCCCTCACGTACTCGGTCCAGGTCGGGATGTCGGGCGGATACGTGCGGCGCAGGACATCGGCGTCGATCTCGTCCTCCGGCACCCGCGACCGCACGTCCCGTCCGAAACGCCGGTCGCGCAGGATCCCGGACACATCCGCGTGGCGGGCGAAGAACGTCACGTCCCAGTGCTCGTCGAAGAACACCGGTCGCTCAGCCCGGAACCGGGCATAGGTCGGATACGGATCCTCGACGAACTCGAGTGCGTAGGCGTCGAACTCGGTCACGCCAAGGAGCGTAGATCGGGCCCTGGCGGAAGCAGCCTTGGCGGGGTCAGCGGGAGTGATCCACGAGTTCGCTTCGCTCACAGCCCCCCTCGGCCCGGCTCCGCCGGGCCGGTCCCCCCAAACGGCCTCCGGCCGAGG
>DATHWB010000052.1:0-11293 GCA_035460965.1 Acidimicrobiia bacterium
CGTCCGCCACCGTCTACGGTGATCCGGTCTCCGTGCCGCTCCCCGAGACCGCCGAGCGGCATCTGCCGGCGAGTCCCTACGGGCGCTCGAAGCTGATGGTCGAACACGTTCTCGAAGACCTCGCGGCGGCGAACGCCGGACTGCATCTGGGGGCACTCCGTTACTTCAATCCCATCGGAGCACACCCCAGCGGCTTGATCGGGGAAGACCCCGTAGGAGTCCCCACCAACCTGATGCCGTTCATGACGCAGGTGGCGGTGGAGCGACTCCCGAAGCTGCAGGTGTTCGGTGCCGACTACGACACCCGCGACGGCACGTGCATTCGGGACTACATCCACGTCACGGACCTGGCGCGGGGCCACCTCGCGGCGCTCGAGTTCCTCCGCACCGAGCCGGGCCTCCATGTCTGGAATCTCGGAACCGGGGAAGGCACCACTGTCCTGGAACTCGTGGAGGCCTTCCAGCGGATCACCGGGGTGAGGATTCCTCTCGAAGTCGTCGGACGCCGTCCTGGCGACGTGGCAGCCACCTACGCCGATCCGAGCCTGGCAGCAAGCCAGTTGGGTTGGCGGGCCGACTTCGACATCGACCGCATGTGTGAGGACGCCTGGCGCTGGCAGCAACACTCGGAGACCCTCGCCCAGGATCGATGAGGTCAGACCTGGCGCCACTCCGCCAGTGTCGCCGTGATGAACGCCTCGGCCGCGGACAGGACGGCATCCTCGTCGCCTGGGCGCCGCTCGATGGGATCTCCGAACCGAACCCTCACGGTGGAACCGAACGGGACCGGCATCATGTTGTGTTCGAGAAGGCGCCACGCTCCGTCGATCGCCATCGGGACCACCGGGAGGGCATCGGCGTGACGGAGCAGCGCGACCGCTCCAGCCCGCTTGAACTCGCCCAGAGCTCCCCGTCGCGAGCGTGTCCCCTCCGGGAAGATCACCACCGAAACTCCCCTCTCCTGAGCCGTACTCGCCATCTCGCGGATGGCCGTGATCGCCTGACGGCGGTCCGTCCGATCGATCAGAGCGTTACCGCCCCGGGTGAGGTTCAGTGAGATCGAGGGGATCCACCGCCCGAGCTCCTTCTTCGCCACGTACTTCGGGAAGTTCGTGAAGAGCGTGCCCCCCATGATCGCGATGTCGAAGAGGCTCTGATGATTGGAGATGACGACGTACCCCGTCCGCGGCCTGACGGACGCCGGACGCTCGACGATCACCCGCGTCCCGCAGATGACGAACAGTGCCACCAGCGTTCGCTGCAACGCCGCCATCACGTACTCGAAGCCGCGCAGCGAGAACGGACGCACCAGCCTCCCCGCCACGTCGAAGACGACCAGCGTCAGCCCGAAAGCGAGCAGGAACGGGATGGTCGGAATCCACTCGAGGATGCGCCGCACGGGGGGAGAGCCTACGTCGATCCGAGCCGCTCGAAGGCGTCTCTGACGGCATCGGCGAGGACGTCCTTGTGGCGCCACAGGAGGGTGCCGTGACCGGCCCGGTCCACCGTTCGCAGCTCTGCGCCCCAGTGCGCCGCGAGCTGCCGGCTCAGGTCTGGGGGGACGAACCCGTCCCGGCCACCGGACACGATCACGGCGGCCGGGTGGTGCATCAGTGCCGGGAGGCGGAGGACCGAGGCCCTTCCGAGCAGATCGTCGAGGCGGGGGCGTGCCGTTCGCTGCCCGCCCAGCGCCTTCCAGGCGATGGCACGTCGTATCGCCCCGTCGAGATACACCGGCGCGGGCCCGTGCGACGCCGCCAGCGGCGCGGTCGCCACCGGGCAGGGCATCGTTGCCGAGACGTAGGCGGCGAGGTTGCCCCCCATCGAGAAGCCTGCCACCCCCGCCCGGGCCTGGCGTCCGGCAGCGGCGACCAGCGCCCGGCCCTCCGCCACGGCACCATGAGCCATCACAGCGAACTCGGACACCGTGCCGATCGCGGGGGACGAGTCGGGTCGGGTCCGACGCCGACCGTAGAAGGGGATGTCGGCGATGTAGGAGCCCACGCCCCGGTCCGCCAGCATCGCAGCCAACCGTCTCCGCACATCGAAGCCCTCGTCGTTCCAGGCCGGCATCAGCACCACGATTCGATCCGAGCCCTGGGCCGGATCGATCCACTCCACGGTGCCCACGCGCGCATCGGGCTCGAGGATCTCGGAAACCGGGCTGGTGAACGTCGCACGGCGAACCCGAAAGCCGACGTGCTCCTCCTTGCGACCCCAGTCGAGGGCGAGGTCCGGGATGGGGACCGAGGCATCCAGCCCGGAGTCGAACAGAGCGAGCCGGCCCTCGTCGCCCCATCCGTCGGCGAACACCTTCGATCGCCTGTCGAGGAGGAAGCCGACGGGTGCCAGGCGGTCGATGACGTGGGCGGCCATCAGCCGAGGTCCGTCGCCAGCAGATCGTCGTAGGACTCGCGGCGCACGACCAACCGGTCCGTGCCGCCCTCCACGAAGACCACCGCCGGTCGCAGCACCTTGTTGTAGTTGCTCCCCATCGACTGCCCATACGCTCCGGTGACCGGAGTGGCGACGATGTCGCCGACCACGACGTCGTCGGGCAGGAGACCCTCCCGAACCAGCAGATCCCCGGACTCACAGTGCTTGCCCACCAGCCTGATCGGCAAGGTTCGTGGGCGATCGGTTGCACGGGGGAGGAAGGTCTCGTACCCGCTTCCGTACAGCACCGGGCGCGGGTTGTCGCTCATCCCTCCGTCGACGGCAACGTAGGTCCTGACGCCCGGGATCCGCTTGATGGTCCCCACCCGGTACAGCGTGACGGCGGCGGCCGCGACGATCGCCCGTCCGGGTTCGGCGAAGAGCCGCGCCTCGACACCGAGCTCTGCCGCCTTGGAGTGGATCGCCTCCGCCCATTCGGTGATCGACGGGGCCGACTCGCCCTCGACGTAGGCGACTCCGAGCCCGCCCCCGATCGAGAGCTCCGAGAGCCCCAACGGCTCCGAGAAGGAAGCCACGACCTCCAGGGCACGGGCGTGTGAGTCGGCCCGGAACACCTGGGAGCCGATGTGGGCATGCACGCCCACCAGTTCCAAGCCGGGGATCGCCCTGGCTCGCTTCACCGCCTCGGTGGCTGCGCCGGTCGAGACGGTGAACCCGAACTTCGAGTCGTCCTGACCGGTCGAGATGTACTCGTGGGTGTGCGCCTCGACCCCCGGCGTCACCCGCAGGTGGATGCGCGGCCTCGTCTCGAGACCCTGTGTCAGCTCGGCGAGCCGGTCCAGTTCATCGAAGTTGTCGACCACCAGGCGACCCACCCCTGCTTCCAGGGCCATCCGCAACTCGGCCGGGGACTTGTTGTTGCCGTGCATCACGAGCCGCTCCGCAGGGACACCGGCGGACAGCGCCACATGGAGTTCACCACCCGTGGCGACGTCGATCCGCATGCCCTCTTCGTGCACCAGTCTCGCCACCGCCCGGCAGAGGAACGCTTTCGAGGCGTATACCGCACCGTCGCCGAACGCAGCCACGGCTTCGGCGGCGCGGGCACGCAGATGGGCGACGTCGTACACGAACAGCGGGGTGCCGTGTCGCTCCGCCAGTTCGACCAGGTCGCACCCACCGATCGACGCCGAACCCTCCCGTGTGACGGTGGTCGTGTCGGGGAGGAGGTTCAGCGGGAGGACGCTCACCGGGAGGACTGGTGGCGACGCCAGAGATACCACCAACCGACACCGTGCAGAGCCACGGCGAGCATGAGCATCGTCGTGACGATCCACTCGCCCATGAAGGCGGCAGCGATGGCGGTGATCGTGGCGGCGATCACCAGCGCGGTACGAACGCCATTGAGTGGACCGAACATGCCCGGGAGTGTACGGAATCCACGGAGGCATCCGGAACGTGAGCCGACGCACGTACGATCGTCGATCCCAACGGATGAGGTGCGATGTTCGATCTGGCCGGCAAAGCGGCTGTGGTGACCGGCGGCAACTCCGGGATCGGCCTGGGAATGGCCGAAGCCCTGGCCAGAGCAGGCGCGGACGTGTGCATCTGGGGCACGAACGAGCACAAGAACCAGGTGGCACTCGATCGACTGCGAGACACACGCCCGTCGTCGATGGCGCTGGTGTGCGACGTCGGCGACGAAGAGGCGGTCGAGGCCACCATGGCCGCCACCGTCGACCGGTTCGGTGCGGTCGACGCGGTCCTCGCCAATGCCGGAGTCCCGGCCGGGACCGTGAGGTACGCCGAGACGGAGTTCGACGACTGGCGAGCCACCATGCGGGTGAATCTCGATGGAGCGTTCCTGACATTCCGGGCGGCGATCCGACACATGCTCGAACGGGGAGGAGGGGGATCGCTGGTGGCGACGTCCAGTCTCAGCGCCAGGCTGGGAATGCCACGGGGTCAGGCGTACTCCGCGTCGAAGGGTGCCCTGCTGGCATTGGTCCAGAGCATCGCCGTCGAGCACGGTAAGCACGGGATCCGGGCGAATGCGTTGATGCCGGGCTGGATCGAGACACCGATGACCGACAACCTGCTCGGTTCCGAGCGCTTCGATACCAGGAACCTGCCACGGGTGCCGATGTGACGGTACGGCACACCCGAGGACTTCGGCGGCATCGCCGTCTACCTCGTGAGCGATGCCAGCCGGTATCACACGGGTGACGTCATCCGTATCGACGGGGGTTACGGACTGACCTGAAGCGCATCCTCAGGCGTAGTCGCGGAGGACGTCGAACAGCACGTCGGATCCGAAGTCGAGCGCATCGACCGGGATCCGCTCGTCGGCGGCGTGCACGGTGCGCTGGAAGTCGAAGCCGTCGGGGAGCGTCATCGGCGTGTACCCGTAGGGCTGGATCCCGAGCTGGGCGAACCATCGGCCGTCCGTCACGGCGGGGAGCAGGAACGGGATCGGGATCGCTTCCGGGTCGTGCCTACGGAGCGCCTCCGCCAGGAGGTCGAAGAGTCCCAGATCCGGGTCGCCGGGGGAGGTGGCGCCGTCGGTCACCGCCTCGATCCCGCAGTCCGATCCGACGACTGCACGCAACTCGCGCTCGAACTCCTCGACCGACACACCCGGCAACATGCGCCCGTCGAGACCGAGCGTGACTCTGCCGGGAATGACGTTGTGCTTGTCCCCGCCACGCACGACGGTGGGGCTGACCGTGTTCCGGAACATCGGCTCGAACATCGCCAACTGCGGCCCGAGCGCACGGAGAGCCGGCCCGGCCGTTCGCTCGGCGAGCAGGCGACGGAGCGCCAGTCGGGTGGGGCCGGATGTGTGGTCGGCCAGAGCCTGCACCATCAGGCGGGTCGCAGGGGTGAGATGGATCGGTAGCCGTCGGCGGTCCAACGCACGCAGGATGCGTCCCAGCTTGGCCATGGCCCCGCCGCGGATGGGCATCGATCCGTGACCGGCGGGGCCCTCGATCGTGAGCAGGAACTCCACACCGACGCGCTCTCCGACCTGGATCGGGTAGAAGCGCCGGCCCTGGAGCCGGAACGGGAAGGCGCCGAACTCGCCGAGGCAGTACCGCACCCCGTGGAAGAGATCCGGGTGCTCACGGACCAGGAACTGGGCGCCGAAGCGGCCCTGCATCTCCTCGTCGGCGAGTATCGCGAGGATGACGTCCCCGGCCGGGGGAGTGGGGTCGGCGGCGAGTCGCAGGAAGGCGTCGACCATCATCACGACCGGTCCCTTCATGTCCAGTGTGCCGCGTCCCCACACGAAGCCGTCGACGACGTCGGCCCCGAATGGAGAGCGGGTCCACTGACCGGTCGCCGGCACGACGTCGACGTGGCCCTGGAGCAGCAGTGGGGGAGCGGTCCCCCGGCCCGCAATCCGGGCGATCAGATTCGGCCGCTCCGGCACCAGGGCGTAGGTGGCGACCTCGAGCCCGGCGTCGGTCAGCACCGATTCCAGCAGTCGAATGGCGGGGCGCTCGTTGCCCGGTGGATTGACGGTCTCGATACGAACCAGGCTGCGCAGCAGCTCGATCTTGTCGGTCACGTGACGGCGACCCGGTCGACCCGTCCGAACACCCACTTGATCACGAACGGCACGAGCCCGAGGCTCGCTACGATCGCCAGCCGGTCGGCATCGATCCCGGCGGAGTCCATGTGAGGTTTGAAGAAGTTCAGCTGGTGGATCGCACCGATCATCGTGAAGAGCCGGCGACGATCGAGGCCCAGATCCACGTGCGTCCCTTCGCTGGCGGCGACGGCAGGCTACATCCCGGCCGGGGACGACACCGGCCGTGACCGCCCTCGGGATCGGCGTCGTGATGGTCATCGGACTCGCCGGCACGCTGCTGCCGATCCTGCCCGGACTCGGCCTGATCTGGGCGGCGGCACTCGTCTACGGGTTCGTCGAGGGCTTCGGACCCGTGGGTTGGGCGGCGTTCGCCCTCATCACCGGGGTGGGTGCGACGGCGGTGGCAGCGGGCATCCGGGTGCCCCAGCGCGCCGCGGCGGTGGGCGGGATCGACTGGAAGGGCCAGCTGCTGGCGCTGGGATTGGCGGTGGTCGGCTTCTTCGTGATTCCGGTGCTCGGGGCGGCGGTCGGTTTCGTCGTCGGGATCTTCCTCGTGGCTCGGCGGAAGCACGGCGACCGAGCATGGGAGATCACCCGGTCCACGGTGAAGGCGCTGCTGCTGGCCGCCGGGCTGCAATTCGCAGCAGGGCTCGGAATGATCGGGCTGTGGCTCGCCTGGGTGGTGATCGCCTGATCGAGGAGGGGCGCGGAATGTTCACACGACAGACAACCTCCGTCTAACTTGACATAACGGAGATTATGGGCGCAAACCTACGCAACGCGTGCGTACCCAGGGTTCCTCGGTACGCATACGTACCTTCGAGCCCACGGTTCGAGCCCAACGGTTCGGGCGGTACCCACACCGAGAACCGTCAGACGCGACACCTGATGCCAGGACGGCGCGTCCGGCGTACGTCGGCGACGAACCCGGCCGAGTCGTCCCGAACACCGCCCCGCATCGCGCTGCGCACCCCTCCACCCCAGGGCATCTCCGTTCACCCCCGATAGCGTCACTGTGACGCATTGGTGAGGGAATGATTCCCGTTGGAGGCGGGTTGGGGGTACCGTGATACTTGCGATGTCAAACAATGGCCCCGTTCTCGAAGTTCTGGAACTCGGATTCCCGTGGACGGGGCTCGACCCCTTCATCTTCACGGTCCACCACCTCGACCGCTATCCGGAGGGCAACGACCAGCAGGGTCCGAGCACGGGTGTCGAAGGACGCCAGATCGGCATGGACTTCTCGTACCGGGACGGCTGGAGCATGTACCACGGCTCGCGCGTCCCCGGTTTCCCGCAGCACCCTCATCGCGGATTCGAAACGGTCACCGTCGTGCGACGAGGCTACGTGGACCACTCGGACTCCCTCGGTGCCACCGCCCGCTACGGCGAGGGCGACGTGCAGTGGCTCACCACCGGATCGGGCATCCAACACGCCGAGATGTTCCCGCTGATCCATCCCGACCGGGACAACACGCTGGAGCTCTTCCAGATCTGGCTCAACCTCCCACCCGAGTCGAAGCTGGTACCCGCCCACTTCCGGATGCTATGGGGCGAGGACATCCCTCACGTCGCCCCGGCTCCCGGGGTCCGTGTCGAGGTCATGGCCGGCAGGCTCGACCACCACGCCGCCCCAGCGCCGCCGCCCGACTCGTGGGCCTCCAACGACCCGTCCTTCGCCATCTGGTTGGTCAGCCTCGACGACGGAGCGTCCTGGGATCTCCCACCAACCGCACCAGGGACCAATCGGATGCTGCATCTCTTCAACGGACAGGGAGCGACGGTGGCGAACACCGTCGTGGCCGCCGGTTCCGGAGTGCGGCTGCGGTCAGACCTGTCCGCTGAGCTGCGCTCCACAGACGGTCCGGTCGAGTTCCTGCTCCTGCAGGGAACTCCGATCGGCGCACCGGTGATCCAGATGGGTCCGTTCGTGATGAACACACCCGAGGAGATCCAGCAGGCGCTGCAGGACTACCGCAGCACCGGGTTCGGGGGATGGCCCTGGGGTGTCCCCGACCCCGTGCATGCCCGCACCGAGGGCAGGTTCGCCATCCACGCCGACGGACACGTCGAACACAGAGACCTCACGCCCGCCAACCAGCCGTGACACCCGGCACTCGGGACAGCATGCTCGTGGCGTCGCGCGAGGTCGCGGATGCGATCGCCAGCCGCGCTCCGATCGTGGCACTGGAATCGACCATCATCTCCCACGGCATGCCGTACCCGCGCAACGTGGAGACGGCCCGAGCCGTCGAGGAGGAAGTGCGGACGGCCGGAGCGGTCCCGGCGACCGTGGCGGTCCTGGACGGCGCGATACGGGTGGGCCTCGATGACGACCAGTTGGAGCGGCTGGCGAGCGACCCTGCCGTGAGCAAGGTGTCACGACGGGACCTGACCCACGCCGTCTTGAGCGGAGATCCCGGCGCCACCACCGTGGCTGCGACCATGATCGCGGCCGCCAAAGCGGACATACGCATCTTCGCGACGGGAGGCATCGGCGGGGTTCACCGGGGTGCCGCCACGTCGTTCGACATCTCCGCCGACCTCGACGAGCTCGGACGCACCGAAGTGGCGGTCGTCTGCTCAGGCGCCAAGGCGATTCTCGACATCGGCCTCACCTTGGAGTACCTCGAGACGCGCGGCGTTCCTGTGATCGGCTACCGGACCGACGAGTTCCCCGCCTTCTACACCCGCGGGTCGGGCTTCGCCGTCGACCACCGCCTGGACAGTCCGGCCGACGTGGCTCGCTTTCTCAGCATTCACCGCCGACTCGCGTTGGGAGGCGGTGTGGTCGTCGGAAACCCGATCCCGGAACCGCACGCCTTGGATCCTGACACCATCTCGGCTGCGATCGAGCGGGCGCTGGCGGATGCCGGGACGCTGACCGGCAAGGAAGCGACACCGTACCTGCTGGCACGGGTGGCGGAGCTGACCGGCGACGCCAGCCTGGAGGCCAACATCGCGCTGGTGCGAGCCAACGCCCGGTTGGCGGGCGAGATCGCCGTCGCCCTGGAGGATTGATCCGGCTTCAGGTGCCACCGATCGCACGCGGCTCGAAGGACACGGTGCGAACCGTCGCCGCAGTGCGATAGAGATGCCAGAGCGCCTGCCGGTACTCGGCCGAGTCGGCTCCGCCTGCCAGGTCCCCGTCGATGTCCTGGAGGGCGGCCTCGATCCGATACAGCAGATCTCGCAGCTGCTCGAACGCCTCCCTGGACAGCAGGATGTCGTCGGGTCCGAGACCGTGGGATTCGGCGAGTCGACGTGCCTCGTACGCACGCTGGCGATGACTCCGCCGGCAGAAGCGCGCCGGCCTCCCCGGACCCCCGCCGGCAGCGAACGACACCCCACACCAGGCGCAGCGACGATTCGTCACAGGTACGAAACTAGCGGGCGTCCGTTCCGATAGCGTGTAACCGGTGGAACTCACCGGAGTCCTCATCTCGACCACGGCGGAACGCTTCCCCGCGATGCGGCGGTTCTACCTGCGCCTGCTGCGGGTTCCACCCAGATCCGACCGCCCCGGCTTCATCAACTTCGACTTCGGGCATTCCCGGCTGACCGTGACGTTGCACGACGGCATCACGGGCCCTGCCGCCGACCCACTCCGCATCATGGTCAACCTCCGCACCGGTGACATCCAGGCGGCCGTCGCGAGGTGCGATCCCGACTCCGTGATTCGCCGGCCCGAGGTCGAGAAGTGGGGAGGCTGGGTGGCGACGGTGGCTGATCCCGACGGGAACCTCGTCCAATTCCTGCAAATGGAATGAACCCCGCTCCCCCACCGTTGCACTCAATGACCATCACGCAAGGCAAGGAAATCAGTCATGTCCACCGTTGATCTCACCCTGGAGACGTTCGACGACACCATCCGGAACAACGAGATGGTCCTCGTCGACTTCTGGGCCGAATGGTGCGGACCGTGCCGGGCTTTCGCCCCCACCTACTCGGCCGCCTCCGAGGAGAACCCCGACATCGTGTTCGCCAAGGTGGACACCGAAGACCAGCAGCAGTTGGCCGGAGCCTTCGGCATCCGCTCGATCCCGACGCTGATGATCTTCCGTGATCAAGTCCTCCTGTACTCCCAGCCCGGCGCTCTTCCACGCGCCGCCTTGGACGACTTGATCGGTCAGGTCCGGGAACTCGACATGGACGACGTTCGCCGGCAGATCGAGGAGCAAGAGGCGTCCTCGAACGCCTGATCCGCCGCTCACGCAAAGGGGCCGGTCCGACTTCAGGTCGGGCCGGCCCCCTTGTTTGGGAGGAACGGAGAGCCCAAACCGGCCGTCGGGCATGTGCCCCCCGGGACGAAACGAGCGCACCGTGTCTTCTGGTATTGACCGGTGGACCAAACCGGTTCCCGACTTTCTCAGGTGCCGGTGGCAGTGGATGTGGCCGGGAGCGTGTGCCTGGCGCTGCGGAGCACGGTCGTCGGCTCGGTCTGGGTGGCGAGTGCCGCCAGGTACTCACCCACGAGGTGAGCGGTGTCGGCGTCGAACTCGTACATCAGGCGTAGCGGGCGATCCCCGTCCAGGTAGTCGATCGAGACCACCACACTGCGTGCGGTCGGCACCACGATGATCCCGGGTATGTCGGCGATCACCCTCAGAACCTGCGCCCGCATGACCGGATCGTCCGCATGGAGGAGGATGAGGTCGGCGGTCAGCCGCAGCAAGTGCACCTCCTCCATCCGCCTGTCGCCGACGCCGGCGATTCGGCGCCGCAGGGTGCCGGCGATCTGGTCTTGGTCGGCTTGATCCAGCGGTCCGGCGAAACCCAGGTCCGTTGCCGGCACGGTCACACGACTTCCGTCGCCGTACACCGAGGCGAGTCCTGCGGCGTTGAATGCATCCTCGTCCTCGGACGAGAAGAATCGCGGCGACCCGTAGGTCCGGATCCTGCGCGGCACGTCCCCGGCGTCGTGCCAGCTCTCTTCGACCGCCGTCACGAGGAATTCGATGACCTGCCCCTCCCCCACCGGCACCGAGAGCAGCTCACGGGTTTCGGTCCTGGCGCTCCAGTGGCGCCCCGGGGCGTCGATCGGTGGAGGTATCGCCGCCACCGCATCTGCCAGCCCCAGCAGCGGCCCACCGGTTCCGCCGGTGCCCATCGGTGCGACCCCCGACATCACCACCACCGCCACGACGAGTACCACCAGCCGCGCCCTGGTTCGGCCATGGCGCCTGCGCCGGGCCTCTGCGGCCATCGCAGCCTGCAGGCGTCGCCGGGCACCGACGCGGGCCGAGACTGGAACGATGGGGAACTCAGTCGGATGCCACACGCGGTGCCTCCTCGGCAGAC
>DATHWB010000053.1:0-4795 GCA_035460965.1 Acidimicrobiia bacterium
CGTGATCGTTCTCCGCGCCTGGGCCAGTGTCATCGTGTTCTCCGAGGACGCCGCGCTGGGAGCTCCCTCATACTTCCGACCATCGGGCTCGCGCCCGTAGCGTTCCGGTGCGTGACGAAAGAGCCCGCCGCCCACGGGCACCACGACGACGCCCACCCCCACACCGAGCAAGGCGTATGCCGTCCTCCAGCCGAAGGAGTCGATCAGGCCATTGATCACGAGCGGCATGACCGAGAACGCGAAGGCCATCCCTGCCCCCGCCACCCCGACCGCCAGACCGCGACGCCTGACGAACCACAGATTGATGCTGTGCATGCTCACGAGGCCGAGTGCCCCCTGGCCGAGCGCACGGATGAGGGCGAAGCCGACGAAGAGGGTGAGCAGGCTCCCCACGAAGCCCATGAACACGCAGGAAACGGCGAAGGCGACGCCGATGACCACCGACGCTCGGCGCGGACCGTGGCGGTCGATGGCCCGGCCGATGAACGGGAGGGTGAAGGAACCGACCAGGGTGCCTGCGGTGTAGGTGGCGGAAACCGTCGACCGACCGAGCCCGAGATCCTCGATCAGGTAGTCGAGGAAGACCGAGACGCCGATCGTCTGGCCCGGGACGGTCATCCCGGCACCGATCATCCCCGCCACGAGAACCACCCACGAGTAGTGGATCGGCATCCGATCCATCAGTCGACTGTGGAGGAACGGACCGCTCACAGAGCGATGATCGGGTCGAGCAGGAGCCGTGGATGATCCCGCTCCACCGCCTCGAGGCGGTGCCGGTTCGGGAACAATGCCACCGGGACTCCGCTGCTGCGCCGCGCGACCTCCACACCGCGGACTCCAGCGAGCACGGCGGCGCCGTCGTCGTCGGTGCGGCGCGCCACGCTCCAGGGGGTGGACTCGAACACCACCTCGGCGTTGAACTCGTGGGTCAGCCGGTGCAGGGCCACCTCGTACTGCATCTCGCCCACCGCGGCCACGATCGGTTCCCGCTCCCCGCCGTCGGCGGTGCGCAGGATCTGGATCACGCCCTCCTCGTCGAGCTGGGTGATGCCGCGACGGAACTGCTTGTAACGGGCGGTGTCCCGATTGCGGGCCACCCGGAAGAACTCTGGAGCGAACGTCGGGATCGGTGGGTATCGGACCGACCCGTCGAGCGAGAGGGTGTCGCCGATGAGCAGGTCGGTGGCGTTGACCAGACCGACGATGTCGCCGGGATAGGCCTCCTCCACGGTGTCGCGCTCACGCCCGAACACCTGATGGGCGTATTTGGTCGTGAGGGTGCGTCCCGTCCGATTGCTGACCAGGCTCATCCCGCGTTCGAAGTGCCCGGTGCACAGCCGCATGTAGGCGACCCGGTCACGGTGTCGGGGGTCGAGGTTGGCCTGGATCTTGAAGACGAACCCGGACACCCCGTCGTCGAGCGGGCGGGCCACGCCGTCCACGTCGGCTCGGGAATGCGGGGCCGGGGCCATCCCGTCGACCGCCTCGAGGAGCAACCGCACGCCGAAGTTCCACAGAGCGGAGCCGAAGAAGACGGGGGTGGTCGCCCCGGCCAGGAACGTGTCCGCGTCGTGATCCGCCTCGACCTCGTCGAGGAGGGCCAACTCCCCCAGCGCTGCCTCCCGCCACTCGTCACCGGCAGCCGACTCCTCATCGAGCGCCAAACGATGCTCGGCTCCGATCTTCGACCCGCGAGCGGTTCGCTCGAACTCCCAGAACGTCCCGTCGCGGCGGTCGATGACGCCCTGGAAGTCCCGTCCACTCCCCACCGGCCAAGTGATCGGTGTGGGGACGATGCCGAGTTGGCGTTCGATGTCGTCGAGGATCTCGAGTGGGGGCAGACCCGGCCGGTCACACTTGTTCACGAACGTGATCAGCGGTATCCCTCTCGCCTGAGCCACCTGGAAGAGCTTGAGGGTCTGCGCCTCGATCCCCTTCGCCGCGTCGATCACGATCACGGCCGAGTCGACGGCCGAAAGCACCCGGTAGGTGTCCTCGGAGAAGTCGCGGTGGCCGGGGGTGTCGAGCAGGTTGAAGAGGCGACCCCCCACCTCGAACTGCAGCACCGTCGAGGTGATCGAGATGCCTCGCGCCCGTTCCATCTCCATCCAATCGGACGTCACCTCCCGCCGACCGGAGCGCGCGCCGACCGCACCCGCCTCGGCGATGACGCCCGAGAACAACAGCAGTTTCTCGGTGAGCGTGGTCTTGCCGGCGTCCGGGTGGGAGATGATGGCGAAGGTCCGGCGACGCTCCGCCTCGGTTGCGATGGCAGCGACCATCGAGTCCTCCCGAGTGATGGGCGAAGGCTACCGCCACCGCAGGTCCGGAAATTCGCCATCCCGCCCCTTTCGGAAGCGACAGTTCGCGAATACCCTTCGCGACATGCCGATCTTCCCGCAGAACGTCATCGGAGTCATCTGGGACTTCGACAAGACCCTGATACCGGGCTACATGCAGGGTCCGCTCTTCGCCCGCTACGGGGTCGACCCGGTCACGTTCTGGATGGAGGCGGACGGCCTCGACGAGTACTACCAGGCTCGGGGAGCGGGAATGACCTCGGGCGACACGCTCTATCTCAACCACATCCTCACCTACGTGCGGGAAGGGCGGATGAAGGGACTCACCAACGACCTCCTCCGAGACCTGGGGGCGGAGATCGAGTTCTACGCAGGCATGCCGGACTTCATGGGACTGCTCAAGAAGCAGATCGAATCAGACCGCTCCTACGTCGATCACCAGGTGACGATCGAGCATTACATCGTCTCGTCCGGGCTGCGCCAGATGATCCTCGGCAGTGCGGTCGCCCCGTACGTGGAGGAAGTCTGGGGCTGCGAGTTCTCCGAGGAGATCGCCCCACCGGGATACCTGGAGAGCGGAAGGATGTTCTCGGGCGAGGACCGCGAGATCCGCCAGATCGTCTACACGATCGACAACACGTCGAAGACCCGGGCGGTATTCGAGATCAACAAGGGCACCAACCGACATCGGAACATCGACGTGAACTCCAAGATCGCCCACGAGGATCGCCGGATCCCCTTCCAGAACATGGTCTACATCGCGGACGGACCCAGTGACGTACCGGTCTTCAGCGTGGTCGAGAAGCACGGTGGCAAGACCTTCGCCGTGTACCGGCCCGGATCCGAGGGCGAGTTCGAGCAGGTCAACCGACTGCTCGAACAGGACCGCATCGACGCCTACGGTCCCGCCGACTACACGGAGGGCAGCCAGACCGCGATGTGGCTGACGCACACCGTTCGCGGCATCGCCGATCGCATCGTCCACGACCGCGCCGTGGCCCTCAGCGAACGGCTCGGCGCACCGCCCGGGCACCTTCCCGACTGATCAGTCGGCGTCACCCGGCAGCGGCGCCGACTCCACCTCCGGGAACTCCTCGCCACCGTCGAGCGGGTCACCCCCGTCGTAGAGCGGGGTACGTGCCAGGGCCATCACCGACTGGTCGGGATTCGCCGTGAGCGCCTGGTGGGCGGCGACCACCACGGCCGTGATCGGCACCGCCAGGAAGGCGCCGATGATGCCGAACGCCACGGCTCCGACCGCGATCGCCATGAGGATGACCAACGGGTGGAGCGACAGCGCTCGCCGGAAGATGATCGGGTGCAGGACGTTGCCTTCCACCTGCTGCACGATCAGCACGATGGCGAACACGACGAGGGCATCGGTCAGTCCCCCGTGGACGAACGCAACCGAGACGGCCAGCAGGCCGGACAGGAACGCTCCCACGATCGGGAAGAACGCCCCGAAGAACACGAGCACGGAGAGCGGAAGCACGAGCGGCGCGCCGACGATCAACAGCCCGATCCCGATGAAGAGCGCATCGACGACCCCGACGATCGCCAATCCGCGAACGTATGCCCCCAGTGTCCCCCAGGCCGCGGACAGCGAAGCGTGCACCCGATCCGGATCTGGTACCCGCCGCAGCAGCGCCTGATAGGCGGTGTCCCCGTCCTTGAGGTAGAAGAAGGCGGCGAGCAGGGTCAATACCGCACCGGTCACGACCTCGAGGGCGACGGCGGCACCGCCGACGAGCCCCGACGTCAGGCCGCCCAGGTTCTCCCGGAACGCCTCCCAGGCGTCCTCGATGTAGCCCTCGATCTCCGCAGCCGACAGCTGCAGCGGTCCGGCTTCGAGCCACTCGACGGCCGAGTCGATGGCCGCCCCGAAGTCGTCGCCGAGCGGGCCGAGACCCTCGACGAAGGACGGCACGAGCAGCACCGTCAACCCGACCACGACCGGGATGACGATGGCGATCCCCGCCCAGGTGGCCAGCAGCGGCGGCCACCCGCGGCGTTTGAACGCCTGCACGGGGGGGCTCAGGATCGCGGCGACGAAGAGCCCGAGGATCAGCGGTATGACCACGACCTTGATGACCCCGATCGCGTAGAAGGTCACCGTCACCGCCGCGATCACCGCCAGATACTTCCAGCTGAACGAAGCCGCCCGGTCGAGCCACTTGTGTTCGCTCACGCCGTCACCCTAGAGAGGAGCGGCCCCGCGGCCGCTCCTCTCTCGTGCCCGAACTCAGACGATCTCGAGCGTCACCGGGACGTTGTTCTTGAGCGCCTGGGAAACCGGGCAGTTCTCCTTGGCCCCGTTCGCCGCTTCGGCGAACCCTTCGTCCGAGAGACCGGGGACATCGCCCGACACGACCAGCTTCATGCCGGTGATGCCCGTGCCGGGCACGAAGGTGGCCGTGGCGGTCACGTCGAGGCTCGTCGGAGGAGTGCCGGCCCGACCCAGCGCACCGGAGAGCGCCATCGAGAAGCAGCTGGCG
>DATHWB010000054.1:0-4722 GCA_035460965.1 Acidimicrobiia bacterium
ACGTTGGAGTGCTTCACGGAGATCTTGATGTCCGTGAAGTCGACGTCCTCCAGGAACCGAATCTCGCGCTGGGCCGACGCGACCAGCGCCTCGGGAACCGCTCCCCCGAATCGCGCCTCGATGTCTTTGTCGAGGGATCCGGCGTTCACCCCGACCCGGATCGGCTTGCCGCGGTCCTTCGCTTCGCGGGCAACGGCCTTGATGTGCTCTTCCTTGCGGATGTTCCCCGGGTTGAGTCGCAGACCGTCGACCCCGGCTTCGAGGGCGGCGAGGGCGAGCCGATACTGGAAGTGGATGTCGGCGATGATCGGCACCGGGGATCGGGGGACGATCTCCGCCAGTCCCTTGGCGGCATCGACGTCGTTACAGGTGATGCGAACGATGTCGGCACCGTTGGCCGCTAGCGCGTACACCTGCTGCAAGGTCCCGTCCACGTCCGCCGTCTTCGTGGTGGTCATCGACTGCACGGTCACGGGGGCGCCATCGCCGACCGGAACCGAGCCGACGTGGAGGCGCCGCGTCCGTCTTCGTTCGATCACGGTGTGCACGCTAGACCAGCTCGCTCAGAGGTCGATCGGATTGACGATGTCGAGGATGATCGCCAACACCCCGATGAGCCCGAGGATCCCGATCACCGTCAGGGCGATGGGCACCAGCTTCCGCATGTCGGCGGTCCGGCCCGTGACCTTTTCGTAGACGGCGACTGCGAAGTGCCCTCCGTCGAGCGGATACAGCGGGAGGGCGTTGAGCGTCCCGAGAATCACGTTCACGAAGGCCAAGAGCAGCACCATGTTCAGGATCCCGAACTCCTCCGCCTGACTGCCGATCTGGACGATCCCGATCGGGCTGACAGGTCGGACGTCGGGATCGATCTCGCCTCCGGTGATCCCCCCGAAGAGCTGACCGAGCGTGTCGAATCGCAGCAACCGCCCGAATGCCTCGAACGTGAACTCGACGGCGAGACCGACCTGCCGGGCCCCGGTCCAGCCGGCGGCGAGCAGTGAGATGTCCTCGGTGGCCACTGCGGGGGCGAAGCCGAGGAAACCGGTGGTGGCGCCGGTCTCGGGATCGAGGCGGGAACCCATCGTGGCGGCCAGGTTCACCTCGGAGCCGCCGCGGGCGACGGTGAGGACGACGTCCCTGCCGGCGGCGCCCTCGATCTCCGAGCGCAACTCCTCCCATCCGCCCACGGCGCGGCCGTCGATCGCCAGGATCACGTCGCCGGGAAGCAGCCCGGCTACCGCCGCGGCGGTCGGGACCCCTGCGTCGTCGGCTGGAACGACCGCGGCCACCTCGGTGGAGAGAACGGGCTCGCCGTCGACGAGAACGGGCCGACCCTCGATGAAGGCCACCACGCCGAAGATGAGGAATGCGATCAGGAAGTTGGCGACGACCCCGGACAGCACCACGAGCGACTTCGCCCAGAAGGGCTTGGATCGGTAGGTCCGATGCTCGTCTTCCGGGGGCACGTCCTCGAGGGCGTTCATCCCCACGATCTTGACGTAGGCGCCGAATGGAATGGGCTTGATCCCGTACTCGGTCTCCCCGCGCCGGAACGACCAGATCCGCGGGCCGAATCCGATGAAGAACTCGGTGACCTTCATCCCGGTGGCCCGGGCGGCGAAGTAGTGCCCAGCCTCGTGGGCGACGATGAAGCCGACGAGGGCGACGAGCGCGGAGATACCGCCGATCATGTGTAGTCCGGTGACATGGGAGACGCCAGGATACCGCCGATCGGACGGCTAACTCCGAGCTCAGCAGGTGCCGGAGATCATCGCCGACGCCACCTCCCGCGCCTGGCGGTCGACCTCCAAGACGTGCGCCACCGACTCGATCGGGTCCGGCAGGACGGCGTCCAGGGTGCGCTCGATCACCTCGGCGATCCCGAGGAACCCGAGCCTCCCGTCCAGGAAGGCCTGCACCGCGATCTCGTCGGCGGCGTTGAACACGCACGGCGCCACGCCGCCCTCCCGGCCGGCCCGATAGGCCAGGTCGAGCGCCCGGAAGGTCTCGGTGTCGACCGGCTCGAATTGGAGGGTGAGGCCCGGCAACCCGAACTCGATCCCCGATTCCACCCGATTCGGGTACGACAACGCGTAGGCGATCGGGATTCGCATGTCGGTCGCCCCCAGGTGGGCGAGGAGCGAGCCGTCCGTCAGGCCCACGAGGGAGTGGACGAGGCTCTGGGGGTGGACCACGACCTCGATGTCGTCGTAGGAGACGCCGAAGAGCACGTGAGCCTCGATCACCTCGAGGCCCTTGTTGGCGAGAGTGGCCGAGTCGACGGAGATACGGCGACCCATCGACCAGGTCGGGTGAGCGAGGGCCGCATCCGGGCCGACTTCCTCCAGGGCTGGGCGGGCCAGTCCGCGAAATGGTCCACCGCTCGCCGTCAGCACGAGGGACCGGATCTCTCGGGGGTCGCTGGCACCGACGAGCTGGAACAACGCCGAGTGCTCCGAATCGACCGGGATGAGCTGTGCGCCGGCGCGCGTCGCAGCCTCCATCACCAAGGGTCCGGCAGCCACCAGGCTCTCCTTGTTCGCCAGGGCCAGACGGTTCCCTGCCTCCAGTGCGGCCATCGTCGGAGCGAGACCGGCGGCACCCACCAGGCCGTTGACGACCGTACGCCCGGGGCGGGCGGCGGCTGCCACGAGGGCTTCGCTCCCCCATTCGATCGTGTTCGGCACCGCCTCGGCGAGCCACCGGCGTTCCTCGCTGCTGCCTCCGGTCACGACGAGAGAGGACTCCGGGTACCGGGACGCCATCTCGGCGAGTTCGGGGCGCGGGCGACGAGCGGCGAGCACGTCGACTCCGATCCCGAGCTGGTCGGAGACCTCGAGGGTCTGCCGCCCGATCGACCCGGTGGCACCGAGAACGACGAGCGGCCGGTCTGTCACAGGTAGTCGAGTAGGCGGAAGAGGACGTATCCGGCCGGAACAACGAACAGCAGCGCGTCGATCCGATCGATCATGCCTCCGTGACCGGGGAGGATCGAGCCCATGTCCTTGGTGTCCAGCGCCCTCTTGACCACCGACTCCGCCGCGTCACCGAGCGGCGCGAAGACCGACACGACCAACGCCACGAGGATGGCGTGCCCGAGACTCATGAAGTCGTAGGCGGGCAGCGTGGACAGGATCGCCGCCAACCCGGCGGTGGTAACGACCCCGCCGACCAATCCCTCGACGGTCTTGCGGGGAGACACCACGGGCGCGATCGGTCGTCGCCCGAAGGCCCGTCCCACGAAGTAGGCGGCGATGTCGAAGAAGGCGGTCAGGAGCACGAGCAGGAGAATCAACTCGACGGCGTTGGGCGCCTGTGCGATGACGATGGCGAAGGACAGGAGTGACACCCACACCATGCCTGAGATCGTCACCGCCGCGTTCTCGAGTGGATCGCGGCGAACCACCACCGAGTAGAAGAGGGCGACGGCGACGGTGGCGACGGTGAGCGTGGCCGCCACGGCCTCGACTCCACCGAGATGGGCGGCCACCGCTCCCCCGACCACCCCGAGGAAGCCGAACAGGGCGACCGGCCGGAATTCGCGGCTTCTGAGTGTGGCGTACAACTCGCCCACCGACAGGACCATGACGATGGCCACCAGCGCCGTGAACCAGACACCACCCAGGAACAGGCACCCGAGGAAGAGGCCGACCAGCACGATCCCCGACCCGATCCTCAGCGTGAGGTCGGAGGTTCGCTGCTGCTCCTCGGCCTCCACGTCCTCCTCCGACACGCCGCGATGACCGGTGACGTCCTCGAAGCCGACCAGGCCGGTCCCGACACCCGGCATCGACGCCGCCACCGCCTGTCGCTCGTAGTCCATGCGCTCGGCAGCGGCGACCTCCTCGGCCAGGCCCTGGTACTCCCGCGTCGTGGCGGCCAGATAGTCGTCGTGGGTGTAGTCCTCGATGCTCCCCTCCGTCGGAAGGTGAGGCTTCTCGACCGCTCCCCCTCGCGCGTCCCACTCGGGGAGCACCACCGCGTCGCCGTCTGCTGCGACCTCGTCGTCCGGTGCCTCGTCGTACGGTGCCTCGTCGTCCGTGGCGTCGTCCACCACGTCGTCGGCGTCCAACGCCTCCCACGGACGCGTGAACCTCTGACGGTCGTCGGGCACGCTCAGACCTCGAGCAACTCGCTCTCCTTGCGGGAGAGCAGCTCGTCGACCCGTCCGACCATCGAATCGGTCAGATCCTGCAGGTCCTTTTCGGCGCGATGGATCTCATCGTCGGAGATCTCGCCGTGGAGGGCCTCCATGTCCGACTTGGTGTGTCGGCGGATGTTGCGGATGGCGATCCGACCCTCCTCCGCCATGTGGCGAACGAGCCGGATCAGCTCCTTGCGGCGCTCCTCGGTGAGGGTCGGGAAGGAGATGCGGATGACGGTGCCGTCGTTGGAGGGGTTGAGACCGAGGTCCGACTCGCGGATGGCACGCTCGATGTTGGGCAGCGCACCCTTGTCGAAGGGCTGCACGACCAGTAGCCGTGGCTCGGGAACGCTCATCGAAGCCAGCTGCAGGAGCGGGGTGGGCGTGCCGTAGTACTCGGCCGAGATGCGGTGGAGGATCTGCGGATTCGCCCGACCCGTGCGAACGGTGGCGAACTCCGAACCGACGTGCTCCACGGCGGTGTCCATCGACTTGCGGGCCTCGTCGAGAAGGTCGTCGAGCATCGTTCCTCCCTAGTGGACGACCGTTCCGATCGGCTCTCCGCTCACGGCCCG
>DATHWB010000055.1:0-1808 GCA_035460965.1 Acidimicrobiia bacterium
CGGGGCTGGCCAGCTGCGGAATGCGGACCTCGAACTCGCCCAGGCGGAGCGGCGGCTGGAGCTCGAAGGTCTCGCCGGACAGCACGTACACCGTGCCCGATCGCCAGGGCCGCAGGGGCAGCGCCGATCGGCTGATCGAGAACACGTACCGAGGCGGGCTGACGTTCCCCGCGGCATCGGCCAGGCGGATGCAAGCATTCGTGACCGATGGGATCCGATCCCGATCCACGATCGCGAAGAACATCGCCCAGATGCCGTCACCCGCCGCGTACACCGCCTTGCGGTTGCCGAACTCCCTCAGATCGATGGCCTGCCGCGGCTCGAACACCTCGATGCCGGGCCTTCCGGAGCCGTGGAGGACGGCTCCTCGGGCATCGGCCAGGTGACAGAGGAACTGCCACCGCAGCGACGGGTCGACCTCGACCATGGGGCAGTCGCCGGAGGCGACGGCCGCATCCCATATCCGATCGAACGCCCCGCGCACCTCCGCTCCCGGCTCACCAGCGGGACGAGACAGCCAATAGTCGGGGAGCTCCACCGGCGTCCCTCCTGTTCAGCCGTCGGCCCGCGAACCAAGCGCGTCGACGCGTGCCACGGATCCAGCAACGCATCCGTCTGGACGCCGATGGTAGCCTCTCCGACAGGCAAGCCAGCGCGGGCCTTGCCCAGGAGGGAACCCGATGCCAACCGTTCCCGGCACCCCGACCATCCGCAGCCTGGGTCGCGCTGGGTGACGGACGTGAACGATCTTCCGTGATGCAGTCGGATGGACGCCCGGTCCTCGGATTGTTGATCGTGGGCGTCGTCGTCGTGGCCGCGGCGCTCCTCCTCCTGGGCCTCGGCGTCGCCGTCGGGACTGGACTCCTCGTCGGGTTGCTCCTCGGGCTTGCCGCAGTCGCCGCCGCGATGGTCGTGGCGCGACGGAACCCTTCCGCCGGCTGGTCGGGCAGCCTCGTCCCCAAGGATGAGAACGCGGGGCCGGGGCTCCTCCTGGAGTTCGGGCACGCCATCACACGCGTGGCCGATGTCGACTCCGGAGCACTCAGCCAGGTCATCCCGATTGCCCGAGAAGCCACGGCGAATGGAGTTCGACTCGAGGCCATCGCCGCGGAGCTCCGAACCGATGGCGGCATCGTGTCCCTGGTCAGCCACGTCAGGCCGCCGGTCGCGCCACCGGGGCACTTCGCCGAGTTGCAGGTGACCGATGACGCCGGCACCGAGTACGTCGCCGCCGTCCAGGGCAGCGGCGGGTCTTCGCCATCAACCTCCCGCTATGACCTGCGCTTCTCGCCGGCGCCACCCCCGACGGCCACCGAACTGAGAATCGAGATCAGCCGGTTCATGGACCCATTTCCGGAGTCTCCGAGCGCGCCCGTCGAGGGTCCGTGGTCCTTCACCGTTGCCATTCCGTCGCACGCATCGACAAACAAGCAGTCGGCGTCCCCCGATGACTGACCACACGCACGGGGCCACCGCCGAAGAGTCCCGCGTGACCAAACCAGCCCGATCGCCGGCCGCTCGGGTGGGGCAAGCAAGAACCTCCCCAAACGTCACCAGAGGCGAGCAACCTTCATGCGAGCTGGTGGCGCCCCAGTAGGTTCGGAGCCGGAACTGCCCCAGATCAGAGTCTCGGGTGCGAGGTCGGCGTTCCCTGGCCACGCGACCGTCCCGCCGTCGACGAACGCCGCCTCGAAGACCTCCCGATCAGTCCTCACCGGCTCGAAGACGGGTCCCCACAGGGCCTCTCCGACCTCTCGTTCGATGACCTGGCCATCGGAGAGCGTCAGGCGCAGCCAGTACCCGTCGAG
>DATHWB010000056.1:0-2483 GCA_035460965.1 Acidimicrobiia bacterium
AGAACCCGTGATCCTGGTCGACGGCCAGCGGCACGGTGACCGTCGCCGGGAGCATGGCGATGACCCTGGTCTCGTCGTAGCCGCGCACATGACCGTAGAGATACCGCTCCGATCCCAGGTACTCGATGCGGTTGACGTGGAAGGTGAAAGGGATCCGGTCCGAGTCCTCGCCGGCGACACTCTCGGGCAGGAACTGCTCCGGCCGGAATCCCAACAGGAAGTCGTCGCTGTCGAGCAGGTTCATCGGCGGGGATCCCAGGAAGCTGGCCACGAACGTGTCGGCTGGGTGGTGATACACCTCCTCGGGGGTGCCGAACTGGCGCACCTTTCCCTGGTCCATGACGGCGATCCGGTCACCCATCCCCATGGCCTCCACCTGATCATGGGTGACGTAGAGGGTGGTCGTGCCTATGCGGCGCTGGAACTCCAGCAGGTCGTCCCGCGCCGCCGCCCTCAGCTTGGCATCCAGGTTGGACAAGGGCTCGTCGAGAAGGAACACGCTCGGCGCACGCACCAAAGCGCGGGCGAGGGCAACTCGCTGGCGTTCCCCGCCCGAGAGTTGGCGTGGACGGCGATGGAGGAGCTGATCGATCCCGAGCAGCTCGGCGGCCCACTGCACCTTGTCGAGACGCTCCGGTCGATCCAGCCCCTCGGCTTGGAGCGGAAAGGCGATGTTCCGGAACACGGTCATGTGCGGGTAGAGGGCATAGGACTGGAAGACCATGGCGATGCGTCGCGCCCGAGGGGGCAGGCGACTCACGTCCTCGCCACCGATCAGGATCTCGCCGGACGTAGGTTGCTCCAAGCCGGCGATCATCCGCAAGAGGGTCGTCTTGCCGGAGCCGGAGGGTCCCAGCAGGACGAGGAACTCCCCTTCCTCGGAGCGCAGGTCCACGCCATCGACAGCGGCGACGTCCCCGAAGTGCTTGGTCAAGCCGCGGACCTCTACGACGGCCATCGACCCGACTCCGTCTGGGAACGTCCAACGACTTCTCGGCCGGAGTGCGAGTCGCTCATCCGCCTCCGACCAGACCGCGTTCCCGCCAGTCGACGAAGATGGCGTTGATCTGGCTCTCGGCGTCGGCTACCGCTTGCTGCGGGCTCTTCAGCCCCTGGGCGGCCTCGGCGAACATGACCGGGATGATGGCCTCGCCGAAGATCTGACCCTCGGCCGGGTTGGCCGGGCCGGGATGCCCGATGTTGGTCGCCCAGTCGACCGCCGTCTTGAGCACCGACAGCTTGTCGGCCGGTTGCGAGCCGAACGGATCGCTGTCCAACCATCCGTCGAGGGCGGGAACACGGTCGGGAAACGCCGGGAAGTCGTACAGCTTCGAATGCCACGCCACGGGCGCCAGGTTCTCGGTGTAGTGGAGGAGGAATTCCTTGGCGGCGGCGACGTTCACACCCTCGAAGTCAGGGACGATCCAGTTGTACATGACGTGGGAAGCGACCAGCGCCGCGGCCGGGCCTTCCAGCGCAGGCACGAAGAAGATGTCGTCGGCGACGGGCAGTCCCTCGTCCTGTGCGGTGCGATACGCCGAGATCGAGTTGAGGATGTAGCTGAGCTCGCCGGCATTGAGCCCCTGGTTGTTCGACGCCGCGTTCCAGGCGAAGACCTCCTCGGTCATGGCCGTGTTGAACAATTCGTTCATGTACTCGACGGCCGCGATCGTGGCGTCGGAGTTGATGACGACCATCTCGTTCTCGTCTTGTATCGACGCCCCGAACGACCACAGCAGGGCCCGCAGCGCCATGTTGGAGTCGATCTCCTGGGACATTCCGATACCGAGCTGCACGCCCTGGTCCTCGTAGATCTGAGCGCCACCCTGAAGGAGGTCGTCCCAGGTGCGGGGACCATCGGCCATCCCGACGCCCTCCCACAGCGACCTCCGGTAGTCGCCCGGGTCCGGCACCCACGCGGGGGCGTAGGCGTAGAACTTGTCGGTGTTGGGGTTGTACGACGATCTGCGGGTCAGATCGAGCATCGGGCCGTAGCGGCTCTCGGCCTCCGCGACGACGTCGGACATGTCGACGACCGAGGGCTCGTGCTGGCTGAGCACCGCGATGTAGTTGAACAGGTGGTGCTCGGGCTGGCCCGACTGGATCTCCGAGGCGATCGCGGCGGGAAGGTCGGCGACGTCGATGTGGTCGACCGTGACATCCACACCCACCATCTCGCCCCACTCCTGAGCGAACGGGTCGAACCAAGTGTCGTGCGCCGGCACGAAGTGGCCCCACGTCAGGATCTTCAGCTCGCCGCTCAACGCCTCCCGTGGCTCGACGAACGACGTGGCGGGCTCACCCTCGCCGAGTGCTGCGGTCGTCCCTGGGATTGTGGTCGCGGCACCTGTCGTCGATGTGGCAGTGCCGTCGCCGTCGCCGCAGGCAGCGGCGAGCAACGTGGCGCTGGACAGGTACAGAAACTCTCGCCGGGTGAAACGCATGGGAAATCTCCGAGGTCCCACAGGTTCCTCCTCTCCTCA
>DATHWB010000057.1:0-5200 GCA_035460965.1 Acidimicrobiia bacterium
ATCCTCTACGAAGCCGGCGACCCCGCTTCCTTGCGGATCGGCACGATCCTCGTCAACGCCAGGGATTTCACGACCGACTCGAGCAACCGGAACCGGGCGATTCGCGGACCGATCCTCGACGCCGACTCCTTCGAGTACATCGAGTTCGTTCCGACGTCCCTCGAAGGATTCGACGGGTCGGGGACACCGTTCAGGGTGACCGGAGACCTGACGATCCGTGACGTCACGAACCTCGTGACCTTCGATGTGACCGCCGCCGTCGACGGGGGCTCGGTCCGCGGTACGGCGACGGCCACGGTCGACCGGACCATGTGGGGACTGAACATCCCGAACGCCCCTGGCGTGGCCGACGTGTCCGAGTCGGTGATCCTCACCCTGGAGTTCGTGGCGGTTCCCACCTCCTGAACGCCCGTCGGAGGGTCGCCGTACACTCGTCGTCATGGCCTTCTCCGACGAGGATCGCGATCGCATCCGAGCAGCGGTCAGCATCGCCGATCTCGTCGCGGAACTGACCACGGTCAAACGCTCCGGTCGCAACCACATGGCCATCTGTGTCTTCCACCAGGAGAAGACCCCGTCGATGTCCCTCGACGTCGCTCGGGGGCTCTACAAGTGCCACGGATGTCAAGCCGCCGGGGACATCTTCACGTTCGTGCAGGAGACCCAGGGTTTGACCTTCCCCGAGGCGATGGAGTGGCTCGCCCGTCGGGCCGGCATCACGTTGTCCGAGGACCCGGCCGCGGCCAAGAGAGCGGGCCGCCGGCGTGCGTTGGTCGACGTGACCAGGGCGGCGATGGAGTTCTACCACTCACGGCTCATGGGTTCGGCCGACGCCGGCCACGCCCGCTCCTATCTGCGCGGGCGAGGCTACGACTCGGACACGGTGATCGACTTCAGGCTCGGCTACGCCCCGGGTGGTGACCGATCCGATCTCGTGCGCGAACTCCGAGCCCGCGGGTTCGCGGACCGGGTGATGATCGACGCCGGACTGGCCAGGCGGGGCAGGGGGGGTGGCGCGTACGACTACTTCCATGATCGACTCATGTTTCCGACTTGGGACATCCAGGGTGAACCGGTCGGCTTCGGGGGGCGGATCCTGGGGGACGGGCAACCGAAGTACCTGAACACCCCCGAGACCCCGATCTACAAGAAGTCGCGCCTGCTGTACGGCCTCGATCGCGCCCGTCGCGAGATCCAGCGGGCGGGGTACGCGGTAGTCGTCGAGGGGTACACCGACGTCATCTCGCTCCATCGAAACGGCGTGCCCATGGCGGTCGCCACGAACGGCACCGCCCTCGGCGACGATCACTTCGAACTGCTGAGGCGGTTTGCCGACCGAATCGTGTTGGCGTTCGACGCCGATGCCGCCGGGAGCAAAGCCGCCCGGCGCGGTGAAGACCTCGACATCCCGGTGCGGCTGGATCTCGACCTGCGTGTGGCCGAGATGCCGCGCGGTGTCGACCCGGCCGACATGGTCCAGCAGGGACGGCTGGCCGAACTGGACGATGCGATCGCTCGCGCCAAGCCCTTGTTGCAGGCCGCCATCGAGCACGAGCTGACGACTCACGACCTCACGGAGCCCGAATCCCGTGCCCGGGCCTTGAAGGCGATCGCCCCACGGATCGCCCGTGTGACAGACGACATCGCCCGCGCCGAGTACGCCCGGTTCGCCGCATCCCGGCTGGGTGTCGATCTGGGGATCGTCGAGCAGGCCGTTGGTGTCCGCTCTCGACGACGCTCCCAGCCATCGCCTGGCCACCGGATCCAGCCCCGGGACGACGTCACGACGCGACTCGAGCGGGAACTGCTGCGGTCGGTACTGGCCGACGGTGGAGCGGCTGCCACGGCGGGAGTGACCGAAGACGACTTCTCGGTCCCGGCCGTTCGGTCCGCGTTCCGGTCCGTGGAGGAGGCATTGACCGAGACGCCGGTCGGACGGCCGGTCGATCTCCCTGCCGGCGATGGTGCAGAGGTCGCCCTGCTGATCGACCTCGCCACCGACGGTGCCCCGGCCGATCCCATCGGGGATGTCCTGGCCCGAGTGAGAGATCGAGCCTTGGCCCTGCGCCTCGACGGCCTCACCGAGCGGATCCAGTCGATGCACCCCGACGACCAGGGGTATTCCGAGCTCATGACCGAGTTGGTACGTTTGCGCCAGGCCAGGAAAGTACGAGTTCACGAGTGATGTTCACACCGCCGGTCGAAGCCGTGGTCGATTCGCTGTCGAAGCGAGGCATCCAACGGGGATTCCTCACGATGCACGAGGTGCAGGTCGATCTGGTCGAGGCGGAGGCGGATCCGGATGTCCTGGAGCGCGTGCTCGAGACCTTGAAGAAGCGGAAGATCCGGATCGAAGAAGGCGTGGCCGATCCGGCCGACGATCTGCTGGACGACGAGACGCTCTCGGTCTCCGATCCGGTCAAGATGTGGCTGCAGGAGATCGGCCGGTACAAGCTGCTCACCGCCCAGCAGGAAGTCGAGTTGGCAATGCAGCTCGAGGCCGGCACGAAGGCGGAGGAGAAGCTGCGGCAGGCGGAGACACTCGCCATCGAAGATCGCGTGCTGCTGGAACGAGCGGTACGCAAGGGCAATGCCGCCCACTCGCGCCTCGTCGAGGCCAATCTCCGATTGGTGGTCTCGATCGCCCGCAACTACGTCGGCAGGGGGATGCCGCTGCTCGATCTCATCCAGGAGGGGAACCTCGGATTGATGCGGGCGGTGGACCGCTTCGACTACCGCAAGGGCTTCAAGTTCTCGACCTATGCCAGCTGGTGGATCCGCCAGGGCATCACCCGGGCGATCGCCGACCAGGCCCGCACCATCCGTGTGCCGATCCATGTGGTGGACATGATCAACAAGCTGATTCGATCCAAGCGGGATCTGTCCCAGGATCTCGGACGCGAACCCACCATCCAGGAGATCGCCAAGGACCTCGAGATCGACCCGGACCGAGTCGAAGAACTGAACAAGATCGCCCAGAGTCCGGTGTCCCTGGAGACGCCCGTCGGCGAGGAGGACGATTCCACGCTGGGCGACTTCGTGGAGGACGGGTCGGCGGAGGTCCCGGTGGAGGCGGCCACGTTCCGGCTTCTCCAGGACTACATCTCACATGCCCTGGAGGGACTGAACGATCGGGAGCGGGACGTGTTGATCATGCGCTTCGGCCTGGAGGACGGGCGGGTTCGCACGCTGGAGGAGGTGGGGGAGCGGTTCGGCGTGACCCGCGAACGCATCCGCCAACTCGAGACGAAGGCCCTCGCCAAGCTGCGTCACCCCAACAATTCCCGTCGTCTCGAAGGTTTCCTCGAGGACAGCTGATCGTCGGTGTCTCAGTGAGAGCATGCTGCAAGCATGCGTTGTGGTTCTCGAAACGTCCCGGTCGGCTACCGACCAGCAACCTGCTGGGCCGAAGGCACCACGTCGTCGGCTGCGTCCCGGAGCTGTCTGGACCCAGCCCGAAGACCTTCGGCCACGCCCGTGCGGGCCAGGTCGGTCACCCCCGTGGCCTGAGCCTGGAGCTGCAGGAACGCTGGATGGTCCCGGAGAGCACCCGCCCAGCGCTTGATCTGTTCGTATCGACCCCGGCCGGACCTGGTGCCGAGTACGTACCCGATGACTCCACCGACGAGCATGCCAAGTCGAAATCTCATGACTCGATTGTCGCATGTTCCGTTCGCAGCGTGTCGAGCGCACCCCATTGGGTCACGGTTGGTGGGACAATGGGGTCTGTCGCCAGTCCGGCGACGCCTGGAGGCACTGATGGCAAGCAAGGACAAGGGCGGCCGAAGCACCAAGAAGGTGCCCGCCAAGAACCTGAAGGAAAAGCGCCAAGACAAGAAGACCAAGCGTGACGAGGCGGCCGCCAAGCGCAAGGTCGTGTGACCGACGGGTCGGATCGGAGGAAAGGACACCTCCGGCTAAGATGCCGCCGGCGTCGGTTCCGACGTTCCTTCCGGGGTAGCTCAATCGGCAGAGCAACGGACTGTTAATCCGCAGGTTGTGAGTTCGAGTCTCACCCCCGGAGCCAAGAAGACCCCTGGTTGACAGGGGTTTTCTTCGTTGCAGCGATGTGACGAACCTCGCCCAGGCTGCGCTCACGATGCGTTCGGTTCCAAGACCGTCGTTGCCCCACTCGACTCTGTCCTCCGAGAACGCGCAGGAAAGTGGGTGCTCCCAGCCCAGGTAGGTCCCCCTGGTTGCAGCTCGGGCCTGTTAGCAGGATGAGTGCGCGTTCCGGCCGGCTATGTCCCTGATCACCTGCCAACGGATCGCAGGGTCGGAGTCGAGCAGCCATTCGGTGACGCCGGCGTCGAGAGTCACAGTGGTCAGGCAATCTGGTGTGAGGAGTACGACGGCTCTGGGCAACGAAACGGACATCAGATCAGGATGGAGACTGCGCCTACGGCATCGCCCTTGTCCGCGCCCCCTCGAGGCGTTGCGTGCGGCAAGGCGACGAGCGCCGCCCGAGATGAGAGGGGACTGCCAGGTTCCGAGGTCGGCCGCCGGGGGACCAGTTGTCATGTTCTCTCAGATACTCGCGTTCCAGGGCGGTCCGACTTCGGTCGGTAGGGTTCCGTGGCGGTGCTCCAGCTCACACGTAAGCAGATCCTCGCTCACCGGCGGAAGGTGTCGGGTTTGGACCAGAGGCTCGCCCGTTCACGGGCCTCTCTGGAAAGGGCAGCCATGGCTGGGCTTCAGGACAGCATGCCGAGGGCAGCTCTGTTGTCGATCCACGCACGGGTGGCGGAGATCGGTCCTGATACGTGGAAGGAACCGCCGCTGGTCCAAGTCTGGGGACCTCGGTTCAGCGCGTTCGTGATCGCAGAACGTGATCGGGCCTTGTTCACCCTGGGTCGACTGTCCGACGAGCCGAAGAGGCGACAGCGCGCAGAGGAAATCGCCGACCGGTTGGAGGCTGCCCTCGGCGAGAAGCGGATGGACGTCCGCGATGCTGCTCGCATCGCTGGTGTGCACGACAACGCTCTGCGATACGCCGCTCCCACCGGCAGGTTTCTCATCCACTGGGACGGTTCCAGACAGCCGCTGATTTGGCGTGTGCCCGCGCCGGCGGTCGATCCCTCAGTTGCACGACTCGAGCTGCTGAGGCGTTACCTGCAGGTCTTCGGTCCGGCCACACCCGACTCCTTCGCCTCCTGGGCAGGACTGCGCCCGGATGCGGCGACCACCGCCTTCGATCGGC
>DATHWB010000058.1:0-10637 GCA_035460965.1 Acidimicrobiia bacterium
GGGCGGCGCCCACCTCCGCTTCACTCGACGGTCACCGTCTTGGCGAGATTGCGCGGCTTGTCGACGTCGAAGCCCTTGGCGGTCGCCACGTGGTACGCCAGCAACTGCAGGGGCACGACCGCCGTCACGGTGCAGATGAGATCGGCGCTGCGAGGGACGGCGATGACGTGGTCGGCGACCTGGGACGCCTCTTCCTCGTCGCCTTCCTCCACGACCATCACGATCGTGGCGCCCCGCGCCTTCATCTCCTGCATGTTGGACAGGGTCTTCGTCCGGACGTGCGTGTCTGTGGCCACCCCCACCACGACCACTCCCGGCTCGATGAGGGCTATCGGACCGTGCTTCATCTCACCGGCGGCGTACCCCTCGGCCCGGACGTAGGCGATCTCCTTCAGCTTGAGGGCACCTTCCATCGCAACCGGGAAGTCTCCGGATCGGCCGAGGAAGAAGAAGTCGCGGACCTCCGACCATGCCCTTGCCATCTCCACCACCTGGGGCTCGAGTTGCACGGCTCGCTCGATCTTCGCCGGGAGCGCTTCGAGTTCTCCGATCATCGTGCCGATCCGACCGGCGTCCATCGAGCCGCGCACCTGTGCCAGGTAGAGACCCAGCAGTTGCATCGCCACCAACTGCGTGGTGAAGGTCTTCGTCGCCGCCACCCCGATCTCGGGTCCCGCCCGTGTGTAGAGCACGGCGTCGGCCTCCCGGGCCAGCGCCGAGTCGACGACGTTGGACACGCCGATCAGGGTTGCTCCCTGCGCCTTGGCGTATCGGACCGCCGCCAACGTGTCGATCGTTTCCCCCGACTGCGAGATGCCGATGACGAGGCTCCGATCGTCGAGCACCGGATCTCGATATCGGAACTCCGAGGCGATGTCGATCTCCACGGGAAGCCGAGCCCACCGCTCGATGGCGTACTTGGCCATCATCGCCGCGTGATACGACGTCCCGCAGGCGACGACGAACACCTTGTCGACCATCCGCAACACCCGATCCTCGAGCTGCAGCTCCCGCAGCGTGATGCGGTCGGGGCTCTCGATGCGGCCCCGCAGGGTGTCGGCGACGGCGGTCGACTGCTCGTGGATCTCCTTCAGCATGAAGGTGTCGTATCCACCCTTCTCGGCCGACTGCAGATCCCACTCCACCTCTCGTTCCTTCGGAGCGACGACCGTGCCGTCGAGGCGGGTGACGGTCACGCCGTCCGGTCGGACCTCCACGACGTCGTCGTCGTCGAGAACGACCATTCGGCGGGTGTGTTCGAGGAACGCCGGGATGTCGGAGGCGAGGAAGTTCTCACCGTCGCCGAGACCCACCACCAGGGGCGAGCCGCGCCGAGCCCCGACGATCAGGTCGGGGTCGTCGCTCCGAAGCACCGCCAGGGCCAGGGCGCCGTCCGCGATGGTCATCACCTGGCGCACCGCGTCTCCCAGTGGCATCGAAGCGCGCTCCTCCAGGAGGTGGGCAACCACTTCGGTGTCGGTGTCGGACGAGAACGTGTGGCCGCGCTCGAGCAGCCCGGACTTGAGTTCCGCCCAGTTCTCCACGATGCCGTTGTGAACCAGGCTCACCGAGCCGTCGCACCCGAGGTGGGGATGTGCGTTGCGCGTGGTCGGGGCTCCATGAGTCGCCCAGCGAGTGTGACCGATACCCGACACGGCTTGGGAGTGGTCCGAACCCCCGACGGCCTCGGCCAGTTCGGAGATGCGGCCCGCTCGCTTGACGATCTCCAGGGCAGAACCGGTGTTCAGGGCGATTCCGGCGGAGTCGTAGCCCCTGTATTCGAGTCGCTCGAGCCCGGGCATCAGGACGTCGAGCGGGGCCCTCGGGCCGACGTAACCAACGATTCCACACATGGGAATCTCCTCTCGTTGCACGCGCGCGTCACCACGCGGAGTCGACGATGGGAACAGCCCGGAACGGACGATCGATTCGACGACGACCGACGTGTGTCGTCGTGATACGACTCGTCTCCACTTCGCCGGCGGCTCTGTTCCGGGATCACTCCCGGGTTTTCTCCGCGTGCGTCACGACCGTGGACGGCCGGGAAGGCATCCGCCGAATCTTTCGATGACCTTCCACCTCGTCACCTCCCGTCGGGGAGGCCTGGCGCTTGTGTGTGTGTTCGGGGCTGGGAGTGTCGCTTCGGGTTCACCTCCTCGATGGCTCAGCCGAGCTCGTTTCGGACAGTCTCGGCGAGAGAATCAGCGTAGCGCTCGGCGTCCTCTGCACGAGCTGCTTCCACCATGACTCGCACCAGGGACTCGGTTCCGGAGGCTCGAATCAAGACCCTCCCGTCGGCTCCCAACTCGCTCTCCACCTGGTGGACGGCGTCCCACACGGCGGACGCCCCTTCCAGGCGATCCTTCCGTTCGACGCCGACGTTCACGAGGCGTTGCGGATAGGTACGCATCGCTTCGTCGCTCAAGTCGGCCAGTGGACGACCGGTACCGGCCATCACCTCCAACAGCCGGATCGCCGTGAGTAGGCCGTCGCCAGTGCGGCCGCGGTCGAGGAAGATGACATGACCCGACTGCTCGCCTCCCAGGATGGCCTTGTGCTCCTGCATGGCCTCCAGCACGTAGCGATCGCCGACCCTGGTGGTGACCACTTCGATCCCCGCCTCCTGCATGGCCCGCATGAACCCCAGGTTCGCCATCACCGTCGTGACGACGATGCCGTTCTTGAGCTTGCCGCCCTTGTGCCAGTGCCGGGCCACCACCGCCATGATGCGATCCCCGTCGACCACCCTGCCCTTCTCGTCGACCGCGATGAGCCGGTCGGCGTCCCCGTCGAAAGCGAGGCCGATTCCACCGGACGACGCCCTGGCGACGGTGTCGGGATGGGTGGCGCCGTACCCGTCGTTGATGTTGAGACCCGTCGGCTCCGCCCCGATCACCGAAACGTCGGCCTTCAGCGACTCGAAGAGGGCAGGTGCCGCCTGGTAGGCGGCACCATGGGCGCAGTCGAGCGTGACCTTCATGCCGGTGAAGGAGTACGCGGCGTCACGAGCGAGGTCGGCGACATACGACTCGAGCGCTCCGGCGAGACGGAGCCGCGTTCCGACCCCACCGCCGTACGGGGTGGCGGCGGTGCCGGGATCACGAAACCGTGCCTCGATCCGGTCCTCCTCGGCGTCGCTCAACTTCGAACCGAGCTTGTCGAGGAACTTGATGCCGTTGTCGGCGGCCGGATTGTGCGAAGCGCTGACGATCACGCCCATCTCGGCGGAGCCGTGGCGAGTGAGGTGGGAGATGCCGCCGGAAGGCATCACCCCCACGTCGATGGTGTCGATTCCCACCGACTCGAATCCGGATTGCACCGCCATGGAGAGCATCTCGCCCGATCGGCGAGTGTCCCGCCCGACGAGCACGGGGCCGTGAGAAAGGAGCGACCCCGCCGCCCGCCCGAGGTCGAGGGCGAGATGCGGGGTCAGCTCGAGGTTGGCGACGCCCCGGACTCCGTCCGTCCCGAAGAGACGGATGCCTGGCTGGAGCACGCTCAGCGCTTGGTGTACTGCGGTGCCCGCCGAGCCTTGCGCAGGCCGTACTTCTTCCGTTCGACGACGCGGTCGTCGCGGGAGAGCATCCCGGCCTGCTTGAGCGTGGGCCGCAACTCGGGATCGAGTTCGATCAGCGCCCGGGCGATGCCGAGGCGAAGCGCATCGGACTGGCCGGTGGTGCCTCCGCCGTGAAGCGTCGCCTCGAGGTCGTAGCGACCCACCATGTTGGTGATCTGCAGGGGCTCCATCACGCGCATCCGGGTGGCCATCGTGGGGAAGAACTGCTCCAGCGGCTTACCGTTGAGGACGACCGCCCCGCTGCCGTCGCGCAGCCGGACACGTGCGACCGACGACTTGCGGCGGCCGGTTGCCTGTACGAGTGGCTTGGACATCAGGATTCGACCTTTCGGATGGCGAACTCGCGCACCTGCGGCTTCTGCGCCTGGTGGGGATGATCGGGGCCGGCATAGACCTTGAGCTTGGACGCCATCTTGCGTCCGAGCTTGTTCTTGGGGAGCATCCCTTTGACGGCACGCTCGATGACCTGCTCCGGACGGCGGGCCAGCAGTGCCTCGAAGGTCTCCTCCTTGAGACCACCCGGAAAACCGGAGTGGCGGTAGTAGATCTTCTCCTGGCTCTTGTCCGACGTGATCGCGATCTTCGAGGCGTTCACGACGACGACGTGATCCCCGCCGTCGACATGCGGCGCGAACGTCGGCTTGTGCTTGCCGCGGATCAGTTGAGCGACCTCTGATGCGAGGCGCCCGAGCGGAATGCCCTCGGCATCCACCACCCACCACTCGCGGGTGAGATCGGACGCCTTCGGTGAGAATGTCTTGTTGTTCATCGCTGTCCAGACGGTCGTGGGGAGCCCGGTCGTGCGGGCGAGGTTGATCGGCTGGGATCTCGGTGGGAAACGAGAGCCTCCGAACGGAAGCGCCATCAGGATACGCCCTCCCCCCGCTCCGCGCCAACCCGAGAAATCCCAGTACCCAGGGTTAGAAGGTACGTCGGCGTACCTTCTAACCCTGGGTACGCAGGACGACGCCCGGCGGGGCGGATTTCAGTAGTCGACTTGCCAGAGGACGAGGCCGCCGGGAGGGGCGGGGCTGGGGACCACCGACCGGTCGCGGGCCGCCAGCACCTCTGCCACCGAGTCGGCCGCACGACGCCCACGCCCGACCTCGACCAGGAACCCGGTGAGGCTGCGCACCATCTGATGACAGAACGCCTTCGCCCTGATCTCGAACACGACCAGGTCGTCATCACGTCGCACCCCGGCGGCATGCACGGTGCGCTGGGTGCCCTTGCCCTCCCGGCGACGGCAGAAGGTGGCGAAATCCCGGTCGCCGACGAACCCGTGCGCCGCCACGTCCATCGCTGCGACATCGAGCGCATGGCCGACATGCCACACCGTGCGACGCCGCAAGGGGTCGGCGACCTCCGAGTCGAGCAGGTGGTAGCGATACGTCCGCGCGACGGCGTCGAACCGCGCCGAGAAGCCGGGCTCGGCGACGACACACCGCACAGCCACCACCTCCGGGCCGAGCATCGACGAGACGGCCCGTCGCACCTGTCCGGTGTCGACCTCCCGATCCGCATCGAAGCTCACCACCTGGTGCCTGGCATGAACACCCGTGTCGGTCCGCCCTGCCACGACGAGGCTCACGTCCTGGCGGAACACCCGCCCCAACGCCTCTTCGAGCACCCCGGCAACGGTCCGCACACCACCCGGTTGACGGGCGAACCCGTGGAAGTCGGAACCGTCGTAGGCGAGATCGAGCCGGTAGCGGGGCAACTCAGAAGAGGCCGAAGAGAGCCGAAGCGGCAGTGAACGGCAGTTGGAAGATCGCCTGGATGATGAGCATGAAGGCGAATCCGACGAGGACCGACAGGAACGCGGTCTTCGTGTCGGAGGACACCGCCTCCTGGGTGGCGCGGGTGAGCACGGCCACGTACCAGATCAACCCGACCACCGGGACGATCGCGATCGGGACGACGAATGTGAGCGTCGGGAGATAGGCGAGTCCGTGTGTCGCCATGGTCGTCTGGATCCCGCCTCCTGTCTTGAACAGGCGGGTGGCGGCGAACCACGTGGCGGCGGCCAGGATCAACCACGAGGCGACGGCCGAGACCGTCGTCTGCAGCAGGGCGGGTATCGAGGAGATCGCCACGGATGCCCGCGTCAACGCAACGACGAGGAAAGACGCCACCGCCACCGCGGCCACCACGATCACACCATCGGCGACCGCGTCGTCGTCCCAGAACACCTCGGCGAACGCCTTCCGGTCGAGCATGGCGCCACGCACGGCGCGGGAGAAGATCTTCTTCATGTGGACGGCCAGGCTAGTGACGGAGCGTCGACCGCAGCTTGCGCACGGGTCGCGCCACCGATTCCTCCAGCGCGATCGCGTCGTCGAACGGCCACCAGCGCACGTCGTCGGCACCTTCACCGATCCTCAGCGTGCTCGAGTCGGCAGTGAAGGCCACCCGCACGTCGTGGTGCAGGTGGCGAGGGACGTCATGACGCTCGGGAAACACGTGGACGTCCACATCCAGGAGCCACGGGTCGTCGGCAGGTCCCACGCCGACCTCCTCGGCGACTTCACGGATCGCCGCAGACACGATCGAGGTGTCTGACGCCTCGACGTGACCCCCCGGCTGCAGCCACCTCTTCAACTTGCTGTGGAGCACGAGGGCCACCGACCGCTCGGTGGGATGCACCACGAACGCCGAAGCCGTGATGTGACCCGGCTCGAAGCTCGACGACGAGAATGGATCCGGCTCATCGAGGAGCGCCAGCACCGCCGCCACCGCCATCCTCTCCACTGAACCCGACGGCTGCAGCGCGGCCAGCATGCCGCGCAGTTCGACCTCCATTCCCGAGGCGTTCATCCCCGCCGCAGGCTGACGTGTTCGACGGCGTGGTCGCGCGCCTTCTGGAGGATGAGGGTCGCACGCTCTCGGGTGGGGAGGATGTTCTCCTCCAGGTTCACTTCGTTGATCTCCCGCCAGATGCGCCGCCCTTCGCTCAGCGCTTCCTCATCCGAGATCTCGGCGTAGCGGTGGAAGTAGGACTTCTCGTCACGGAAGGCAGTGTCACGAAGCGTCAGGAAGCGATCGAGATACCACTCGCCGATGTGCTCGGGCTGTGCATCGACGTAGATCGAGAAGTCGAAGTAGTCGGAGACGTATGTCCCGGTGCCTCCGCCCTGCAGGACGTTGAGACCCTCGAGGATCACGATCTGAGGCTGGCGGACGATCCGCTCCTGGTCCGGAACGATGCCGTACGTCAGGTGCGAATACACGGGAGCACGGACCTCGGGCACCCCGGCCTTCAGATCGGTCACGAACTGGAGCAATCTGCGTCGGTCGTAGGACTCGGGAAAGCCCTTGCGGTGCATGAGGTCCCGCTCCTCCAGGATGGCATTGGGGTACAGGAACCCGTCGGTGGTGACCAGGTCGACCGACGGATGATCGGGCCAGCGGGACAGCAGCATCTGCAGGATGCGAGCGATGGTCGACTTGCCCACCGCCACCGATCCGGCGATCGCCAGTACGTAGGGCACCGGCTCCGTGGGCCGCCCGAGGAACGTGTCCGTCACGCTGAACAGCCCCTGCGAAGCCCTCACGTAGAGATTGAGGAGCCGGGACAGCGGGAGATACATCGACTCGACTTCCGCCGCCGACAGCTCGACGTTGATGCCGCGGATCTTCTCGACCTCGGCCTCGGTGAGGGTCATGGGGGTGGTGGCACGCAGCGCCGCCCACTCTTCGCGGTCGAACTCGATGTAGGGGGACACGGACCCGTTCACGGTGGTGCAGGCTACAGGGCGCCCGTCCCGCGCCGGCCACCGTCCACCTCCCGGGAGTGCCCCGACGCGCGCCGGGAGGCGGCGAGCCGGTCGCGAAGAAGCCCCCGGGGTCCCGGGGGCTTCCGATCGGATCGCTCAGAGCGACCTCAGACGAGTTCGATGACCGCCATCTCCGCACCGTCGCCGCGGCGAGGGCCGAGCTTCGTGATACGGGTGTAGCCGCCGGGGCGGTCCACGTACTGAGGCGCCACCTCGTCGAAGAGCTTGGTCACGACCTCGTTGTCACGAATCGTGCGGAGCACGATCCGTCGCGAGTGGAGGTCACCCTTACGAGCCTTCGTGATCATCTTCTCGGTGAGTGGGCGGACGGCCTTGGCCTTGGCCAGCGTGGTCTCGACCTTTCCCTGCGCGATCAGCGACGTCGCCAGATTGGCGAGGATCTTCTTCTCGTGGTGCGGGGAATGTCCGAGTCGCGGCCCCTTGCGCGGCCGTGGCATCAGGAACCTCCACCGTCGGCGAGCGAGAGGCCCAGTTCGTCGAGCTTCGCCGCCACCTCTTCGAGGCTCTTCTGGCCGAAGTTGGTGATGTTGAGCAGGTCGTCCCCGGTACGCTGCACCAGTTCGCCGACCGTCTTGATCTGCGCACGACGCAGGCAGTTGCGGGGACGCTCGGACAGGTCGAGCGCCTCGATCGGCAGCTCGAGGTCCGGAGATCCGGACGACTCCGTCTGAACCTCGCCGAGCTCCAGGCCGACGCCCTCGCCCATGTCGGCGAAGAGCGTGAGCAGCTCACGGAGGGTCTTCCCGGCCGATGAAACCGCCTCGGCGGGAGTGATCGCCCCGTTCGTCTCGATGTCGAGGATCAGCTTGTCGAAGTTGGTCATCTGCCCGACCTGCGTGTTCTCGACCGAGTAGGCCACCTTCCGCACCGGCGAGAAGATCGAGTCGATGGGGATCAGCCCGATCGAGCCGGAGCCCTTGTTCGACTCGGCGGTGCGATACCCGACGCCCGGGGCGACCGTCATCTCCATCTCCAGGCGGCCGGAGGACGACAGGGTGGCGATGACGAGGTCGGGATTGACGATCTCGATCCCGGCGGGAACCTTGAGGTCCCCGGCCTTCACCTCGCCTGCACCCTTGGCGGACAGGTACAGGGTCTGCTCGTCGATGCCGTCCATGCGGACGACGATCTGCTTGATGTTGAGGATGATGTCGACGACGTCCTCGACCACTCCTTCGATGGTCGAGAACTCGTGCTGCACGCCTTCGATCTGAATCGAAGTGACGGCGGCACCTGGGATCCGGGCCAGGAGGGTGCGGCGCAGGGTGTTGCCCAGCGTGTAGCCGAAACCCGGCTCGAGCGGCTCGACCACGAACCGAGAGCGGGTGTCGTTGAGCTGCTCCTCCTGGATCTGGGGGCGTTGAACGATCAGCACTATGAGGCCTCTCTCTCGGAGAATTACTTGGAGTAGAGCTCGACGATCAACTGCTCGTTGATCGCGGTGTCGATCTGTGCCCGGGAGGGCAGGTCACGGATGACCACCTTGCGGGCCGTGTGATCGACGTCGAGCCATTCGGGAATGGTGAAGCCGAGGGTGTCGACACTGTGCTGAACGATCAGCAGATCCTTCGACGCCTCCTTCAGGGTGATCACGTCACCTTGACGGACGCGGTACGACGGGATGTCGACCTTGGTGCCGTTCACCTCGAAGTGCCCGTGGTTGACCAGCTGGCGGGCCTGGGGCCGCGTCGCTGCCAGACCGGCACGCCACACCACGTTGTCGAGGCGGGTCTCGAGGATCCGGAGCAGATTGTCACCGGTGACCCCTGGCTGGCGGGCGGCGAGGTGGTAGTAGATCCGGAACTGCTTCTCGAGCACTCCGTACATCATCCGCAGCTTCTGCTTCTCCCGCAGCTGGATGAGGTAGTCGGACTCACGGATACGGCCGCGACCATGGTCCCCTGGGGGATACGGACGACGGTCGACCGGGCACTTCTTCGACTGGCAGAGCGGCGTGCGGGCACGACGGCACGCCTTGTGGCGAGGTCCTGTGTAACGAGCCATCGTTCAACCCCTCCGGCGCTTCTTGGGACGGCAGCCGTTGTGCGGGATCGGTGTCACGTCCTTGATGAACGAGACCTCCAGCCCCATGTTCTGCAGCGTCCGAACGGCGGTGTCGCGACCTGAACCGGTACCGCTGACGATGACGTCGAGCTTGCGGATGCCGTGTTCACCGGCGCGGCGGGCAGCCTCCTCGGCGGCCACCTGGGCAGCGTAGGGGGTCGACTTGCGCGAGCCCTTGAAACCGACGGAACCGCCCGACGTCCACACGATGGTGTTGCCGCCCTGGTCGCTGATGTTGATGATCGTGTTGTTGAAGCTGGCCTTGATGTGGGCCACGCCGTGCGAGATGTTCTTCCGCTCGCGACGACGAACGCGCTTCGCTCCCTGTGCTGGTTTCGCCATGACGTCTCCTACTTCTTGACCTTCTTCTTACCGGCGATGGCGCTGCGCTTGCCCTTGCGAGTGCGGGCGTTGGTGTGTGTGCGCTGGCCGTTCACCGGAAGGCCACGACGGTGGCGGATTCCCTGGTAGCTGCCGATCTCGATCTTGCGCTTGATGTTCTGTTGCACCTCACGGCGCAGATCACCCTCGACGGTGTAGCTCTGATCGATGTAGCGACGGATCTTGGCCGTCTCGTCGTCGGTCAGATCCCGGACCTTGGTCCCGGGGTCGATGCTCAGCGATTCGCAGATCTGCTGGGCACGGGTCAAGCCGATTCCGAAGATGTACGTGAGGCCGATCTCGAGCCGCTTGTCACGGGGGAGGTCGACACCTGCGATACGCGCCATGGCCTCAGCCCTGCCGCTGCTTGTGGCGGGGGTTCTCGCAAATCACCCAGACGCGACCGCGGCGTCGGATGATGCGACACTTCTCGCACATCTTCTTTGTCGAAGGACGAACCTTCATCTCACTCTCCATCTCGGCCGTACCGGCCGCCGCCATATCGACAACATGGTCATTCTCGGTCTCTGGTGTGGCCCGGCGGTAGGCATGCGGCACGACACGTCATCGCCTCGGGAGGAGATTGGAGTCGGGCCAAAGGACCCACGTCCGCGTCATTGCAGACGCGAACGACCGGAGACCGGATCAGGAATGATAGGCGTTCCGCTCCACAGGGCAAACCCGGGTCTGTTCCGAGCGGGGAGCGACCGACGCGACTGAGCCTGGGGGTGGCAGACGCCGACTGATCGGTCTGCTCCTGAGTCGTCGACCTCCATCCGGGGGGCGAGCCGAGGGAGACGAGGGATCGAGATCCAGCG
>DATHWB010000059.1:0-3948 GCA_035460965.1 Acidimicrobiia bacterium
TCAATGCTCTCATCGCTCGCCACGATTCGATGCGGGTCACGTTCGACCCAGGGATGACGCGCCAGCGCATCGCCCCGAAGCTCGAGATCGACGTGACCTTCGTCGACCTCACGTCTCTGGATCCAGGGGAGGCCGACGCCGCCCTCGACCGGGAGAGAGCCAACGACGTGGATACGCCCTTCGATCTCGTCGGTGGGCCTTTGGTGCGCGCCCGCCTCCTCAAGCGAGCCGAGGACGACCATCACTTCTTCCTCACGGTCCACCACGCCGTGTGCGACGGCTGGTCGAGCGGGACGCTGCTACGTCGACTGGCCGAGCTCTACACGGCCATCCGCCGCGGCGAGGACGCCAACCTTCCACCTGCCATGTCGCTGGCCGAGTACGTGGACTGGTTCGAGCAGTACCGCTCCAGCGACGACTACGAGGCCGACAAGGACTTCTGGGTCGATTACATCGGGACGCAGTTTCCGGTCACCGATCTGCCCGCCGATCGCCCCCGCCCTCCCGTCAAGCGGACCGCCGCGGAACGCACCACCCGCCGAATCGACGGCGAACTGCTGAAAGGCCTACGCGAGATGGCCGCGGCCGAGGGCGTCACTCTCTTCACCCTCCTACTCGGCTCTTTCGAGTGCCTCCTGGCCCGCCTGACCGACCAGGACGAGGTCGGCCTGGCCGTATCGATCGCCGGTCATGTCCGCTTCGCCAACCGCGACTTGGTGGCTCACGCCGTCAATGCCCTGCCGCTGCGCCGTCCCGTCGCCCGAGACGGCTCCTTCTCCGATCACCTTGCCTCGACCCGAGCCGCCTTCTTCGACGCCTTCGACCACCAGGACTTCTCCTATGGAGCGATCGTCCGTCACAGCGGAGCAGCCCGGGATCCCAGTCGGACACCCCTGGTCTCCACAACCTTCAACATGGACTCACCCTCCGGGCAGCTGGACATGGACGGAGCCACTGCCGTTCCAGGTTCAAACCCGAGACGGCATGAGATCTTCGACGCCTTCATCAATATCGTTCCCCATGACGATCACTTGATCATCGAGTGCACCTACGACGTCGCCCTCTTCGATCGGGCAACCATCGACCGTCGCCTGGAAGGGTGGACGATCTTCCTGGAAGGCTTGGTAGAGGTGGGACCAGCCGTCCCGGTGGGTCAGGTGGGCATGGTGCCCGCAACCGAACTCCACCTCCTCGAGCAGTGGAACTCGACCGAAGCCGACTTCGGCCCACCCGCCACGATCGTTTCACTGCTGACGGAGACCGTAAACGCCCGGCCCGACTCCATCGCTGTGGTCACGGACGGGCGCTCTCTCACCTACTCCGAGCTGGAGCGATCAGCCCGAACCTTGGCCTCCAGACTGTCGAGACTCGGAGTCGGCCGGGGATCGATGGTGGGCATCCTGTGCCGGCCCTCGGTTGGCATGCTGACCGGGATCTATGGGGTGCTGATGACGGGAGCTGCCTACGTTCCCCTGGATCCTGAGTTCCCGCTCGAGCGGATCCGCTACGTGATCGACGAGACCCAAATGGATGTCGTGCTAAGCCAAGCGCAGCTCCGGCATTTGCTCGACGACGCTCGGCTGACGGTGGTCGACGTGGAGGAGCATGACTTCGCGACGACCCCCGACCTCGAGCCTGCCGCTCCACCCGAGGATGTCAGCCCGGACGACACCGCTTATGTCATCTACACGTCCGGGTCGACCGGTCGCCCAAAAGGCGTGATGGTCAAGCACGGTTCCGTCGCCAATCTCCTTCGCTGGATGGAACGGGCCCTGGATGTCACAACCTCGGACCGCCTGCTCGTAACCAAGACCATCGCGTTCGACGCTTCCATAGTCGAGCTGTTCGGGGGTGTGATTGCCGGGGCGGGACTGGTGATCCCTGAAGACCGGGACCAGACGGACCCAGCCCTTCTGATCCAGACGATCGTCGACCACGACGTCTCCATCCTCCAGTTCGTTCCGACCATGCTGGCGGTCTTCTTGCAGGAACCTCGAGTATCCGAGTGCCGCAGCGTCCGCCTGGTCGCTTGCGGAGGAGAGCCGCTTCCACCCGAGCTGTGCCGTCGCTTCCATGATCTTCTGGATGCGGAGTTGGCCAATCACTACGGACCCACCGAGAACACGGTCGATGCCACGACGTTCCGCTGCGAGGCGGGGGATAGCCTCCGGCCGAGCATCCCCATCGGCCGGCCGATAGCCAACGTCCGCATCCACATCCTCGATCGCGCCCTCAACCCGCTGCCGGTGGGGGTGGTCGGCGAAATCTGCATCGCCGGTGCCCAGGTGGCGAAGGGCTACCTCAACCGTCCCGAGCTGACGGCGGAGCGGTTCGTCGAGGAGCCTGGAACGGACGGCGAGCCCATGTACCGGACGGGCGATCTGGGGCGCTGGCTATCGGACGGGACGATCGAGTACCTGGGTCGCGGCGACACACAGGTCAAGCTACGCGGCTACCGAATCGAACTGGGCGAAATCGAGGCCCAACTCTCCGAGCATCCCAGCGTCAGCTCGGCAGCGGTCGTTGTTGACGGGAACGGCCCGTCCCGGCGCCTGGTGGCCTACGTTGCTGGGCGTAACACCCAGGTGGATGAGCTCAGGGACTGGTTGCGGACGCGGGTACCCCCCTACATGGTTCCAACCGCCTGGGTGAACCTTGACAAAATGCCCACCACCGTGGGAGGCAAGGTCGATCGCCGCGCCCTACCGACACTCGGAGCACCCCCTAACCGCGGGAGTGTGGAGTTCGTCGCTCCCAGCACTCCGATCGAAGAGGAGATCGCCGGTATCTGGGAAGAGGTCATCGGGATCGACCGGGTCGGGACCAGGGACGACTTCTTCGATCTGGGAGGGCACTCCCTGACTGCGATGCAGGCCAATGCGCGTCTCCGTGCCGCCTACGACGTCGAAATCACGCTCGCCGATTTCCGCACTCACTCGACGGTCGGCGACCAGGCCCTGCTCGTGACTCAGCTCCTGGCCTCCGAGCAGCTGGACGACGAGTTGATGGCCGCCGTGCTGGCGCTGGGGTCGAGCGAAGACGGTGGGAGCGAGGCGTGATGCTTCCTACGGAAGCGAAGCGGAGAAGGGCGTTCATGCATGAGAAACTGGTCACCGCCGGTGACCTCGGGACGGGGCGTCATGGACTCTGACCGCATCAAGGAGGCTATCGCCCGACTCACTCCCGAGCAGCGGATCGCGCTCGAAGAGCGGCTGCGAACCAAGCTCCAGCCCGGCAGGACCCGCAACGGGATTCCCCGGCGGTCGGACCGGTCGAAATATCCGCTCTCACCGGCCCAGGTACGTCTCTGGTCGCTCAGCCGCCTCCGGCCTGACGACCCGGTCTACAACATCGACGCCGTCTGGCGACTCCGGGGCTCACTCGACGCTGCCTCCCTGGAGATCGCCCTGCGCACCCTCCTAGACCGGCACGAATCCCTGCGCGCACGCATAGAGACCCGTTCGGGGATACCGGTGCAGTCTCTCCGGGCGGCGTCCGAGTTCACCCTGGAGACCGCCTTCCTCGACGACACCCGAGACGACGTTCTCTCGAAGGAGATCAACCGGCTCATCTCCGAACCGTTCGACCTGGCCTCCGACCCCCTCTTCCGGGCCACTCTCATCCACGTGGGCGACGACGATCAGGTACTCGTCGTGGTCGCCCACCACATCGTCTGCGATGGTTTGTCGATGGGGATCCTCGCTTCAGAACTGGGACCGGCCTACGCCGCTGCCAGGTCCGAAACCCAGCCCGACCTTCCCGAGTTGGAGCTCACCTACGCCGACGTGGCCCAGTGGCAGATCGACACCCAACCGGGAGCAAACGACCTCCGTTACTGGGACGAGACCCTCACCGCCGATCTGCAGCCTCTGCGGCTGCCCCGCTCTCGAGCCGACCAGGTTGGGCGCCGTATGGACGGCGCCACCCTGGCGTTCGAGATCGAGGGCG
>DATHWB010000060.1:0-12954 GCA_035460965.1 Acidimicrobiia bacterium
AACATCTTCCTCACCTTGATCACCGACCTCGTCGGGTTCGGTGGTTTCCTGATCGTGGCCTCGATCCTCCTCTGATCCGTCACACCAGCCAGGCGGCAGGCACCGCCTTGGGCTTGCGGAACACGGTGCCCTCCAGCTCGACCGGGCCGGCCAGCCGCAGTCCCGGAAGACGCGCCAACGCGACCGCCAATGCCGCTCGGGTCTCGGCGCGGGCGAGATGCAGTCCGACGCAGTGGTGAGGGCCCTGGGCAAAGGTCAGGTGGGTGCGGGCGTTCTCCCGGCTGACGTCGAAACGGTCCGGATCCGGGTACACGTCCGGGTCGCGGTTGGCTGCCGCCACGGACACCATGACGAAATCCCCGGCGCCGATGGTCACATCACCCAGCTCCGTGTCGCCGACGGCGAACCGATCCAACTGCACGACCGAGGGCTCCAGTCTGAGGGACTCGTCGACCGCCCGGGTCAACAGATCAGGATCCGACAGCACCAGTTCGAGTTGGTCGGGATGGCTGAGGAGGTGGACGAAGGCAGTGGCGGTGGCACCCTCGCTCGTCTCGATTCCACCGAACAGCATGACCGCCGCGTTCGACACGACTTCCCGCTCCGACAGGGTCCGCCCGGCTTCGGTGAGCAGACCGGACCCTCGGTTCATCTCGTGTCTCACCCGCTCCTCCAACAGTTCGACCGCCGGCGGGACGACGGCGCCGGTGCGTCCATCCGAGGCGGCCGAGACGGCTGCCACGATGTCGTCGTACCAGCGACGCAACTCGATCGGGTCGGCTTCCTGGAGGTCGAGAGCGGCTGCCACCACCGCAACGGCCAGCGGGCCTGCCAACTCGGCTCGCAGGTCGGCCGCGCCGTTGCCCGCGATCGACTCGACGATGTGACGAGCATGCCGGGAGACGATCCCCGTGAAGTGGTCCCGCACGCGACCCGACCGCAGACCGTGAGCAAAGGGCTCCCGATGACGGGCATGCTCGACTCCGTCGAGGGACAGCATCGAGGGACCGAGAACCTGCGCCGTCGAGAAACGCGGGTCGTCGACCGTGAAGCGGTCGGGATCGCGCAGCACCTCGATTGCGAGGTCGCGTCGAGTCACCATCCACCCACGCAGCGACGGAATCCACGAGACGGGTTCTGCAGCTCGCAGCCGTGCCAGTGTGCCGTGGAGGTCGTCCTCGAGCACCTGTCGATCGATCCCGGCGCCGATCGGGAAACGAGCAGCCATCCGGCGGACTGTATCCCGGCCTCGCGTCAGCTCCCGACGGCCGTCTCCCCGAACTCGGCGAACGGCCCCTCGAAGCGGATGATCGCACCGTCGACCAGCGCCACCAGGTAGTGCTCGTCCACCAGGGCCTGCTCCTCCTCGGTCCTGGCTTCCTCGGCCACCCGACCCGCTTCCAGCGCCTCGGCGTCGTCGAACACGTTGACCTCGAACAGAGCCGTGTCGGATTCGTCGACCAGTTCGCGGATCAGGTTCTCCAGGTCGATGTCGTTGTAGTCGCCCGGCTCGATCAGCACCCACAGCACCTCGCCGTCAGCGGTGCTGGTCCGAACCACCACCTCGTACTCGGTGATGGCAGGCTCCGCAGGGTCGGCTGAACCAGCCGTTGTCGTGGTCGTGGTGGTGGCGGGCGCCGCCGTGGTGGTCGTGTCGGCCAGTGTGGTGGTGGTCGTCAGCTCCGCCTCTTCCGGGGAGCACGCCGCCAGCGCGATCGCGGCGACCGTCAGAACGATGAATCGGCGAATCACGTCGGAACCTCCATGCTCGTCGGTTGCACTGTCGGGCGTGTCACCCGGCCCTACCCGACCTGACGACCTCTCGGTCGCCGGTGCCCCGCACGGGATTCCACATCCCGGCCTCCGAATCCAGGCTACCCGGGGATGCCCACTACGAACGGACGGTGGCGATCACGTGATCTCGGAAGCGACTCGCCAGGTTCCGCGTCAGCGGTCCCGGCCGGAACTCCTGCTCACCCACCGAGACGACCGGCGTCACCTCCTTGACGGTGCTCACCGCCAGTACCTCGTCGGCGGTCAGCACGTCGTCGAGCTGGAACCGGCCGGTGTCGACCGCCAGGCCCTCCTCCTCGGCGAGCCTCAACACATGTCGCCGGGTGATCGAATCGAGGATCCCGAGCTCCAGGGCTGGAGCGGAGATGACCTCGCCACGGATCCACAACACGCCGAATGTCGGACCCTCCAGCACGGCACCGTCGTCGGTGAGCAGCAATGCGTCGTCGAACCCGTCGCGGCCCGCCGATCGGGTGGCCGCCTGGTGCGGCGCATACGAGGTGGTCTTGACGCCGGACAACTCCCATGGCCTGCCGGCCGGATGCCAGGGGGCGGGCCACGGACGCAGCCGCAGCGCGCTCGGAGTGAACGGCACACGATGATGGATGACGACGACGCGCTCCTCCCCGGACGCCCCGGGCACGACGTCGCCTCGGCTGACGATGACGCGCACCACTCCGTCGCCGCCTTCGGCCGCGGCCGAGCGCATCCACGATCCGATTCGTTCGCCGTCGGGCAAGTCGATCCCCATGGCGGCAGCGCTGTGCGCCAGACGGGCGAGGTGCTCGTCGAGCGCGAACAGTCGCCCGCCGTAACTGCGGACGGCCTCGAACACCCCGTCACCCCGCACCACGGTGGAGTCGGTCACGGCGATCGCCGCCTGTCGAACCCCGTCGACGAAGGTGATCATGGTCGGAACCGATTCGTGATGGGGAGCCGACGATCCCGGCCGAAGGCCTTGGTGGTGACCTTGACACCGGGGGCAGACTGTCGACGCTTGTACTCGTTGAGGTCCACCATCCGTGCGATCCTCACCACGAGTTCCTCGTCGAATCCGTCCGCCACGATCTCACCCACACCCATGTCGCCCTCGATGTACCGCTCGAGTATGGCGTCGAGGAGCTCGTACGGCGGCAGACTGTCCGTGTCCTTCTGGTCTGGACGCAGCTCGGCCGACGGCGGCTTGTCGATCGTGCTCTGCGGGATGACGACGCCGTCACGGTTCCGCCAGCGGGCGAGGTCGAACACCAACGTCTTGAAGACGTCCTTCAGCCCCGCATAGCCGCCCGCCATGTCGCCGTAGAGGGTGGCGTATCCGGCCGCCATCTCAGACTTGTTGCCAGTGGCCACGACCATCGGACCGTGCTTGTTGGAGACCGCCATCAGCAGCGCACCCCGAATCCGTGACTGGATGTTCTCCTCCGCCACGCCTGGCCGAGTCCCCTGGAACACCGGTGCGAGGGCGGTCAGGTACGTGGCGAAGATGTCGTCCATCGGGATCTCGTCGAACCGCAGTCCGAGGTTGGCGGCGAGCTCCTTCGAGTCGGTGACGGACCCTTCCGAGCTGTAGCGGGACGGCATCGTGATGCCCCACACGTTGGCTCCGCCCAGGGCATCGGCGGCGATGGCGGCGGTGAGCGCCGAGTCGATCCCACCGGACAGGCCTATCACCACGCGATCGAAACCGTTCTTGCGGCAGTAATCCCCGAGCCCGGTGACGAGCGCCCGGTACACCTCCTCGGTGGGCTCGAGGAGTTCGGCGACACAACACGGATCCGCGGCCTCGCCGGCGACGGGGACGTCCACCACGAAGCGGTCCTCCTCGAACTGAGGGGAGCGATGAAGCACCGATCCGTCAGCCGCCAGCACGAGGGAGGCGCCGTCGAAGACCAGCTCGTCTTGCCCACCAACCAGGTTGACGTACACCACCGGTGCTCCAGCTGCTCGCGCCCGCGCCGCCAGCATCGCTTCGCGGTCGCGGGCCTTCCCGCGGTGGAACGGGGAGGCATTGATGTTGAGGAGTATGCGGGCGCCCGCCTGCGCCTGGGCATGCGGCGGCCCGTCCGCCACCCATATGTCCTCGCACACCGAGACACCGACCGTCACCCCGCCGATCTGCCAAACCCGATCGGGTCGGTCCCCGGCGACGAAGTACCGGTCCTCGTCGAAGACGCCGTAGTTCGGCAGCCGCACCTTGTGATAGACCCCCCGGACCCGGCCGCCCTGGAGAACCGCCGCCGCATTGGCGACGGTGCGCGGGATGGCGTCGTCCGAAACCCCCTCACCGTCCGCTTCGTCCACGAAGCCGACCACCACGGTCGTCCGGCCGGTGAGTCCGGCCAGACGTTCCACCGCCTGCCGGTTCGCGGTCACGAATTCCGGACGCAACACCAGGTCCTCGGGCGGATAACCGGTGACGGCCAACTCGGGCAGGAGCAGGACATCGGCGGCCTGATCCTCGGCCCACTCGATGGTCTCGGCGATCCGCGCTTCGTTGCCGGCGATGTCCCCGACGGTCAGATTCAGCTGGGCACCCGCCACGCGCATGAGCTCAGGCTACCGGTGCCTCGGTCAGCCCCTGCCACCACGTCGCCAGACCCACGTGGAGATCCCGCTTGACGGCAGGAGGGGCCCACGACGCATCGACCGCGTTCTCGGACAGCATCCGCAGCGACGCCAGATCCACCCCCAGTGCGTGCAGAGCTGCGTACTCCCCGGCGAGCGAACACCCGAACATCGCAGGATCGTCGGTGTTCAGCGTGACGAACGCCCCTTCTTCGATCAGCCGCCGGATCGGATGCGATGCCAGCGAGTCGACCACGCCGGTTCGCACGTTCGACGTGGGGCACATCTCCAGCGGAATCTGTCGTTCGACCAGCGTCGCCACCAGCTCCCGATCCTCCACCGCTCTCACCCCGTGGCCGATACGGTCCACGCCGAGATCCTCGACGGCCTGCCAGACGCTCTCCGGCCCCGCTGCCTCCCCGGCGTGCGCAGTCAGCCGCAGACCCGCCTCGCGAGCCCGGTCGAACACGGGAGCGAAGGGAGCGGCCGGATAGAGCTGCTCGGAGCCGCCGATCGTGATCCCGACCACCCCGGTCTCGGAAGCGACCTCGATGACCGCCTCCAGCGTGCGCATCGCCGTCTGCGGCTGGGTGTCCCGCACGAGATCGGGAACCAGCGCCACCGTGACTTCAGGATGCCGGTCGAGCCCCCGCCGCACGGCATGGAGCAGCTCGCCGGGCGGAAGCGGTGAATCCGTCGGCGACACATACGCCTCCACGTACCGATGGCCCTGCCGCGCCAGGTCTTCGGCCACGGCTGCCGCCAGCAGCTCGTAGTCGTCGAAGGTCGTGTGGAACCGCAGCTTCCACTCCCAGGTGCCGATGAAGTGGGCGAAGTCCCGGAATTCGAACCGTCGACGGAGAGCCTCGGGATCGGGCACCTCGGGATCGCCGCCATGCCGCTCCACCAGCTCCCACATCGTGGGAAGCGGGATGGCGCCTTCCAGGTGGAGGTGGAGCTCCACCTTCGGCATCGACTCCCAGTCGACGGGCGGCTCAGCCTGCGGCATGGGCGGCGAGACGGGCTCGGCCCGCCGGGTCGAGCAACTCCACGACATCGAACACGGGGCGTTCGGGACCGACGATTTCGTCGAGGATCCGGGCGGCGGGCGAGCGATCCGGGGGGAGATGGGTGGTGAGCAGCACGAGCCGACGGTCCGCTCGGTGCCGATCCACGACCGTCGCTCTCCCTATCGCCCTCCACAGGACATCGGTTCGCACCAGACCGGGAGCGGAAGCGGTGAAGGCGCCGTGCAGATCGAACAGCCAGCGTGCGCCGCTCGTGTCCGACGCTTCGAAGGTGATCTCGACTCCTGGGCCCACCCGAACGCCTTCGCTCACGGTGTGGAAACCGGCGTCCTCCAGCACCGCGGCCGCGACGTCGCGGACAGACCGACCGGTGCGCACCGCCATCTCGGTGGCGGTAACGGGGTCGGGACCTTCGTCGTGCGGGTTGCGCGGAGCGGGCGAGTCGTCGGGCCGCTCGGCGGCCACACGGTCGACCGCCCGCTGGTGGTAGTCGGGATCGATCTCATATCCGACGAAGTGCCGTCCGGCCCGCAGGGCGGCGACCGCCGTCGTGCCCGAGCCCATGAACGGATCGAGAACCAGGTCACCCCGGTACGTCAGCAACTCGATGAGACGGCGGGGGAGCTCGACGGGGAACGGCGCCGGATGATTGACCCGCGTGGCGCTCTCCGAGGGGATCTCCCAGATGTCGGTGGTGGCCTCCATGAACTCGTCTCGCCAGATGTCCGACACGTGCGGCCAACCGTGCTCGGCTCGCTCCCCCGGCGGGACCGCCCGGTCGAACCGTCCCTTGGATGCGACCACGATTCGTTCACTCAGGTCGCGCAACACCGGGTTGGCAGGCCGCTGGAAAGTGCCCCAAGCCGTCGATCCCGAAGCCCCTCTGGCCTTCACCCACACCACTTCACCCCGCAGCAAGAGCCCGAGATGCTCGAAGATCCGCGCCACGTCGCCCGACAGCGAGCGGTACGGCCGGCGACCCAGGTTGGCCACGTTGACGGCGATCCGGCCACCCGGCTCGAGGGTCCGAATGCACTCGGCGAACACCTCCTCCAGCCCCTTCAGGTACGCCTGGTAGGAAGCCGGGACGTGCCCCCTGCCCATCTCCTCCTCGTACTCCTTACCGGCGAAGTACGGAGGTGACGTGACCACCAGTGCGACCGAGTCCGACGGGACGGCATCCATGCTGCGGGCGTCGCCCAGGTGGATGGTGTCGAGATCCTTCTCCCAGTGGACGTGGCGGTCCTGGCTGATCAGCGGGGGATCGAACCGTTCGTAGAAGGGCGAGGCGTCGTGGCTCTCGCGTCGAGAGGAGCCGAAGTTGGAGGTTCGTGTCTTTCTCGACTCCACCACCGTCGACAGGCTAACGGGGGGCTACCCGGCGGCCGGGCGAGCCGATGCCGGCCACGAGCAGGCGATGGGGTCGCGACCCTTCGGGGGCGAGGGGCTCGCCGGCGAGCCGGTCCGATACCGGCCGCCTCGGTCGTCCAGCTGGACCCGGTGTACCCTTCCCGACCTCATGCTCGACACTGCCGGCGTGCTGGCGAGCGTCCTTCCCACCGTGGTGGAGGTTCGCCGTGCGATTCATCACCATCCCGAACTCTCCAAGCACGAGTACGCCACGACCGAGCTGCTGGCCCGCCACCTCACCGAGGCCCGGCTCACCCCCCGCCTCCGCACCCCGAAGACCGGCCTGACCGTCGACGTCGGCACCGAGGGACCGCTGGTGGTCTTCCGGGCAGACCTGGACGCCCTGCCGATCAGCGAACCCTCGCGTCTGCCGTTCGCGTCTGGGACCGACGGCGTGATGCATGCCTGCGGCCACGACGCCCACACCGCCATCGCCCTCGGCCTCGCTCTCGCCTGGACGAAGATCGGCTCCAACCGTCGCGTTCGCTTCCTCTTCCAGCCATCCGAAGAGGTGTTTCCTGGTGGTGCCGACGAAATCGTGGCCGAGGGGGCGGTGAAGGGAGCGGAAGCGATCGTGGCGTTCCACGTCGACCCTCACCTGCGCACCGGCTTCGTGGGGGTGAAGCCCGGATCCATCACCGCCTCGGCCGACCGGTTCTCCATCCTTCTGGAGGGACCGGGGGGCCACACGGCCCGCCCCCACGAGACGGTCGACGTGGTGCAAGCGGCGGGACACGTCATCTCGAACCTGTCGGGGATCATCGATCGACTGATCGACGCCCGCGCCCCCGTCGCGATCACCTTCGGCCAGGTCCACGGCGGGACCGCCGACAACGTGCTCCCCACCAGCGTCCAGATGTCGGGCACCGTGCGCACGCCCGACCACGACGCCTGGGAGCGCGCCCCGGAGTTGCTGCGCCGGGTCGTGGCGGACCTGGCAGCCCCGTTCGGGGCGACCGTCGAGGTTCGCTACAACCGCGGGCTGCCACCCGTGGTCAACGATCCTGCGCTGGTGGCGCGTCTGGCGCCGGCGGTGGAACGCGCGCTGGGTCCGGACACCGTCAGGTCGACACACACGTCGATGGGTGGCGAGGATTTCGCGCTGTATCTGAACGAGGCACCGGGTGTCCTGTTCCGCCTGGGATGTGCGGCCGACATCTCCCAGGCGAACGACCTGCACTCCGCATCCTTCATGCTGGACGAGGAGTCCCTCTGGATCGGCCTCCGCGCCGGCCACGCCATCCTCGAGGACCTCACCTCCCCGCGTTCTTAGCGAACCAGCGCGTCACAAACGACGCGCCTAGACGGGCAAAACGGGGAGGGCGGTGGCCGATCTCGTTCTCTACCTCTAAACGCGTCGTTCTTGACGCGCTGGTTCGCTAAGAACGCGTTCAGGTCTCGAGGAGGCGGAAGCCGAGGGTGGTGAGGGCGGAGCGGAGGTGTTGGGCGTCGACCGGCTTCACCGAGAGGGTGAGCACGCCACCACCGCCGTGCACCGCGTGACGGAGCTGCAGGTCGCGCAGGTCGACCTTGCTGTCGGCCAGCGCCTTGCCGACCTGGGCGATCTCCCCTGGGCGGTCCTCGAGGATCACCCGCACCGCGGCGACGGGCGCCGCCATCCCCTGGCGAAGGCGGCGAGCGGCGTCGAGGCGCGCCAACACGCCGTCGCGGTCGTCGGACTCGACCAGGGCGGCCATCTCGGTGAGCGCCGCGGCCAGCATCCGGAGCTCCTCGGCCACGGCGTCTCCGTTGGCCACCAGCACTTCCGACCACCAGGCAGGGTCCGAGGCTGCGACCCTGGTCAGGTCGCGGAAACCTCCTGCGACGAGCGCTCGCGCCCCCTCCTCCCGGCTCACCAACGACACCAGGCTGGCGGCGGTGAGATGCGGAATGTGGCTGGCTGCCGCCACCGCCCGATCGTGGGCGAGAGCGCTCATCTGGACTGGCACTGCCCCCAACTCCTGGACGATCGCCGACATCTCGATCAGGTCGCGATCGGAGGCGCCGTCGCTGGTGAGCACCCACACCGCGCCCCTGAACATCCCGCCGGACGCCCCCTCCGGGCCCGACGACTCCCGACCGGCCATCGGATGACCTCCCACGAAACGGGGCAGCCGGGCACCTGCTTCGACGACCGGGCGTTTGACGCCTGCCACGTCGGTCACCAGCGCCTCGGTTTCGAGGGTGGCGAGCGTGTCCAGGATCGCGCCCACCGGTCCCGCCAGCACGACCAGGTCTGCCCCGTCGACGGCCTCTTCGATCGAGGAGCACGGGTCGACACCCTCCATCCGGGTCGCGAGGTCGAGAGCTTCCCCGTCGGGGTCGTATCCGCGAACGTGCCACCCTGCGGTGTGGAGCCCGATGGCGACCGAGGTTCCGATGAGTCCCGTGCCGAGAACGGCAGCCTGGCGTTGCATCGGCCACAGACTAGGAAACGGCAGGGAGGGCCCATCCGTCGCCCGAAGGAGACCTTGGGCCACGGGGTTACCCTTGCTTCCCGATGGACACCCAGCCCACGCACGACGCCGACGTCCCGTACGTACCTCATGTCGGCGAGACCCGTCAGTACTGGCGGGACATCATCCTCGGCGTCAACGACGGGCTGGTCTCGATGGTGCTGCTCGTGGCCGGCGTGGTCGGTGCCGGTCTCTCTCGCGAGGACGTCTTCGTCACGGGAGTGGCGGGTGCCCTCGCCGGGGCGGTCTCGATGGGCCTCGGGGAGTACCTGGCGACCAAGTCCCAGGACGAGGTACTGACCTCCGAGATGGAGCTCGAGCGCCAGCACATCACCCACCACCGCCAGATGGAACTCGACCAGCTGCGTGAGATGTTCACGGACATGGGGCTGGGCGGAGACGACATCGACAGCGTCGTGGCGGCCTTCGATCGATCCGACGAGGCACTCCTGAATGCCATGAAGGCTCTCGAGTTCGGCGCTCCCGAGTCCGAGCGTCGCTCTCCGTACCGGGCGATGGCGTTCTCGAGTCTGTTGTTCCTGGCCGGTTCGATGCCGTCCGTCGTGCCGTTCATGCTCGTCGAGAGCGCCACGACCGGCCTCTGGTGGGCAACGGTCCTCGCCGGTCTCGGGCTGTTCTCGGTCGGGGTGGCCAAGACCCGCGTGACGAAGACCAACCCCCTCACCTCCGGGCTGGAGAACCTGACGATCGCCGGTGTCGGCGGAGTCCTCGCCTACTACGTCGGGGTGGCGCTCGGCAGCGGGCCGGTGTGACGGGAGGGGTGCTCGCAACAGGGTCACCTGCGCTTGCAAAAGTATAGTGCTTGCTGTAGCATGCACTTGTGAGTGAGAGCAAGCACCAGGACGGTCCCGTAGCCGCGTCCGAAGGAGAACCCGACGGTCACGTCGGCGCCTTCATCCGGGAACACCGCGAGCGGGCGAATCTCTCCCTGCGACGCCTGGCCGATCGGGCGGGTGTATCCAATCCGTACCTGTCGCAGATCGAGCGGGGCATCCGCCGACCCTCCGCCGAGATCCTCAAGCGACTCTCACGGGCGTTGGAGGTTTCCGCCGAATCGCTCTACACCAAGGCGGGTTTGATCGACGAGGGCCCAGCCGCCCCCACTGTGGTGGAAGCGGTCGAAGCGGATCCCGCCCTCAGCCCAAGACAGAAGAAGGTCCTGCTCGACCTGTATCGAGCGTTGCTCGACGCCACGGCCGTCAGTGACGGGCAGGAACGACAACAGGAGGAGACTCCATGAACACCAAGAAATACCTCTACGCGGCGGTCGGGGCGCAGGTCGCCGTCGCCAAGTCGGCGCAGGCCCGGATCGAAGATCTGATGGCCAAGCTCAACGAGAACGCCTCCTCGGCGTCCTCGGACTTCAAGACCCGGGTCGACACGTGGGCCGGCGAAGGCGAGCAGTTCCTCGGCAAGGTGACCGACACCAAGGCCATCGACGAGCTCACCGCCAGAGTCGACTTCGACCAGGTCCAGACGCAGGTGAACAAGCTGCGCGACCAGCTCGAGGACATCGTCTCGACGTGGCGTGCGAACTTCCGCCCCGAGGGGAAGGTGCCCGAGAAGGTGACTGTCACCGCCACGGTCGAGACGGCGACGAAGACCACCGAGCCAACCGCCAAGACCACCGCCGCCAAGACCACGGCGGCCAGGACGACCACGGCGGCCAAGAAGCCGGCGGCCAAGAAGCCGGCGGCCAAGAAGCCTGCAGCCAAGACCTCGACGGCCAAGGCCACGGCAGCGAAGAAGCCTGCCGCCAAGGCACCGGCCAAGAAGGCGACGACCCAGAAGGCCTCCTGAACCAGTAGGCCCCTGAACGAAGAAAGCCCCGGTGCGGTCTCGCACCGGGGCTTTCTTCGTTCAGACTCAGCTCGAAACCGCGGGCTCCACGTCGGCCGCCGCGTCCACCCACGCGGCCACCATCGACTCCGTCGGAAGCCGGCGCACCAGACGCCGTTCCTCGTTCGCCTCGACCATCGAACCCAGCAAGCTGCGCGGGTTGCGGCGGCGAAGGGCCTTGACCGTGTCGACGCCGACGACCTTCAACAGGTCGGCGTACTCCGCTCCGACTCCTTTGATCCTCATGAGGTCGGCACGATTCACCCAGTCGAGCAGCTGGTCGGGGTCGAGGTCCGTCGCCTTGGCGAGCGCGTTTCGGCCCCGCTTGGTACTGGCGTGCCTGAGGAGCGACTCGGTCGTGCGCACACCTGCCTTGCGGAGCCTCGTGGCCTCCTTCGGATGGATGCCCCGCAACTCGCCGATCGAACCCATGACCACTCACTCCTGTCCCACATCGAGCCTGTGCCGATGCCGCTGGACCCTAGCCGCGGCATGGGTCCACCCGCAGGGATCGAGGGCCCTGTTCTAGGGTTCCCGACGTGGCTGACACAGTGGAACGCAAGCGGCGGATCCGGCTCGATCGGATCCTCGACGCGGCCGCCCGGATCTTCGCCCGGGACGGGTTCCACGCCGCCCGCATGGACGACATCGCGGCCGAGCTCGACCTCACGAAGGCAGCGCTCTACTACTACTGCGACTCGAAGGAGGACCTGTTCGTCAAGGTGATCGAGGAACGGGTGGGCATCGCGGTGGAAGCCCTCGAAAGCATCGACTCCACCGGTGCCAGCGCCACGACCAAAGTGCGCGAGGCGATCCTCGTCCACCTCAGGATCTTCCATCACCATCCGGACATCTACACCATGTTCCTGGGAGAGCGGCTCCGCTCGATCAGCGCAGATGCCGCCTCCGTCGTCGACGAGATGGGCCGGCGCTTCGAACGCAGGTGGGCCGACTTCCTTTCGGAGGGGATCCAGAACGGCGAGTTCCGACAGGACTTGGACGTGCCCATCACCGTCAAAGCGACACTGTCCATGTGCAACATGACGCTCACGTGGTTCCAGCCCGACGGCAGACTCGGAATCGAGGAACTGGCCGCCCGATTCGGCGACCTCGTGATCGGCGGCATCGAGGCATGAGAGCCGAGGCCGTGCTCGGCCTCTGGCAGGACCGGGCACCAGAGGAGGCGCTCCTCACCGCGCTCGCGGCAGAGGAGGCAGGGTTCGCACGCCTTTGGATCGGCGAGATGGCGACTTACGACTCCTTCGCCCTCGCCACCGAGATCACTCACCGGACCACCCGCATCGAGCCAGTGGTCGGACCTCTCGCCGTCGACGTGAGAACTCCCCTCTCGATCGCGATGGGGACGGCGACGGTGACGTCGCTAACCGGGCGACTGACGCACGTCGCGCTCGGGACCTCGAGCGCCGTGGTCGTCGAGCGCTGGCACGGCCGGGCGCGCACTGCCGATGCTTCCCACCTCGACCGGACCGCCCGCACCGTCCGCCTCCTCCTCTCCGGGGATCGCGATCCGGAGTCGGGGTTCCGGCTGCGCCTCCCCCCGAGTGCGTCGCGGATCCACATCGCCGCCTTCGGTCCGAAAGCGATCGACGTCGCCGCCCGTACAGGTGACTGCATGGTCGCGAACATGGTGACGGCACCGGCAGTCGCCCGCATCCGCGAGGCCCTCGACCGGGCAGGAGGCGACGGAGTGGAGCTGGCGGCCTGGCTGGTGACGGCCGTGAACCCGACCCCCGAGGATCTGGCCCAGATCCGGCGGGCGGCGGTCGGCTACCTGGCCGTGCCTGGGTACGCGGACATGTTCCGTTGGGCAGGACACGGTG
>DATHWB010000061.1:0-4578 GCA_035460965.1 Acidimicrobiia bacterium
CAGGGTGGCGACGTGGGGGTCGAAAAGAGCCCCCCTCACTCCCACCGCCCCGACCCGGTCGGACGCCTCCTGCGCTCCGAGCCATCGCAGGTGGCTCCCCGCCTGCTCGCGGAGCCGTGCCTCCTGCCCCCCGTTGCGGGCCAGGTACAGCGCACCGGATCTGGCCCAATCGCACTCGATCGCCAGTTGCTCGATCGCCGCGCTCATCTCGTCGAGCGTGTCGACCATCGCCTGGTGCATGCGATGAGCCCCGTCCTCGCCCGCCAGAGCGATCCACCGGTCGTCGCCGGCGGCGAGTTCGGCGAGGCACCACCCGCCGTTCCGTCCCGAAGCTCCGAAGCCGGCCCGGTTGGCTTCCAGGATCACCATGCGAACGTCGGGGACGAGAGCCCGCAGGGCGAGCGCGGTCCACAGCCCGGTGAAGCCTGCACCGACGATGGCGACGTCCACCTGGGTGTCCCCCGGCAGTCCCGGACGGACGGGGCGCTCCCCGATCTGGGAGGCCCAGAGCGAGGGTGCCGTCTGCTCGATCACAGGTCGCGGCTCATCCACACGCTGTCGTCGATGTCGAATCCGTGGCGCGTGTAGAAGATGCGCGCCTGGCGATTGTGCGACTCCGTTTCGAGGAACATCCTCCGGCACCCCGCATCCCGGCTCCGCTCCATCAGGCGATACATCATCTCTGCACCGATGCCCCGACTCCGATCACTGACGTAGATCTCGTCGAGGAGAGCATCGCGGCCGCCCGACTCGATCGCCCAACCCCAGGTCACGACGGCGTACGCCAGCAGTTCGCCGTCGTCGTCGGCGACAAGCACGAAGCCGGGCGCGGTCCCATCGAGCAGCGGTCGCAGGCCGCTTTCGACCAGATCGGGATCGAACGGGTGCCGGTCGAGTTCGTAGAAGGCGCGGATCAGCGGGACGATGCCGTCGAAATCCTCGGGCCGGGCATCGCGGATCTCCACGTTCACTCCTCCCGCAGGCCGTGGGCGGCGATCGGCGAGCTCAGCACCTCGGTGAGCGCCTGATCGAACGCCGTCAGCGTCGTGTCGACGTCATCGTCGGTGTGTGCGCCACACACGAACCAGGTCTCCAACGCATCCGGGCACGGCATCACTCCCAGCTCGATCATGCGCATGATCGTTGCGTCGTACACCCGGCTGTCGTGACCCGCCACGTCCCGGTATTCGACCGGCCGGCCTTCGCCGATGTAGATCGAGAACATCGAGGGATGCCCGACCACCGAGCCCTGCAGGCCGTGGGCGTCGAGGCAGTCCTGCAGTCCCGTCATGAGCCGCGTCCCGACGTGCCGGATCTGCTCGTACACGGTCCCGTCGGACAGTCGATCGATGGTCGCCGATGCCGCCGCCACCGAGATCCGGTTGCCGGAATACGTGCCCGTCTGGGATATCCCGCCCAGCTCCCACCCTTCGACCATCCGCTGGTTCAGGGCGATCGCAGCCACGGGGAAGCCATTGCCCATCGCCTTTGCGTAGGTGCCGATGTCGGGCACCACCCCGTACTCGGCGACCGCCCCGCCCAGGCCGAGACGAAAGCCGGTCTTCACCTCGTCGAAGATCAGGACCGAGTCGTACTCGTCGCACAGCCTGCGGAGTGCTTCCAGGAAGCCGGGTTCGGGGGTCACCCCCATGAAGTTGGCCGCCATCGGTTCGACGATCACGGCCGCCAGTTCCCTTCCGTGGTCCTCGAAGAACTCTCGGGCGAGATCGACGTCGTTGTAGGGCAGGGTGGTGATGTGGTCCTTCACGCTGTCCGGGATCCCCGACGAGGAGGGCAGCTTGAGCGGGCGCAACCGCGAGCCGAGGTACTCGGGCGGAGCCCCGGCGGTGGTGAAGAGCAGTGCGTCGTGCCCGCCGTGGTATCCGCCCTCGAACTTGAGCACCAGGTCACGAGCTGCCCACCCGCGAGCCAGACGGAGGGCGCCCATCGTCGCCTCGGTGCCGGTGTTGGTGAAACGGAGTCGATCCGCCCATCCCAGCGCAGCCAGCACCTTCTCGGCAGCCTCTACCTCGGCCCGCTGGGTCATCGCGAACGTGGTGCCGAGCGTGGCGGCGTGCGCCACCGCCTCGGCCACGTGCGGATCCCCGTGGCCGAGGATCACAGGACCGAATCCGAGCTGGTAATCGATGTACTCGTTGCCGTCCATGTCGAACACGTGGCCGCCGCGCCCGCGGTCGATGACGAACGTGTCGTCGTCACCCCAATAACGGAAACCGGACGACACCCCATTTGGCAGGACCTGCTTGGCCCTGTGGAACCACTCCCGAGTGACGGGACCTCTCATGTGAAACCTCCTTCGATGCGAACCTCGGGTCGGCTCATGCCTCCGGAGGTATCCAATGGCGATGCGCCACCAGGTTGTCGTCGAAGTACGAGGGAACGCCGATCACCGCATCGACGGGGAACGGACCGGCCGTGGCGGAGCACCGCAGATCAGGGGTCACGACACCGAGACGAACCCGACGAGGGAAGATCATCAGGAGAGCACGCTAACGAGACCGCCCGGTCGACGCGGCCGATACCCTGGGCACATGGCCAAGGATCTCGAACTCTTCATCGCCGGCGAGTGGACCAGCGGCTCGGGTACGGAGGCGTACGAGGTGCGCTCCCCGGTGACGGGCGAGCACATCTACAACGTCCCCAAGGCCACGGGTACGGACATCGACCGGGCGGTCGCAGCAGCCCGCTCGGCCACCGAGGAGATGCGGCATTGGACCGCCTTCGAACGAGCGGAGTTGTGCCTCCGCATCCACGACCTGTGGCAGGCGAAGGTCGACGACGTGGCCAGGATCCTCACCCTCGAGCAGGGCAAGCCGTTCCACGCCGAGGCGGTGGACGACATCGCCGAGTCGGGCGACTACTTCCAGATCGCCGCCGAGGACGTGAAACGGCTGAAGGGCGAGTTGATCCCCACGACCGAACGGCATCGGCGGATGTTCACCATCCGGCGCCCGGTCGGGGTGTGGGCGGCGGTCACACCCTGGAACTTCCCGGTGATGATCCCGATGGAGTACGTCGGGCCGGGTCTCGCCACGGGGAACTCGATCATCGTCAAGCCCCCGGAGTTCACCGCCTGGGCGCTGTTGGAGATGGCAAAGGTGTTCGAGGAGGCGGGAGTGCCACCCGGCGCCATCTCGATCATCCCGGGAGCCGGGGACATCGGCGCGACCCTCGTGTCGCATCCGGGCGTCGACGCGGTCGGATTCACGGGCTCCTCGGAGACGGGCCGGAAGATCGTCTCGTCGATGGGCCTCAAGCGATCGATCATGGAGATGTCCGGTAACGGTCCGCTGATCGTGACCGGTGACGCCGACGTGACCGCCGCAGCGGAGGCGGCGGTGTACGGCGCCTACTACAACGCCGGCCAGGTGTGCTGCGCCACGGAGCGGGTGATCGTGCTCGAGTCCGTTCACGACGAGTTCGTCGAAGCGACGCTCAAAGCCGGCGAGGTGGTCCGACTCGGCGACCCCTTCTCCGAGGAAACGACGATGGGACCCCTCAACAACGCACCCACCGCCGACAAGATGGATCGCCACATCGAGGACGCCAGGAAACGGGGAGCCGAACTGCTGGTGGGAGGTGGACGGGCATCCGGATTCCCCACCGACCTCTACTACGACTTCACGGTGCTCGACCGTGTACCCGAGGACTCGCTCGTGTCACAGGAGGAGTCGTTCGGGCCCGTCCTCCCGATCCTCGTGGCCAAAGACGACGGGGACGCCGTCGCGATCTCCAATCGCAGCAACCTCGGCCTGCAGGCTGCAGTGTTCACGAACGACCTGTCGAAGGCGTTCTGGTACGCCGATCACATCCGATCCGGGACGGTCGTCGTCAACGACTCGACCGACTTCTGGGAGACGTTCCAGCCGTTCGGTGGCGCCGCAGGCACCGACACGGGCTGGGGCCGCCAACGGATCGACGAGTTCACGGACCTGCAGACCGTCGTCTTCTCGCTCCGCCAGGACCCGTCGGGATGACGCACAACAGGCCCGGCGACCGCAGTTAGGCTCGCGGTATGGCTGATCAGACGGTGCACGGCGACGAAGAAGCGACGGCGCAGGAGTCACGCATGATGAAGGCCATCGTGCGCGACGTGGGTATCGCCCTCCCTGCCGCCCTCGTCCTCCTCACGGTGGCGCTCGTGGTCTTCACCGACAAGTCGTGGGCGGACGCCGTCGCCACCGCCATCCTGCCCGGGGTCCTGATCGGGGTGTTTTTCGGAGGCTTCTCGGGCACCGCCCGAACGATGGACTGAACTCAGTCGGCCGCCGTCGCCAGCGCGTAACCCACGATCTCGGCCGGCCGCATCGAACGGCCCCGCTCGATCGCCTCGCGATAGTCCGTCGCCACCACCGCCAGTACGGCGTCGAGCCTCTCCCGCTCCGGACCGACCACCTTCTCGATGTCGTCGCGCAACGCCCCGACGAGCACGGCGGCCTCCTCGAGCCGCCCGACGGCCGCGAGGAGCACCGCCAGGTTCCGCACCACGACCCGCTGATGGACCCAGTCGCCTCGTTCGCTGAACCGGGTGATCGAAGCGGCGAAGCTGGCGAAGGC
>DATHWB010000062.1:0-27323 GCA_035460965.1 Acidimicrobiia bacterium
TAGGCGCGTTTCTTCAGCCTGCCTCTCGCCAGGGCGTGGGGACTCCACATGGCGTGCGGCGAGACGAAGTACGGGATCCCGGCACGGCGAAGGACGCGCCCGACACCTGCGACCGCCGGATCGTGGGGGGGTTGGAGGTGAAAGGTCGCTTCCGCATCGGCGGTCTCGATCAGTTCCCGCAGTGCGGCGTGCACGCCGAGCGGGTTCCGCAACCACGGGAAGGCGCGGACCACGAGCCCGTCGCGGTCGATGATCTCCGGTTCGCTCGCGCGAGAGGCCACTCCGTAGACTTCCACGTCGTGCCCGAGTTGCAGTTGCGCCCTGGCGAGTCGATGAGTGTGCGTGATGATCCCGTCCGCGTTGTCCGGATTCAGGCGGCCGCGGATCACGTGTCGGATGCGCATGGGGTGAGTATGGCCCATGGGCGGCCGGCTCCGGATCACGCCGGATGAGACGAGCCGGGACCGCGATAGCCGAACAGGGGATCTGGTCCCTCGGAAGCTTCGTGGTCTCCGCGTTCGTCGGCCGGGCGCTGGGCATCGCGGACTTCGGACTGTTCTCCGTGGCCATGGTCGCGCTCTACGGGGTGGGTGGGGTGCTCAACAGTCTCGTGGTGGATCCGGCCTCGATCGTCGGACCCCGGTACTTCGACGACCACCTCCGTCGTTACGGCGGACTGGTGGTCGGTGTCTCGGCGGCATTCGGAGGCTTCGTCGCTCTCGTCGGACTGGTCATCGTGCTCACGTCCGGCGGAGGGGCGTTGGCCAGCGTTGGAGCCGGCCTCGTACTGGCCTTCCCCACCTTCGTGTCGTGGGCGATGCGGAGGCTTCCCTACCTGACCGAGCAGCCGGGTGCTGCGCTGATCGGCAGCATCGTCTATGCGGTGGGTTCCGTCGGTGGTCTCATCGCCCTCGACCTACGCGGCCGGCTCTCCGTCTCGACCGCGCTGGCCGCCCTCGGTGTTGCCGCGTCTGCCCACGCAGTCGTGATGGTCGGGCTGTGGCGCCCCGTTTGGGCGGGGATCCGTGACCGGGCGATGGCGCGTCGCGCCCGGCTCGGCCATTGGGAGTACGGCCGCTGGTTCATCGCCACAGAGGCGTCGTCGTGGATCCTGAACTACGGATTCGCCGGGTTGAGCGCCGGGGCGCTCAGCCTGGAGACCGCCGGTGGGTACCGGGCCGGACAGGTGATCCTCCGTCCGTACGGGGTCGTGTTCCAGGGGCTGGGTCTCTACCTCCTGCCCCGCTACACCCGCACGGCGGTCGATCGGGGCATCGTGGCACTCACCGGCACCGTGCGCTCGGTCGGCCTGCTCTTGATGGGGTTTGCCGCAACGGCGTGGGTCGTGATGCTGGTGTGGGGGGACGGGATCATGTCGCTCGCCTTCGGGCCCGACTTCGCCAGGTTCGGGGGCCTCGCGGCGGCCATGACCGGCGCCATGACGATCCACGCGTGGATCGTCGCCTCGTCGATGGCACTCCAGGCCGCCGGTCATCCGCGTGACGTCTTCTTCGGCCAGCTCGCCAGTGCGGTGGTGTCCCTGGCGGGCGGCCTCTGGCTGGGGCTGACTTGGGGTGTGGACGGCCTGATCGTGGCGCTGTGGTTGGCTACGGCCGCCCGCGCCGCAGTGGTCGCCACCATGTTCAGGCGTCGCGTGCGCGAGGCGAAGAGCAGTGGGTCGCACCCGGCGGCGCAGGAGTGACCGGTCGGGCATCGCGGCCTATTGCGCGTCCACACCATCGGGGTATCTTCTTCTGGGGCAGGCAAAGGGGAGGCCGGGAATGAAGGTCGACAACGAGTCGGTGGATATGGGGGACGTTACGTCGGCCGGGCAGCGGCGTCCGGTGGCGTCCACGGCGCAGACGTATCTCGAGGAACTCTCGAGGTTGCTGGCGTCCGTCGATCTCGACGCGCTGGATCGGGTGGTCGAAGCCATCGCGGATGCGAGGGACCGAGGAGCGATGGTCTTCATCGCCGGGAATGGCGGAAGTGCGGCCACGGCGACGCATTGGGTCAACGACCTGTGCAAGGCGGCCAGCCGGTCGGGGCGACGTCCGATTCGAGCGATGTGCCTCTCCGACAACGTCTCGTGGCTCACGGCACTCGGCAACGACGAGGGCTACGACCGTGTGTTCGCCGGGCAGCTGGGGAATCTGGCGGAACCCGGCGATGTCCTCGTCGTGATCTCGGCGTCAGGCAATTCGCCCAACTTGCTGCGTGCCGTGGAGTACGCATCCTCGATCGGCGTGCGGACCGCCGCCCTGTTGGGATTCGACGGGGGGGCACTCCTCCCGATGGTCGATGACTCGGTGTGGATCGAGACCGCGCACGGCGAGTACGGGTTGGTCGAGTCGGCTCACAGCGTCGTCGCCGACATCGTGACGACGTACCTCATCGACGACCGTCCGTGACGGGGACCGAATCGGCGGACAGGACTCGGCCGCGCCAGGCCGTGATCGTGGCAGGGGGGCGCGGGACCCGGCTCGGGAGCCTCACGGAGAACACTCCGAAGGCGCTCGTACGTGTGGGTGGGATCCCCTTCATCGAGCTCCTTCTCGAGCTCCTGGCGGCGCGTGGATTCCAACGGGTCGTGCTACTGCTCGGCTATCGGGCGAAGGACATCGCCGACCACTGTGGTGACGGGAGCCGCTGGGGCATGCAGATCACGACAGTGACATCCGACCCGGAGGACGAGACGGGACGGCGGGTGCTGGGTGCCGCTTCGCTGCTCGACGACACGTTCGTCTACATGTACTGCGACAACCTCTGGCCGATGCCCTTCGACGACATGTGGCGGCGCCACGTGGAATCGGGTCGCGACGCGATGATCACCATCTATGCGAACGATGACGGTTTCACCCGCAGCAACGTCCGGGTGGGACCGGACGGGTCGGTGCTGCGGTACGACCCCACCCGCACGGAACCGGACCTGGCCGGAGTCGAGATCGGCTACGGGATCTTCCCGAGGAGTGTGCTCGGCCTGTTGGACGGCGCCAATGTCCCGTTCCAGCACGCCGTGCTCCCTCGCCTGGTCGAGGAGGGTCGACTCTCGGCGTTCGTGACGCACCACAGGTACTACAGCATCGGGACACCGGAGCGTCTCCCGATCACCGAGCAGTACGTGTCGGGAAGCCCTGCGATCATCCTCGATCGCGACGGCGTCCTGAACGAGAAGCCGCCCCGGGCCACCTACGTCACGTCGTGGGACGAGTGGCGGTGGATTCCGGGATCGCTGGAGGCATTGGCGGAGTTGACGGCGGCCGGTTACCGGGTCTTCGTGGTATCGAATCAGGCAGGGATCGGACGGGGAGTGATGACCGAGGACCAGTTGGCGGAGATACACGAGCGGATGTTCGAAGAGGTGGCTGCGGCGGGTGGACGGATCGACGGGCTGTACCACTGTCCGCACGATTGGGACGAGGGGTGCACCTGCCGCAAGCCCGAGCCGGGCATGCTCTTCCAGGTTCAACGCGAGCACCACATCGATCTGACCGAGACGGTGTTCGTGGGCGACGACCCTCGGGATGCGCTGGCGGCGCAGGCGGCCGGCGCGCCTTCCTTCCTCGTCGACGACGAAGTGACTCTCCTCGACTTCGTCCGCTCGCACCTGGCGGACCGACGAACCGGGGTGACGGTATGACGAGGGTGCTGCTCACCGGTCATCTCGGGTACATCGGGTCGGTCATGTCCGGCCGCCTCGTGGAGGCGGGACATGACGTCATCGGACTCGACTCGGGGCTGTTCGAGGAGTGTGTGCTCGGCGAGCCGCCGGCTCCCATCGAGACCATCCGCAAGGACCTGCGGGATGTGGAGCCGTCCGATCTCGCGGGCTTCGATGCGGTCGTCCACCTCGCCGCCTTGAGCAACGACCCGATCGGCAACCTCGACGAGACGTGGACGAAGGAGATCAACGACCAGGGTTCCGTTCGCCTCGCCGAGATGGCCCGGGAAGCGGGGGTGGCACGTTTCCTGTTCTCCTCGTCGTGCATCATGTACGGGATGTCCTCGACGGCCGACGTCGACGAGACATCCCCGCTCGATCCCCAGACCGAGTACGCGCGGTCGAAGGTGACCGCGGAGGAAGGTATCAGGCGTCTCGCGTCCGACACCTTCTCCCCGGTGTTCCTTCGCAACGGGACGATCTACGGCGTGTCTCCGCGGATGCGATTCGACACCGTCCTCAACAGCCTGGTGGGTGCGGCCGTCACCACCGGCAAGGTGGTGGTGCGAGGCGATGGGAGTCCATGGCGGCCCGTCGTGCACGTCGACGACGTCGCCCGCGCGTTCGTCCACGTTCTCGATGCGCCCACGAGTGTGATCCACGCCGAGGCTTTCAACGTGGGGGCGAACAGTCTCAACCACACGGTCCGGGAACTGGCGGAATTCGCGATGGAGGCGGTGCCCGGTTCGGAACTGGAGGTTCTGGCAGAAGCGTCCGCGGATAGGCGGACCTACAAGGCGGATTTCTCGAAGTTCGCTCGGTGCTTCCCGAATTTCGAGTGGCGGTGGGATGCCCGTGCCGGCGCCCAGGAACTTGCGGCGGTGCTGAGAGGGCTCGATCTGACTCCCGAGCAGTTCGACGGTCCGCGCTACGTCCGTCTGCGCTGGCTCAACTCCCTCCTCGCGGCGGGGCGGTTGGATCCGTCGCTACGGTGGACGGACGAAGGAGCTCCGAAGTGAATCCGCCTCGACCACTGCGGCTGGACCCGATCGAACTGCCGGGGATCATCGTCACCAGGACGCCGCTCAGGCTGAGCCTGGCGGGGGGCGGCACCGACCTGCCCGCCTTCTACGAGTTCGAGGACGGCGCGGTCATCAGCTCCGCCATCGACAAGTACATCTACGTGACGGTCAAGCGCCACGGGTCCTTCTTCGATGAACCCATACGTGTCAACTACTCGAAGAGCGAGATGGTCGATGACGTGAGGGAGATCGAGAACGACATCGTGCGCGAGTGTCTGCTGTTCCTCGACATCGACAAGCCGATCTACGTGAGCACGGTGGCGGACCTCCCGGCATCGTCCGGTTTGGGAGGTTCCAGCAGCTTCGCCGTCGGGCTTCTCAACGCCCTCCATGCATACCGGGGGGAGCGGGTGACCGCCGGCCAGTTGGCCGAAGAAGCCTGTCACATCGAGATGGAGGTTCTGGGTCAGCCGATCGGTAGACAGGACCAATACGCCGCAGCCTTCGGTGGTCTCAACTACTTCGAGTTTCGGGCGGGCGGCTCGGTGCGAGTCGAGCCGGTTCGGACGGGATCCCGGATCGTCGACGAGCTCTTCGATCACATGATGCTGTTCTGGACGGGGGTTCCGCGGGACGCCGGAACGGTCCTACGCGAGCAGCGGGACAACACGGCCGACCGACGCGCAGAGCTGAAAGAGATGAAAGTCCACGCGGAGCGGGTGCGTGGGGAGCTCGCCGGCCCGTCTCCGGAACTGGCGGCCGTCGGCGGGATCATCCACGAGTCGTGGCTGTTGAAGCGGAGCCTGGCGAGCAGGATCTCGACCAGCGACATCGACACCTGGCACGCCCGGGCGATGGAGGCAGGCGCGTGGGGTGGCAAGGTGGCCGGTGCGGGCGGAGGGGGTTTCCTCATGTTCCTCGTGCCGCACGAACGGCGGGCGGTAGTGCGGGCGGCTCTCGGCGACCTGGTCGAGGTCCCGGTGCGCCACGAGGTGCACGGCTCCCAGCTCGTTCTTCCTTTCCTCCACCTGTGATGGGTCGTCAGCCGAAGACAGGGTCGTGTTCGGCCGCCTCGAAGGAGTCCGGCGTGCCGACGTCGATCACCCGTCCGAGCATCGCGGCCGCGATCGGCTGGACCGAAGCTCGCCGGCCCATCGCGATTCCCAGCTCACCGCTTCTCGCCAACGGGCGAAACGTCGACACTCTCGCCGCACCACATGCCCACACGTGCTCGCTCGCCGGCACGTCGGGCTTCACCTCTATCCGCACGACTCTGCCGTCGCGAACGACCACCACGTCGCTCCTGTGGACGTCCGGGCTGACGAAGATGCCGAGAGCCAGCTCTTCGCCACCCTCGACGAGGATGCGCAGCGGTACGAAGCCGTCTTCCGGTGTCCAGATCGTGTCCGGGAATCCGAACAGCACGATGTCGTCGTCGTCGAGGTCCCGGGCGGCGCGCTCGAAGGACGCGGCGGTTGTGGGTGGGGCATCGACGATCACGTCGACTCCCCGCCGCCTGGCGACCTCTGTCACGTCGTTCTTGTCGGGGCGGACGACCACGATGACGCGATCCGCGCCTCCTGCCTCCAGCCGATCGAGGAGGTACTCGATCACCGGTCGACCGCGGACCGACTGCGCTTCCTTCGAGCCTGCTTTCAGGCCGAGCCGGCTGCCTCGGCCGGCCGCCGGCACCAGTCCCACGATGGCCATACCGGGGATTCAAGCGGTGCCGGGACGGTCATGAGATTCCTTCCGACCGAGATCGCAGGGGCGTTCATCGTCGAACTGGAGCCGCGGGCGGACGACCGGGGATTCTTCGCCCGAGCCTTCAGCGTCACCGAGTTCGCGGCCCACGGCCTGGAGTTCGGCGTCCGCAACGCCAACACCACCCACACGCGGACGCGCGGCACCCTGCGCGGCCTCCACTATCAACTTCCTCCCGCGGCCGAGGACAAGCTGATCCGGTGCACGAGGGGGGCTGTCTACTCGGTCCTGGTCGATCTCCGTCCCGGATCCCCTACCCGGTTCCAGCACATCGGAGTGGAGCTGACTGCTGAGAACCGACTGGCCCTCCTGATACCGGGCTTGTGTGCAGCCGGGGCGCTCACGCTCGCCGATGACACCGAGACGTTCTATCTGGTGACCGCCGACTACAGCCCCGAGCTGGAGAGAGGCGTCCGCTACGACGATCCTGCTCTCGGGATCGAGTGGCCGATACCGGTCACCACGATCTCGGAGAAGGACCGTTCGTGGCCCGACATCGACCTGAATGCCATCGACATGGAGGATGCGAAGTGATCATCGTGGACCGGGCGCTGGAGGAGCGCGAAGCGGAGGGCCGCCCGATTCGCGTCGGCCTGGTGGGTGCCGGGGCACTCGGGGCCGGCGTCGCCCGCCAGTTCCTCACGGCCGCACCAGGTCAACGGCTGGTGGCGATCTCCAATCGCACACCGGACCGGGCAGCCACCGCGTACACGGCTGCCGGCGCCGACGAGCCGGTGTTCGCGGAGTCTGTGGCGGCGCTCGACCGAGCCATCGATCGCGGGGCTCCGGTCATCACGGACGATCCGTCGTTGCTGGCCGCATCAGACAGGGTGGATGCCGTGATAGAGGCGACCGGCACGACCGAGTTCGGTTCTGCAGTGGCGGTGGCCGCGATCGAAGGGGGCAAGCACGTTTTCATCAACGCCGAGTTGGAGGCGACGGTCGGGCCCGTGCTGGCGGCCAGGGCAGCGGGTGGCGGGCTGGTCGTGAGTTCTCTCGACGGAGATCAGCCCGGAACTCAGATGAATCTCGTGCGTTTCGTGCGGGGTGCCGGCTTCGAACCGCTCGTGGCCGGGAACATCAAGGGCCTGCAGGATCATTACCGGACGCCCGAGACCCAGGTCGAGTTCGCCGCCCGATACGGTCTCGATCCCCGGATGGCGACCAGCTTCGCCGACGGCACCAAGATCTCGTTCGAGCAGGCCGTCGTGGCGCTCTCGACCGGGTTCGGCGTGGCGTGCCGGGGCATGCTGGGCTACGCCCACGACGGTCACATCGACGACATGGTGGACCGGTACGACGTGGAGGAACTGAGGAGTCTCGGCGGCATCGTGGATTATGCGCTCGGGCCGCGTCCGGCACCGGGCGTGTTCGTGTTCGCCGCCCAGTCGGATGAGCGTCAACGCCAGTACATGGACTTCTTCAAGATGGGACCGGGGCCGCTCTACAGCTTCTACGTTCCGTACCACCTGGCACACATGGAGGCGCCTTCCTCGGTGGCACGTGCGGTGCTTTTCGGTGACGCGGTCACCGCCCCCCGCCATGCGACGGTCGAGGTGATCACTGTCGCCAAGCGTGACCTCAGGGCGGGCGAGCAACTCGACGGTGTCGGCGGGTACCTCACGTATGGTCAGTGCGAGGCAGGCGGAGTGGCGAGGGACGATGACCTCCTCCCGATGGGGATCTCGGAGGGGTGCACCCTCGTCCGGGACGTTCCCAAGGATGCCGCGATCACGCGGGGCGACGTTGCTCTTCCGGAAGGTCGGCTCGTCGACCGGTTGCGCCGGGAGCAGGATCATTTGTTCGTGACGAACGACTGAAACTCAGGTCGGTCTTCCTTCGGCGAGGATCTCGAGGGCGGCGGCGTCCACCTGGCCCTGCTGCCACTCGGCGACGAGGGAATCATCGTGCTCTCCGGCGATGCGGTGGTCGAGTCCCCGGTAGATCCGATGCCCGAGCCAGTCCCTCGCCGCCGCTCCGATCTCGTCGATCGGCACTCGCGCCGCGATCCAGGCTGCCAGTTCTTCGGGATTCGTGTTGACGAGCGACCCGTGGACGAGTGCGAAGCGCAGGAGGTCCGCATGCGGCGGCGCCCACCCTGCCCATTCCCAGTCGAACAGCCATGGCCGGCCGTCCGCATCGACGCGCAGGTTCCACGGTGTGAGGTCTCCGTGTGCCGGCTCGAGGTCCTCGGAAGCACCGACGGGACGGGGAATCTCGGCGTCGACGATCGACCTGACGTCCTCCAGCACCAGTTGGATCCGTCGTTCATCCCACGGGTGAGGCTGGTGCCAGGGTGGGATGGCACCCACGGTGAGGAGTTCCCACTCGGCGACCTGTTGCACACCCAGTCGAGGCGGCACCGTCACGAACTCGCCCGTCAGCGCGGGGTGATACGCCGACTCACCGGACGCAGCCACGTGGGTGACCCCGGTGCATCGGGATCTCCTGTCGAAGGAGAACACGATGAGACGTCGTGTGTGCCATGAGGACTGGAACACGGCCCAGCTCCGCTGCTCGACCAGGCCTCCGACCGCCGAGAGGATCTGTTCGAAGATGTCGCGATCGAATGGGACCTCGAGATCGTGGCGCCCCGAGACCAGCCTGCGCGCGCCGGGTGTGGCGAGGACGATCGACAGGCCGGCACGTGCGACGGGACCGAGCGGCCTGCCGAAGGAGTAGTAGCGGTGTGCCCGGCGTATGGCCCGCCCCGTGGGGGCGTACAACTGCGGACGGTGCCGAGGAAACGTGTGGCTGGGGATCCGGGAGCTCACGGAACCGGGCGTCGCGGTAGGAACGGGATCTTCTTGTGGAGCATCCAGGCGGGATTGCCCGCGTTCACCCGGATCTTCATGAGCAACCTCTGCGCCTCTCGCTTCGTGCGCGAGGACGGTGCGAACTCGGCCTGGATTCGGGCGAGTTCGCCCAGTCGGGCGTCGCCCGCCGTCATGCTCATGTTCTTGCCATGCCGCCGGAACGTGGCGAGGGTCTGCGTGAACCGGTCGAAGGGGCTCAGCGTCAGTGCCCGGGCGAAGCAGTCGTAATCGCCGATGTGCTCGAACTCCTCGGAGAACCCTCCCAGTTCGGCGAAGAACTCGGGCGTGAACCACACCGTCTGGGCGGGCACGCAACTCCATCCCAACGATGCGTACATCTCCGGACTCATCCAGGTAGGCGGGGGCCGGAGTATCCCGATGGACCTGCTGTCCGGGTCGGTCCAGTGGATGGCTCCGACCATCCAGGGACGAGTCCGATTGGCGATCCAAGACGCCACGATGCTCGGCGCTCCGGGCATGAGCAGGTCATCCCCGCCCAGAAAGCCGATGGCGCCCCCGGTGGCCGCGCGCATCCCGACGTTGGTCGAGTAGTTGACGTTCACCGGAGGGACGTGGATCACTTGGCATCCGTGTGCTTCGAGGATGTCGAGGGTGCCGTCGGTGCTCCCGCTGTCGACGAAGATGTGCTCGATCGGGATCTCGTCCGTCGACTGCGACCGAACCGACTCGATCGTCTCCACCAGGTATTCGGCGGCATTGCGCGTCGGTGTGACGATCGAGATTGTGACCACGTGGAACCCCTGTGAACTGGCGGGCGGGAGGGCGATCCTACCGAAGGATCATGGCGTAGCTGGCGCGAGGCGTCCTCAGTCGGCGTGGTCCTCGTCCCTCACTGCGTTCCGCTGCCGCGCGCGCTGCACACGGCGGATCACCCGGCCGAACAGGAGAACCTGGAGGTACGGTCCGCGCTGCGTCGGATAGAAGGCTCGGAGCATGGGGGGCGGCGGGAACAGGCGGCGAAGTGCCCCGGCGATCCCTTCCGCCCAACGTCCGGACGAGAACATCGGCAGCAGCATCTGGCGATAGCGGTAGCGGACGAGGCCGGGACGGCCGAGCAGGCGCGAGCGCTCCGGCCATGCGAGCTCCCACATGCGCCGGGGAGGAGGAATGTCGAGGGCGGTTGGATGCGGGAAGTCGAGGGTGCGAGCGACGACGCCGAGCGTGGAGAGGACCGGTGTGGTCAGTCCCTCGGCCTCGACGTACCGGACCAACCAATCCCAATCGTCGACCTGTCCGACAAGCCGCCTCACGTCCGAGTAGCCGATCAATCGTCGGAAGCGGTCCTTGTTCAGATGGAGGAGAGCGAGCACGAGGTTGGCCTCGGCATCGAGTGCGGTGACCGTGCCTGTGTCGATCTCACAAGCCACGGTTCGGACGAGGAGATCCTCCCTCGACCGTGCACGCACGATCTCGAGCTTGAGCGGATCGAAGTGGAGGTCCACCTGGACGCCGTTCACGACGAGGTCGATCGCCTGAATGTGCCGACCCTCGATGAGTTCCTCGAGTCGGGGGATCCACATGTGGCGGGGCTGCAGGCTCGCCACCCAGCCTGCGACGTCGCCGACGGTGCCGTTCCTGACCATGACATCGAGGTCTGTGGAGGGGCGTTCCCCGGTTCGTCCGTAGACCTGAGCTTCGAGCGTCACCCCCTTGAAGAAGCAGATCTCGACCCCGTGTTCGGCCGCGTTCGCCTCCAGCTTCACCGCCTGTGACGCCAGCATGCGGTTGCGCGCCCAGTTGCGAGTCTCGACCACGGAGAGCGCGATGCCGCCCTCGTCGCCGAGCTTGCCCGCTTCCGCCGCCCATGAGTAGAGCAGGCCCTCCATACGGTGCTCGATCGCCGAGTCCACCAGCCCCGGAGTGAGGTCGAAGTCCGGCGGTATGCGGCCGGCGGCGAGCGCGATCAGTGCTGGTTCGGGTCGTGCCACGGCGGGATCGTAGGGCGCCGACGATCCTTGCACTTAGTGTGCTGGACCTATACACTGACAGTCGTGGCCACACAGGGTGGTCCAGGGGCAGGGGAGGCATATGAAGTACGAAGCACCGTCGGTGATGGATTTCGGATCCATCGCCAGTCACACGTTCTACGCGGGTGGCAGTGGCAACCTCAAGGGAGGTGGCGATCCGCAGCACTTGGACAACTTCTGTGAGTGGTCCGGCGGATCGGATGCCGACTCCAGCTACTGCAACGGGTACCTGAATCCCAAGTAGAACGTCCCGGTAATCGAGATTGAGAGAGGGGACCGATCATCGGTCCCCTCTCTCATGTGCGAGGTCGTGCCGTCGGCGTGCGATGAGAGTGGAGGATGAGTGGGAGTGGGTCGCGGCGGCCTGGCGGTCGCGGGGGTGTGGAATCGAGAGCCTGCTTCTCCTCGAGCGACCGCGGAGAGGATGCTGCGCGCCGCCCCGCACCGGGGGTCCGAGGTCCGCGTCGTGGAGAGCGTCCGCGGTGCCGTCGGCGTCTCCGGTGACGACGGCGTCCGTGGAGTCGGTCGCCTGGGGGAGAGAGTCCTCGCGTTCGCGGGCGTGATCGACGACATCGTCGACGTGGCTCTGGATCCTGCGTCGGACGGCGACGCCGTGGCCATGGTCCTCCTCCACGAGATGAGCCGTGGCGACGTGGCGTCGGTGGCGAGGCGCCTGCGAGGTTCCTATGCCATCGTGGTGGTGTCGCCGGACGAGATGGTGTTCTTCCGTGACCACCTGGGATTCGCCCCGCTCTTCCAGCGCTCGCGAGCGGAAGGCGCCTGGGTGGCCACCGAGGCGAAGCAGGTCGTGGCGGGTGCAAGGCTCCGACGCGAACCCGACATGGACGCGGTGACGTCGGTGTTCCTCGGCGCCACATCGGACGCCACACCTTCTGCGCTGGCCGGGGTCGATCGAGTTCCGCGGATGACGTTCGTGCGCGCAGGGCGAGACGGGGTCTCGACGCAGCGGTACTGGTACCCCGAATCCTTACTGGAGACGTCTTCGATGAGCGTCGAGGAATACCGGGAGGAGTTCGCCGTCGGGATGGATCGAGCGGTTCGCCGGATGATGCGGGGCCCGGACGCCATCTCGCTCAGCGGAGGGGTGGACTCCCCGCTCGTTGCCTCGTTCGCCGCACCGGCCCACGCGGCCACGTATGCGTCCCCGCTGGCATCGGTGTCGAACGTCTACCCCGACCAACCGAGTGTCGATGAACGGCCGTACATCGAAGTCGTGGCGGAGGCATTGGGAATGCCTGCCCACATGATGGTTCCCACCGCGCTCCCGACCGACGACATCGGGACGTGGGTCGATCTCTTCGACGGCCCCTACCCCGTCGTCTCCGTGTCCGAGTCCACCGAGTTCTACGGGTGGGCACGCGGACTCGGATACGAAGTCGTCCTGACCGGGGAACTCGCCGAGTACCTCACCGAGATGTCGACCCACACGCTCGGACACTTGTTGCTGACCGGGCGGCTGGGAGAGCTGGCGGTGGCGATGAGGCGGGAGCGAGCCCGCCAGGTCCCGTATGGGCGGATCGCCAAGCGTGTCCTCAAGTCATCGGTTCCGACGTGGTTGTGGAGACGTTCGAGGAGCTTGACGGCCGCCTCCCGCGCCCGGCGGAGACCGCAATGGATGATGGACGCCCCCGTGGAGGATGCTTCCACCTCCGACGCACGTACGCGATGGCAGGCCGAACAGCTGTCGTTTCTGGCCGGGTCGGGAGTGTTATTGGAGGCGCATGACACGGTGACGGCGCTGTGCCGGGTCGACGTCCGCAGGCCGTTCGCCGACATCGATCTGTGGGAGTCGACGCTGGCCCTTCGCGCCGAGGTGAAGCACTGCGATCTCTCCCGTAAGGCCCTCTTGCGATACTGTGCTCGGGGTCGCGTGCCGGATGTGATCCTCGATCGCCGTGACAAGACGGTGTTCGACGAGAGCCTGCTGGCACGTATCGACTACGACGCCCTGCAACGCTGGCTCGGCCAGCCCAGGCACCGGCTGCCGTGGATCGATTACGAGCTCCTGAACGAGCGGATCGAAGGTCGCTCGATCGACCTCTTGGAGTTCATGTGGATGAAGGATCTGGCTGCCGTTCATGCGTTCCTCGACCAATGGTGAGCCAGGACCCCAGACCCGTTCTCGTCCTGGAGGGGGTCCACCGCCGATTCAAGGACAACGAAGTCCTCAGGGGCCTCGATCTCACCGTGCCATCGGGAGAGATCCACGCCATCCTCGGGCCGAACGGGGCGGGCAAGACCACGTTGCTCAGGCTCGTGGCCGGCCTCTCCGATCCCAGTTCGGGGACGGTGATCGTCGACGGCGTCTCGAAGCGTCCCGGGACAGACCGAGAGCTGCGACGTGAGATCGGTCTCGTACCGGCTGCGGCGAACAGCTTCTACATGCGCCTGTCGGGCTTCGAGAACCTTCTGTTCTTCGGACGACTCGAGGGCCTGACCAAGCGCGACGCGGCACATCGCGCCGACGAGCTCATCGGGCTGGTCGGTCTGGCTGATGCGCGCAACCGACGGGTCGGGCACTACTCGACCGGCATGCAGAGACGCCTGGCCGTCGCCAGGGCGATGCTCACGAGCCCGGTCTTGATCCTCGCCGACGAGTCGACGGCCGGGCTCGATCCCGAAGGCGCCCGCTCGGTCAGGGGTCTGTTCAGATCCATCGCCGACGCAGGCACCACCATCATGTGGACCACTCAGCGGATCGACGAGATCCGTGGCTTCGCCGACCGCGTGAGCTTCCTGCACGGTGGCCGGTTTCTCTTCACCGGCACCGTGCCGGAGCTGGTCGCTCGTGCCAGGGTCAGACGGTACATCGTCGAGATCGCGGGCAACGGCTCGGTGGAGTCCCCCGGCGTCGTCGCGCTCGAAACCCTCGGGTCCACCGCGGATCTCGAGTCGATGGGCACAGACGCCCGTTTGTTCCTCCTCACCCTCGCACCCGGAGAGATACTCGGGCCTGTCCTGGTGCGCCTCGCCGCTGCCGGGCTGGACGTCGTTTCGTGCACGGAAGAGCGATCGCCGATCGAAGAAGCCTTCATGCGCTTCACCTCGGACGAAGAGGAGCTCGTGTGACCGGCTCCGAGCAGACCGTGCCATCGAGGACGTCCCCCCTGGTGGAGGAATTCCGGAAGATCTTCGCCTTCATGCGCCGCGACCTCCTGACGATGTGGACCTACCGCCTGGGGTTCTTCTCCGACTGGGCGAACATGGTGATCCAGATCTTCATCTTCTCTCTGATCGGCAGGATGGTGGATCCGGCGGTGTTGCCCAGCTACGGCGGTCGCCAGGTGGGCTACGTGGAGTTCGTGGCGATCGGCATCGCGATGATGGCCTTCATGCAGGTCGCGCTGACGCGCATGGTCACTGCGATCAGAGGCGAGCAACTGATCGGCACCTTGGAAGTGGTGCTCGCCACACCGACGTCTCCGGCCACCTTCCAGCTGGGTTCGGTGGCCTACGACCTCGTCTACGTGCCCGTGCGGACCGTCATCTTCCTGATGGTCGTGGCCGCCACGCTGGACGTGAGTCTCGCCTTCGATCGGTTGCCCGCCGCCATCGTCGTGATGGTCGTGTTCATCCCGTTCGTGTGGGGCCTGGGAGAGATCAGCGCGGCGGTCACGTTGACCTTCCGGCAGGGGGCCGGGATCGTCGGATTGTTCATCACCGGGATGACCGTGTTCTCCGAGGGCTACTTCCCGGTTGACGTGTTTCCGACCTGGGTTCGGCCCATCGCCGAGCTCAATCCGCTCTCCGTCGCGATGAACGCGGTGCGGTCGGCACTACTCGGCAACGCTGCGGCCGCCGAGCTGCGGGCCGCGATCCTCTACCTGATCCCGTTCTCGGTGGTCTCGCTCATGGCGGGTTCGGTGGCGTTCTGGCTGGCTCTCCGGCGGGAACGGCGTAACGGGACTCTCGGCCTGTACTGACCTGGAGGTGCGCATGAAGGTGATGAAGTCGGAGAACGTGGTGTTCCGCGAGTTGGAGTCGGAGGGTGGCGGTGTGCTGCTGCGAGTGGACGACGGTGCATACCACGGGCTCAACCAGGTGGGGTGCGTCATCTGGGAGATGATCGGCGACGGGATCACCCTCGAGGACCTGGTGGCCGACATGGCCTCTCGATTCGAGGATCCCCCGGATCGCATGCACGCCGAAGTCGAGTCCTTCGTGAGCGCCCTCCTCGACCGTGGGTTGCTCGTGGTCGGCGACTAGTGGTGTGTCGCCGAAATAGGTGCGCGGTGTCTCCGAGCACATGGCGTCGACTGGCAAGGACTTCCGACGCAGTCGCACTTGGCCCGTTCGGCGAGGAGGAGGACGCCGCCAGGGGCGTCATGGGCCGGAGAGACCGCCTCATTAGTTCGGCGACGGACCACTAGCGGTAGCGCGCCAACTCGACGTGTTCGAGCCGCCCCGGGGGTGGACCGACGTCCCGACCGTCTATCTCGAGCCACGCGTGAGCGTCCTTGTCGGTCGGATTCTTCGGTAGTCCGATCACCAGTTCGACCGGATGGCCCTCGTCGCGGCTGAGTCGGAAAGCGACGAGAGCGGCGATGAGACAGCGTGGGGGCCGACCGGCGATCGTCAACGTTCGCCTCACGACTCCTCCGAGTCGCACCGGACCGAGACCGAATCGGCGCATCGGCGGTTTGGCAGCGAGTGCAGTGACGACGGCCGGGAGCGGATGCCTGCGAGTGGCGATGTGCACCTGAACCGCCAGAGTCAGGATTTGCAGCGCCAATCGTGCCTTGTCCAGCGGGGGTATGGAGGTCACAGGCCCGCTAGTAGGACTTCCACTCGAGCGACGCATTCGTCCAGTCTGCCGAAATCTCGTGGCCGTCGCATCTCGAAGGCAGGCACACGGTCCGCCAGCGTCGCCAGCCGTTCGAACGTCTCGCCGGGGCCAGGGTGAGTGGTCAGGTAGAACGATTGCCGCCAGAGGGCCGAGATGGCGTCGCGGGCGGGCACCTCGTGAATCGTGACCGCGTCGTCGGTCGTCCAGCTGAGGAAGAGAATCGCAGCGGCAGGAACGGCAGTTCCGTCCCCGCGACGATTCGCGGCGATCTCGAAGAACCGCTTCCCGGCGTCCTCCAGACGGAGTTCGGCGTCCGGAAGGTTGCCCGCCAGGTGCTCTGCCGCATCAGGGCGGAGACGGAGGAGGGCGGGCGCCGGGTCCACGACTCCGACAGGGTCCACGCCGACGAGGTCGTCACTGAGCGCCCGGTATCCGGCAGTGTGGAAGGCGGCTGCCAGGGTCGTCTTCCCGCCGGTGCCCGGGGCAGCGAGGAGGACACTTCGTCCCCCGAGCTCGACGGCTCCCGCATGGAGAGCGAGTCGTCCGCTCTGCACGATGCAGATGGCGGCCGGGCTGCTCATGAGTGTCGTGGTCGCCAGCATCGGCGGGAGTTGCTCCGCGTACTGGGACACGATCGTCGAGGCCTCGGTGTCTACGCGGAATCGGGCCATGTTGCCGACCGTCACGACATGTGAACCGTCGACCGCCACGATCGTCACCTCGGCACGCTTGCCCGGGATCGCCGGCCAGTGGCCGATCGCCATCTTCGAGGCGACCGGCGCGACCGTGCCGTTCCGGACGCGCACGGTGGTTCTGGCGGCGTTCTCGCGCAGCCCGAAGTGTGTGATGTCGCCGCTGAACTCGAACCCGTGTGCGGATGTGAGTGGGTGCGTCGTCATCGTTGCCCGGAGCCGCGGTCGGGCGGCAGCACGGCTCAGCTGCCGCGACGGAGTCCGAGCACCGCGAAGGGCGTCATGGCCAGCAGCCGGAGGTCGGTGAGGAACGAGATCGAATCGACGTATTCGAGGTCCACCTCGGTGGCGGCGTGCAGCGGTATGTCGCCACGGTCCGAGACCTGCCAGATGCAGGTGATACCCGGCTTCACGCGATGGCGCTCGTGCTGCCAGTCCTCGTAGCGGGCGACGATGTCGACCAGCTCCGGGCGTGGACCCACGAGGGACATGTTGCCGAGAATCACGTTGAAGAGCTGGGGCAGCTCGTCGATGCTCCACTTGCGGAGCACCCTGCCCACGGGCGTGATTCTCGGGTCTTCCGGGTGCTTGTGCGTGGTTCGACGGTCGACCCCGGAGAAGGGACGGGTGCCCTCCCTCCGGTCATGGATCATCGTTCGGAACTTGTACATGGCGAACACGCGGCCGAATCGTCCGACTCGGTGCTGGCGGAGCAGGACGGGCCTCCCCATCGTGGCGAGGATGGCGACCGTTGCACCGATGAGCAGAGGACTGACCAGGACGAGGGTGAGGATGGCGAGCACTCGGTCGAGAACCGGTTTGACCCGTCGCTCGTAGACCGACGGGAGAGGGGCCAGGTGCAGGTGGGGGTTCGACGGCAGGATGTGGGGATCCGAACGCGTCAGGTCGACCGAACCCGTGCTCAATCCGCCGCTCGGGTACGCCTGCGGCGCACGCGCGGCTGGTCGAGATGCTCCCATGTGCCCACTCCCTGTGACTGCCCCTGATGGCCACCTGGCCGGGGGATCCGTCGGAGATGTCTCCGACGGTATACCCGCGCCCTAAGCGACCGAAACCCCTTGCCCGACTTTCCTCGCAGCGTGACCTCCCAAGTCACTCTGCGTGGTCACACCATAGCGATTCCCCACGCGAGCGAAAGCATTTCCCGGCCGGACATCTCGCGGTCTCGCAGAGACCCGAGCACGGTCAGGTGGCGAGGTCGACGGCGCGCCTGGCGGCCGCCACCGCCCGGCCGATCTCGCCCGGCGGTGACGCTGACAGCTGCAGGTAGATCCGACTGATCCCCGCCTCCGCCAGGGAGGCGATGCCGGGGGCTGCGCGGTCCGGGGTACCGTGTGGGATCTTCATCCGGTCCAACATCGACGCCACCTCCTCGGGGGTGGTCTTGGTCCGTTCCGCTCGCTGCCGTAACAGCGACGTGGCGCCCTCGGCGTCGAGGGCGATCGCACCGGGGAAGGCCGTCGAGAGGAGAACCGAGTCCGGATCGCGGCCGGCGCCGAGCGCCGCCTCCCGGAAGGTCTGGATGCGCTCGGACGCGGGGGAGGTGCGGCTGGGAAACACGTTGAACTCGTCGGCGAATCGGGCGGCGAGTTCCGGTGTGCGGCGAGGCCCGCCGCCACCCACGATGAGCCGGAGTCGTGTCGGTCGCGGCTGCGGATCGAACGGCGACAGTCGGTAGTGGGTTCCGTCGAACCCTGTTCCTGTCCCGTCGATTCCAGCCCGCACGTATGACAGTGATTCCTCCAGGCGGTCGAATCGCTCGTCCATCGGGGGGAGCTCGAACCCGAATGCCTCATGTTCCAGCTCCATCCACCCCGTTCCTATGCCGAGTGAGAACCGGCCGGACGACATCTGATCCAGTGTCACGGCCGCCTTCAGGTGGACCGCAGGGTGTCGGAACGTCAGCGGGCTGACGAGGGTGCACAGCTCCAGCGTGGTGGTCTCCCGTGCGATCCCACCGAGGAGGACGAGCTGGTCGAACCCTTCACTTCCGAGGTCGGGTCCGGAGAGGTAATGGTCGGCGACGGCCAGGACCGGGACACCCTCGACCTCGCACCACCGAGCGATGGTGAGGGTGTCCTGGTACCCGCGCATGGTCTGTACGCAGATCTCGATCGTCACCAGCCCCGTTTCCTCCACTCGGCCGCATGCGGTTTCTCGGCCCCCACGGTGGTGGCCGCCCCGTGGCCGGGATAGACCAGGGTGGGCTCGGGCAGCGTGAACAGGTGTTGTTCCACCGAGTCCATGATCTGCCCGAAGCTGGAGTAGTCCCAGCGGGTTGCTCCCGGTCCTCCCGGGAACAACGTGTCGCCCGAGAAGACGACGGGCTCCAGCACGAACGACACGGATCCCGGCGTGTGCCCTGGGGTGTGGAGCGTGTGGAGGGCTACGTCGCCGATGACGAACTCCTGGCCGTGCTCGATCGGTTCGTCGGGAGTCCGCCCGGCGATGTCGACGTCGGCGAGGTGGAGGTACCAGGGGACGCCGAGTGCGTCCTTCACCTCGTCCAGTACCTGCATGTGATCCCAGTGCCCGTGGGTCGTGAGGATGGCCTCGACGTCGAGTCCGTTGCACGCCGACAGGATCGTCCCTGCCTCTGCTGCGGCGTCGATGACGACCGCGCGGCCGGTCGAGGTGCACGCAACCACGTATGTGCAGTTGTCGTACTCGCCCACGTTCATCTTGCGGATCCGGACCCGCTCGTCCTCGTAGTCCCACGTCATCGCGGCTCCAGCTCCATCAGGGCGCGGGCGTGCCCCGCGAAGTCGAACTCAGGGTCGAGCATCCGTTGCAGGGTGTAGCCATTGAGGGCGGCGAGGAGCGCCTCGATCGTGCGTCGAGCTTCATGGGTGGCCATCTCCGGTCTGTCCCTGAGCAGAGCGCTCGTGAACCGTTCCACCCGCTCGGAGTGATGCCTGAGCATGCGGGCGCGGATGCCGGGATCCGTGATCCCACCCGACACCCCGACCGTGACATACACACGGGCCAGCTCCGGCTGGTCCTCGACGAAGCGGACGAAGGCCTCGACCAGATCCGTGACGTGGTCGCTGCCGGTGCGCTGCGGGTCGGGATCGACGGCCACGATCGCCTGTCGGATGACCTCGAGGATCACCGTCTCCTTCGAGTCGAAGAGGTTGTAGAAGCTGCCGGGACGGACTCGCGCCCGATCGCAGATCGCTTTGACCGTCGCCGCCTCGAGTCCGGATTCGGCGAGGATCTGCCTGGCGGCGTCAGCGATCCTGACGGCCGTCTCCTCACCTGCTCGGTTTCGCATCCGCCGACAGTACTGCGAAGAGCGGTTCTTCTTCATCCGACTGTTCTTGAGTTCCAAATCAAATTAGAATGATGACTCAAGAAGTTCGGGCTCGTTCCCGTGTGGTCCGGCCCACCATCGAAAGGACCGTCATGAGCCACTACCGGTCGAATCTCGAGGACATCGAGTTCATCCTCTTCGAGGTGCTGGGGGTGGGAGAGCACCTGGACCTATTCGACTTCGACGTCGACACGGCCTCGTCGGTGCTCGCCGAGGTCGAACGCCTCGCCACCAACGAGTGGGCCGCTTCGTTCGTCGACGCCGATCGCACCCCACTGGAGCTCGTGGACGGCACCGTCGTCCTTCCGGAGTCCGTGAAGGCATCGCTCGCCGCCTTCCGGGACGGCGGATGGGACCGCTTCGGGCTCCCCGTCGAGCTGGGTGGCACTCCTGTCCCGCCCACCCTGTTGTGGGCTGCACAGGAGCTGCTGCTCGGAGCGAACCCCACCGCCATGTTCTACGGAGGCAGCGCCCTCTTCGCGCGGGTCTTGTTCCACGAAGGAACGGAGGAGCAGAAGGAACTCGCCAGGTTGATGGTGGAGAACGGCTGGGGAGGTTCGATGGTCCTCACCGAGCCGGATGCCGGATCGGATGTCGGCGCTGCCGTGACCAAGGCCATCCACGTCGAGGGCGACACCTATCACATCGAAGGGGTCAAGCGATTCATCACAGCCGCCGAGCACGATGCCGCCGACAACATCGTCCATCTGGTGCTGGCGCGGCCGGAGGGGGCGCGGCCCGGGACCAAGGGACTCTCCATGTTCGCGGTGCCCAAGGTCCTGGTGAACGACGACGGATCGCTCGGGGAGCGGAACGGGGTCGTGGCCACGAACATCGAGAAGAAGATGGGGATCAAGGGTTCGACGACGTGCGAACTCACCTTCGGGGCCGACCGACCTGCGGTCGGGTTCCTCGTCGGCGGGGTCCACGACGGCATTCGGCAGATGTTCAGGGTCATCGAGAACGCCCGCATGACCATCGGAATGAAGTCTGCCGCCACACTCTCGACGGGTTACCTGAATGCGCTGGCCTACGCCCGCGAGCGCCATCAGGGAACGGATCTCGCTCGCGCCGCGGACAAGACCGCTCCGAGAGTCCCGATCATCGCCCACCCGGACGTGCGGCGAATGCTGATCACCCAGAAGGCGTACGCCGAGGGACTGCGGGCCCTGGCCCTCTATGCCGCCTGGTGTCAGGAAATGGCGGTCCTCGAGCCCGAGAACGACGAATGGGAGCGCCGGTCCGACTTCCTCCTGCCGCTCGTGAAGGGATACTCGTCGGAGAAGGCGTATGAACTCCTCGCCATGAGCCTGCAGGTGTTCGGGGGTTCCGGGTACATCCAGGACTACCCGATCGAGCAGTACATCAGGGATGCCAAGATCGACACGGTCTACGAGGGGACCACCGGGATCCAGGCGATGGACCTGTTCTTCCGCAAGATCGCTCGCGACCAGGGTCGAACCGTCAGCGCCCTCAGCCAGGACATCGCTGCCCTCGTGAAGGGAACCCACGACGGGGACGGGATCTCCGCCGAGCGAGAGACGCTCGGGCGGATGCTGGCCGACGTGCAGTCGCACGTCGGCACGATGGTTGCCGAGGGTATGGCGGCGATGGCAGGGGAGCCCGAGCGGGTCTACCGGGTGGGGCTGCATGCGAACGCACTGCTCGAGTCGATGGCGGAACTCGTCATCGGGTGGCAGCTCCTGCGTCAGGTCGAGGTGTTGGGTGACCGCGTCGACGATTTCGCACTCGGCAAGCGGGCGGCGGTGTCGTTCTACCTGGCAGACGTGGAGCCCAAGATCCGGGCGAGGGCCGCACGTGCGGCGGCCGAGGACGGGTCGCTCATGGACCTTCCCGATGGTGCCTGGTGACCGGACATCTAATGTCGGTCTCGTGAATTTCGCCTTTTCCGAGGAGCAGGAAGAACTTCGTCGCTACGCCCGTCAGTGGATGACGGAGCGCATGCCGCTCGAGCGAGTACGGACCCTCATGTCGACCCCCGCCGGGTTCGATGGTGCGGACTGGGCAGCGGTCGCCGAACTGGGCTGGCAGGCGATGGCGATACCCGAGGAGTACGGGGGAGCGGGGTTCGGTCTGCTCGAACTGGCGGTTCTCGTCGAGGAGCAGGGCCGCGGCCTCTTCTGCGGTCCGTTCCTGTCCACTGTGATGGCAGCTGCCAACGCGGTGCTGCTCGCCGGTTCCGACGAGCAGAAGCAGTCGATCCTCTCCGGGATCGCCTCCGGCGACCTGGTCGCCACCCTGGCGGTGGCCGAACGGCACGCCGGTTGGGACGGCGAGAATCTCGGCACTTCGGCCACTCCGCAAGGCGAAGGGTGGATTATCGATGGCGCCAAGCGGTTCGTCCTCGACGGGCACACGGCCGACCTCATCATCGTGGCCGCCCAAACCCCGGACGGTGTCGGCTTGTTCCTGGTCGACGGTGGTGCCCCGGGCATGTCCCGCACCCTCTTGCCCACGATGGACGAGACCCGCAAACAAGCGGAGATCGCCTTCGAGGGTGTCCGGGTCGCAGAGTCCGCACGACTACCCCACGGGAGTACGGCCACACTGGCGGCAATCGACGAGTTGATGGCCGTTTCGCTCGCATTGGAACAGGTGGGGGGAGCACAAGCCGTGCTGGACATGGCGGTGCAGTACGCCAAGGACCGTCAGCAGTTCGGCCGTCCCATCGGGTCGTTCCAGGCGGTGAAGCACATGTGTGCCGACATGCTCCTCAGAGTCGAGAGCGCCCGGGCGGCGGCCTACTACGCGGCGTGGACGGTCGCAGAAGGTTCGGAGGAGGCCGCCACGGTGGTGCCATTGGCCAAGGCCTACTGCTCGGATGCCTTCTTCGAATGCGCCGGCACGAACATCCAGATCCACGGTGGCATCGGGTTCACGTGGGAGCACGACGCCCACCTGTACTTCAAGCGGGCGAAGAGCTCCCAGGTCATGTTCGGTACGCCCGCGCAGCGCCGCGAGCAACTGGCGGAGCGACTCGGGCTCTGATGTCCGGACCCGTGCTCGTCGTGTTCGTCGGCGTCCTGGTGGCGCTGCTCCTCGGAATGCTCGCACTGTTGATCTGGCAGGAAGGCAAGAAGCGTTCGTTCGATCTCGCTCCGTCGTACGTGGTTCCCGACGTCGTCGCTCACGTCGCCCGTGAACTCGAGCCCCAGATCGCGGAGCGCCTCGGACCCGACGGGATCGAACGGATCATCGACTGGGAGGTGCGCTATCTCCTTCGGGACGGCGGTCCCGGTGCGGTGGCGGGAGGAACGCCGGAGTCCATCCGGTACATCATCGATCGCATGGTCGAGCACGGCGGCCCACGCCACGATCCGGGAGACGTGGGGGCGGTGCTGGCCCTCGAGGCCGATTACCTCCGAGCGGTGGGAGTGGTCGGTGAGAGGGTGGACGATCCGGGCCAGGATCCCATCGGATGACCGGCACATCATGAGGATCCTTCAGGTCCACAACCGCTACACCGAACCCGGCGGGGAGGACGTGGTCGTCGAGTCGGAGCGATCCGCCCTCGAAGGTGCCGGACACTCGGTGCACGCGATGCTCGCCGAGAACCGGATGGGTCTCGCGGGGGTCACATCCCTCGCTCTGTCCCCGTGGAACCCGCTCTCCGCCCGGAGGCTCGCCACGGTTCTCTCCGCAGCTTCGCCCGATGTCGCTCACGTGCACAACACCTGGTTCCAGCTGTCACCGTCGATCTTTCCCGTGCTGCGTGACGCAGGCGTGCCGGTCGTCGCCACCGTGCACAACTACCGGCACGCCTGTTTGAACGGACAGCTCTTCAGAGAGGGCGAGATCTGCACCCTGTGCGTGGGGCGACATCCGCTGCCCGGCGTGGTGCGCGGGTGCTATCGAGGATCGATGCCTCAGTCGGCGGCCCTGGCCGTGTCGGTGTCACTGGGCCGGGCCAACTCGTTCTGGGCAGATTCGATCGACCGGTTCGTGGCGATGACCGATTTCGAACGGGATCAGCTGGTCGGGTTCGGGCTGCCGGCAGACCGCATCACGGTGAAACCACACTTCGTGGAGGACGGCGGAGTCCGCACCACCCCGCCTTCCGGTGGAGACACGTTGCTCTTCGTCGGCCGACTCACCGTGGAGAAGGGCGTCGAGACCCTGCTCCAGGCGTGGGAGGCGGCGTCCCCCTCCAATCTGCGACTCAAGGTCGTGGGCGACGGACCGCTCCGTGACCGTCTGGAGGGGTCGGCGCAGTCCTCGGTGGAGTTCACCGGGTGGCTCCCACGCCACGAAGTCGCGGCGGAGATGCGCCGGACGCGGTCCCTGCTGTTCCCATCGGTCTGGTACGAGACATTCGGATTGGTGGCGATCGAGGCGATGGTGGCCGGGACGCCGGTGTTGGCCTCGGACCTGGGTGGGATACCCCAGGTGCTCGATGCCGCCGGGAGCGATCTGCTCGCCCCGCCGGGAGACGTCGACGCGTGGGCGCAGCGGCTGCGGGCCATCGACGAGGGCTCGGTGGACGTCGACGAGGTCGGGAGCCACAACCGGAAGGTGTACGAAGCGCGCTACACCGTCGAACGCGGGGTGGCGGCGCTCGAGTCCCTGTACGGCTCAGTCTTCGGTTGACGGGTCTGCCTGACAGGCGGACCGGTCTACCCTTGCTCCACCAAGGTCGACGAGTTGCGAAGGAGATGAGCAGGCGTGATCGTTCGGTGCGGATCTTGTCGGACCGAATTCGAGGTTGCCGGTCCCGGCCGGTACACGTGTCCACGATGCGGTTCCGTGAACATGGTGCGCGCGGCAGGGACCCCGCCAGGCGGTGGCGGACTCGCAACCCCCCCGGTGGCGCCGCCTCCGCGCCCCGAGGCGCCGTCACCGAAGCTGAGCTGTCCCGAGTGCGGGTTCACCTTCATCGTCGGAGAGATCGAAGTGGCGACCTGTCCCAACTGCTCAGCCGAGGTACCCACCGGATGGGTGGCGCCTGCCGAGAGCCCGGAGTGATGGGACGCCTCCGTCGCTTCACGGACCATCGCTTCGTGGGCGCCCGCGACACGATGCGCGTCTACGACTGCGACGACGAAGCGGACTTCTCGGAACTGGAGGCGAGGGCGGTCGCACTGGAAGCCTCGAACCAGTTGCAGACCTTCGGCCCCGACACTCTGAGCGAGGCACGCAATCGCGGGTTCGAGCCCGCCCGGGGCCGATCTCGCGTGTCGAACTAGCCTCGGCTCGGAGTTCTCTAGGAAAGGCCCATCGGTGTACGACATCGTGGTCGTGGGTGGCGGACCCGGCGGTTACGCCGCCGCGCTCTATGCACACAACTTCGGACTGAATGTCGCCCTCGTCGAGAAGGAGCGTCCCGGTGGGACGTGTCTGATCCGTGGCTGCATTCCCGCAAAGCAGTGGCTGCACATCGCCCACGTCTATGCCACGGTGAAACACGCCTCGGACTTCGGGGTGATGGCATCCGCGCCCGAGATGGACTGGGACGCGGCGCTCGCCGTCAAGACCAAGAGCGTCGAGACCCTGGTGGGGGGACTCGGCGGCCTGCTCAAGAAGCGCAAGGTCGACGTGATCACCGGGTACGGCCGTCTCGACGGCTCCGGCAAGGTGAAGGTCGACACCGACGAGGGTCAGAAGACGGTGGAGGGACGGGCCGTCATCCTCGCCAGCGGGTCCCACGCCCGCACGATCCCCGGGTACCAGATCGACGGCAACCGGATCGTCACATCCGACCACGCGCTCGACTGGCCGCGCCGGCCCAATCGGGTGGCGATCATCGGGGGCGGAGTGATCGGCTGCGAGTTCGCGTCGCTGCTGACCGACTTCGATGCCGAGGTGCACGTGTTCGAGATGATGGACCAGATCCTGCCCGGCACCGACCCGGACGTGGCCCGCCAACTCACCAGGCAACTCTCCAGGCGGGGCGTCAGCTTCCATACCGGCGTCGGGGTCGGTCCGGCCGAGATAGGGGAGCACGGAGTGCGGGTTCCGTACGGCGACGAGGCCGTCGAGGTCGATGTGGTTCTCGTGGCCGTCGGCCGCGGACCGAACACCGACGACGTCGGGCTCGACACCACCACTGCCCGGGTGGACCGCGGTTTCGTCGAGGTGGACCGAGCGACGATGCAGACCGCCCAGGAGGGGTTGTACGCCGTCGGCGACATCGTCGCGGGAACGCCGCAACTGGCCCATGTGGGCTTCGCCGAGGGGATGGCCGCCGTCACCCACATCGCCACCGGCAAGACGACACCGGTGGACTACCGCGCCATCCCCCGAGTGACGTACACCCACCCGGAGGTCGCCGAGGTCGGGCTGACCGAGGCGCAGGCGAAAGAGCAGGGCGAGGTCGAGGTCACCAAGCACAACTTCAACGGGATCGGGCGGGCGATCATCATCGGCGAGAACCAGGGATTCGTGAAGACGATCGCAATGAAGGACGGACCGATCGTCGGTGCGTCGGTGGTGGGACCGTCGGCCGGCGAGCTGATCCACGAGTTGATGTACTCGGTCGGCTGGGAGGCTCTCCCCGCGGAGGCGGCTGCGTTCGTCCACGCCCACCCGACTCTGTCCGAAACCGTCGGCGAAACGCTGCAGTCGGCGGCCGGCAAGAGCTTGCACTGAGAGGAGTCAGAAGATGTCGACGACGGTGAGCATGCCCCAGCTGGGGGAGACGGTGACGGAGGGGACGATCCTGCGGTGGGCCAAGCAGGTGGGTGATCAGGTGTCCGAGGACGAGGTGCTGGTGGAGATCTCGACGGACAAGGTGGACACCGAGGTGCCGTCGCCTGCCTCGGGGACGGTGTTGGAGATCCTGGTGCCGGAAGGTGAGACCGTGGAGGTCGGCACCCCGCTCGTCGTCATCGGAGCCGAAGGAGAGGAGGCGGCAGAGGCCGCGGAGCCGGCAGCGGAAGGCGGTGAGCAGGTGCAGGAAACGGAGCCCGCTCCCGAGCAGGCTCCCGAGGCGGATTCGGGTCCGGAACCGGAGACCGAACCCGAAACCGAGCCTGAGCCCGCGCCCGTCGCGGCGGCGGAGACCGCTCCCGAGCCGGCTGAGGCGTCGTCAGCAGGTGCCGCCGACCAACCTGCCGAGTCGACGACGGTGAGCATGCCCCAGTTGGGGGAGACGGTGACGGAGGGGACGATCCTGCGGTGGGCCAAGCAGGTGGGTGATCAGGTGTCCGAGGACGAGGTGCTGGTGGAGATCTCGACGGACAAGGTGGACACCGAGGTGCCGTCGCCTGCCTCGGGGACGGT
>DATHWB010000063.1:0-5767 GCA_035460965.1 Acidimicrobiia bacterium
GACGTCTACACCAGGCGCACCCATCCCGACCAGCCGCCGACGGTCGACGTGGCGCCGGGTTATCGCGTCTTCCATGTGGAAGCGGGGCCGCCGGAGCAGATGGCCATTCGTCCGATGGCGATCTACGTCACCGAGTTCGCAGACGGGGTGGTGGCGCGGGTGTTGGCGAACGCCACGACACCGGACATCATCCACACTCACTACTGGTTGAGCGGTTGGGCCGGTCTCCTCGTCAAGCGCCGCCTGGACGTGCCGCTCGCCAACAGCTTCCACACCCTCGGCCGGGTGAAGGATCTCCACAAGCGGGACGACGAACCACCCGAGAGCCTGCTCCGGATCGCCGCCGAGGCCGAGGTCATCGACAACTCGGAGTGCGTGGTGGCCTCCACTCCGTTCGAAGCACGTGACCTCCTCGAGCACTACGGCGCAGACCCTGGACGGCTGTGCACCTCCCCACCGGGGGTCGACCATTCCGTGTTCCGTCCTGGTGATCGCTCCGCCGCCCGACGCCGGGTCGGCTTCGGGGAACCTCCGGTACTCCTCTACGCCGGGCGCATCCAGCCGCTGAAGGGTGTGGATGTCGCCCTGGAGTCCTTCGCCCTGGTTCGTGAGACCATTCCCGGGGCTTCCTTCGTCATCGTCGGAGGCCCGAGCGGTCCGCAGGGCTTGGAGGAGCTGGAACGATTGCAGCGGCGAGCCGACGAGATCGGCGGAGTCGAGTTTCGGGCTCCGGTTCCTCACGACGACCTGGCGGATCACTACCGGGCGGCAGATCTCCTGCTGCTGCCGTCCCGATCCGAGTCGTTCGGGTTGGTGGCAGCCGAGGCGCAGAGTTGCGGGCTGCCGGTGGTGGCTGCCCGGAGCGGCGGACTGGCCCACGTCGTGGCCGACGGCATGTCCGGCCTCCTCGTAGACGGATGGGAACCTGCCGACCACGCGGCGGCGGCCCTGTCGATTCTCACCGACCGCAGCCGCGAGGAGGCGCTGCGGGCGGGAGCGCTGGAGTGGTCACAACGGTTCTCGTGGAAGGCGACCGTGGACCGTTTCCTGGAGCTCTACTCCGGGGTGCGCCGGCGTGTCGGACAGGAGTGAGATCCTCGCCTCCGTGATCCACCGCTGGGTGGACGATCCCGATTCCGCCGTCGTCTACGCCGAGCAGGTCGAGGACCGGTGGGCGGTCAGGATGACCCAGACGGTGCGGGATGCCACCACCGTCTGGTGGCACGCCGGTCAGCGCTCCGTTCGCATGGAGGCATATCTCGGGCCCGTTCCCGAACGCTCGGCCGAAGCGCTCTACCGGTTGCTGCTGGTGCGCAACCGCGACGCCTGGCGGTGCCACTTCGCTCTCGACGAGGAGGGCGGTGTCGTCGTGCGCGGCCGCCTCGCCAACGCGATCGTCACACCGGATGCGTTGGATGCGATGCTCGGTGAGTGCTACGACCTCATCGAGCGGACCTTCCCGCCGTTCGTGAGGATGCATCGGGCCTGACCCCTTGTGCGGTCGGAAGCGGTGCCATACCTTGCGCATCCGACGACGCCCGGCGGGGCTCCGATGAGCCGTTCGGGGAAGTGCGGAACGATCGTGTGTCCCGCCCGGGTGTCGGACTCGCCGCCGTCACCCTGCGCCGTCACCCTGCGCCGTCACCCTGCGCCGTCACTCGGCGCAGATGGCTCCGTCGGGTCGGATGACGATGCAGAAGGTGTCCTCGACCCAGCGGTCCGTGGCCACCTCGAAGCCCAGGGTACGGGGTGTCGATTCGCGCTCGATGGCGGGGGCCGAGGGCCGGCTGGGAGGTCCCTCGGCGACGGGCGTGTTGGTCGTGGTCGGTGCAGCCGTGGGTGCAGCCGTGGCAGGAGCCGTGGTCGTCGTCGTGGCAGGTGTCGTGGTCGTGGTCGTGGCGGGTGCTGTCGTCGTGGTCGTCGTCGCTGCCGGGGCGTTCGCCGACTTCATGAACAGGACCGTGACGAAGAGCTTGCCCTCCGCGTCGTGGGCCACGCCGACGCCCACGCGGTCGTAGTCCCCCAGGATGTTGGCCTTGTGCGACGGTGACTGCATGAAGGCCCGGTGGAGGGCGCCGGGATTCGGGCCTTTCCCGACGTTCTCGCCCAGCACCACCCATCCCGAGGTGACGGACGAGAGTTGGGCGGAGGTGCTGTGGAAGATGGTCCCGGCGGCGATCATCGCTGCGGTGTGGTTGCGGGCACCGGCGACCAGGTCGCCGTGCACGGTCAGGGCCGCGAGTCCTGCCTCGGCCCGGCTCTGGTTGATGTAGCCGACGAACTCGGCCTCTTCGGAGGGAGAGGCCGACGCCACCAGTGCGGTGCTCGCGAACACGAGCATCCCCGCCGTCAGTGCCAACAGTCTCCGTACTCCCATGTCTCATGTATCGGCCACGGAGAGTGGGGACTTGACCGCGCTCTGTGTCGGAGTAAGGGGGGCCGATCCGACTAGATGCCGAAGATGAGCTCGCGCAGGTTGACCGACGTGGTCTCCCACCTGCCCAGATCGAGGCGCAGGGATCCGAGACGAAGGCCCTGCATGCCCTCGCCGGCGTTGGTGACGACCCGCAGGACGTCTTCCCGATACTCCAGGCGTCCCAGTCCAAGACACCCGCCCGAGCCGTCCTGGACGCCCACCAGCATGCCGTCGAGTCGGTTGAGATCGAGGCCCATGGGAAGAGTGGGAGCGAACACGGTCTCCCGCACCCTCCAGCGATCCAGCGGTTCGTCGAAGGCGTGGGCGAATGCTCGCGCCCGCGTGGCCGCCCGGATGTCCGGACCACTGGGCGGCACGTCGGGATCGGCCGGTAACGACACGACCTCGACCGCGAAGAATCGCCGGAGCATCCCGATCACCGGTTCCAGTTCACCCCCCCGTTGCAGCGCCAGCACGAGATCCGGTCGTATCAGCTCGACCTTGTGGTACTTCAGCGTCTGCCCGATCACTCCGGAGATCGTCCCGGTGGTGTCGACGATGACGAGGTCCGCGCCCGCTGCGCCCGCCTGCGCCAGGGCGGTGGTGGCGATGACGTGCTGCAACACGAGTCGGTCGGGGGCGATCCCCCCGACGAAGTGCAGCCGATCCGCCGTCGCCCGATCGGTGATGTCCTGTTCGGTCCGCAGGAACTTGAGCCCGACACAGGTGGGAGGTCCGATGGTGGAGTTGCCGATGTCGGCGTCGACCAGGGCGACGGTGCGTCCCCGGCCGATCGCCTCCCGAGCGATGGCCACCGCCAGGGTGGACTTGCCGGTGTCCATCCCGCCGATGAGGAACACGGAGGACGCCGTCGCCGTCCGAGCGATCAGATCGGAAGGCGACGGTGAGGACATGCCGGGATCGTACCGTTGGCGGGAGGGCTGCCATCGAGCCGTATGCTGGCCGGCGGATGACCCGCTTCATCAACTTCCTCTCCGACTTCGGTCGCGACGACGAGTTCGTGGGGGTCGTGCACGGAGTGGTCGCCAGGCTGGCGCCCGATGTCACGGTGCTCGACGTCACCCATTCGGTGCGCCCCGGCGACGTCCGGGCGGGCGCCTTGGCGCTCACCCGTGCGATTCAGTACCTGCCCGAGGGCGTGGTGCTGGCCGTGGTCGACCCGGGTGTCGGCACCGGCCGTCGCGCCATCGCCGCCCGGACCCAGGTGGGGATCTTCGTCGGTCCCGACAACGGACTGCTCAGCCCCGCCGTGGCGATGGTGGGCGGGGCCGATCGCATCGTGTCGATCGAGAATCCGGAGATGCGTATCCCGTCCGCCGGAGAGACCTTCCACGGCCGCGACGTCTTCGGACCCGCCGCCGCGTTGCTCGCCTCCGGGGAGGCCGTCCTCGAGGATTGCGGCCCGGACGTGCCTCCGGACGAAGTGACTCCGCTCCTGCTCCCTCTGCCCGAAGTGGAGCCCGCCCGGATCACCGCCACCGCCTGGTGGATCGACCGCTTCGGCAACGCCCAGACGAACGTCTCCCCCGAGGACATGGCACTCGCCGGGATCGGAGGCGAGAACACGGTCACGGTGCGGGTCGGGGCGACCGACCACGAGGTGCCCTGGGTGACCGCCTACGGCGAGGTGGAAGAGGGCGACCTCCTGCTCCACGTCGACGGATCGGGGTTGATCGCCCTGGCCGTGCGGGGCGGGAACGCCGCCGAGGTATTGCGACTGTCGGAGGGACAGAAGGTCACACTGCAGGGTTGAGCAGGGCGTAGACCTGGAACCCGCCCGCGATCAGCAGCACCAGCAGGAGCACGGCGATGACGATGGCGGTTGCGGGCCTCATGGCGGCGCAAGCTAGCAGCGGTCTCCACCACCTCCCCACCCACCCCGAACATGACGAAGCCTCCCGGGGCAAGGGAGGCTTCGTCGACGAAGGTGGTGGTTCCACCGTGGGGCGGGCTGGGAGGCTATCCGATCACACCTAGGGTCCTTGAACGTGCCCTTGGCATGAACTGGTAGAACCTGTTCCGCCTTCGCCAGGGGCAGCAAGCTGCCCCGTGCCATTGTAGATCGGTCATCGAGTAGGCCACCTTGAACAGATTCTCCGTGCAATTTCTGACCCGCTCCGGCTGCCATCTGTGTGAGTCTGCGCGGCCTTCGGTCCTCCGTGCCGCCCGCTGGGCGGGCATGTCGGTACGAGAGGTCGACATCGACACCGACGACGAACTGACACGTGACTTCGGGGTGCGAATCCCGGTGGTGCGAATCGGCACTGCTGTCGTTGCCGAGGGCACGATCGGGGCGGTGGGCCTGTGGAGGCGACTGCTGGCGGCGCGCTTCGGGCGGCGGATCAGCCCGAGCGGGTGAGGCGGGCTGCCTCCGCTGCCGCGTTCTCGCCGTTCCCGGCATCGCCGTTCTCGCCGTTCTCGCCGTTCTCGGTATCCGGGGCCTCGACCAGACCGCAATCGATGAAGGTCTGATCGGGGTTCGCCCCGCCGAAGCGGATCCGCTCGAACGCCACCACCGATGCCAGCTGCTCTTCGGTGAGCGCCGGGAACCCCGGCATGACACCCCCGCCGCCCACCGGTTTCCCGAGGTCGCCGTACGTGTCGATGCCGGCTTCGCGGAACCCGTTGGTTCCGAGTCTGACCCACTCGACGTGGTCGAGGCACGACGTGAAGACCGCGTTGATGTTGCCGAAGGCCGGACCCACGCCGCCTTCGCCGTTGGCGCCGTGACAGCCGGCGCAGCTCGAATACTGGGCTTCGCCGATCGCCAGGAACTGTGCTCCGCCGCCGCCGCCGGTCGCCCTGCCCTCGAAGGCGCTTCCGTCGCAGTTGACGAGATCCCCTGTCACCACGTCGACACCGAGCCGCACGTCGCCGTCGTCGCACACCGCCGCCGAACCGCTCCCGGAGAGATACAGCAGGCCGAACGCCGGGATCAGGATGAACACCACCGCCACCCATCGGGGGATGGCGGCGAGGGTGCGTTCGGTGATCCCCATCGTCGGCACAGTCACCACCACCGGATGGGCGAGGGCCTCCTCGGGGGTGACCTCGGTCGCGGCGGGGATCGGTTCGATCGTCGGTGCTGCCGCGGGTGCCGCGGCGGGTGCGGGTGTTGGGGGTGTTTCCGTGGCTGGTTCGGGCGTGGCCGGTTCGGGCGTGGCCGCTTCGGGTGCGGAGGTGGGTGGGGCGGCCGCGGCGGGGGCGGCTTCGCCACCGGCCCAGGCGGCGAGGATGTCGTCGGTGCTGGTGCCGGAGGCCTTGGCGCGTGCCTCGGCGGAGCGCCGTACGAGGGCTTCGGGGACCCCCATCTTGTCTGCGGCCGAAGCC
>DATHWB010000064.1:0-8599 GCA_035460965.1 Acidimicrobiia bacterium
GGCGCGGCTGCCACCCAGCCCCACGCCGAACATCCCGCCGGTACCGAGGGCGTAGTAGCTCTGGATGAGCTGCCACCCGGTGCCACCGGCATCCGACCAGGGGTCGAGGAATCCGGTGATGCGATCCCGCCGGTAACCGGCCGAGAACGCCAACAGCCCCGCCAGCCCCGCTCCCGCCGCGCCCGACCCGGCGACGAAACGGAAGGGCGCCGCCGAGGTCATCAAGACCGCCATCGCCGCGGCAGCGATGACGATGGTGGTCCCCAGGTCGGGCTGCATCATCACCAGCACCGCCGTTCCCCCCAGGAACACCGCCACCGGAGCCAGGAAATGGCCGAGGTCGCCGAGCATCCGCTTCTTGCGGTCCAGCACCGCAGCAAGGGCGAGCACGACGCTGAACTTGGCCAGCTCGGAAGGCTGCGGTGCGATGGGTCCGAGGTCTATCCAACGGCGTGCCCCTGCCACCTCCTCACCGACGGCGAGCACGAGCACCAACAGGCCGGTGACCCCGATGAAGATCGGCATCGCCAACTTGCGGTAGTGCTGGTAGGAGAACCGAGACGTGAAGAAGAGGGCGAGTGCCCCCAGGCCGACGCCGATGAGTTGGCGCTTGAGGAAGTAGAACTGGTCCTCCTGCGATCCGATCCCGACCACCGACGATGCCGAGGTCGTGGCGGTGAGACCCACCACTAGCAGCGCCGCCATGACCACCATCAGGGTCGTTGCCGAACGGGCGTTGGCGGTGCGCTGATCGGAACGCGCCCGGGCGGCGGCACGCAGCTCCGTGATCGAAGTGATCTTTCCGGCGGTACCGGTACTCACGAGTCCTCCGATCGGGCGGCAGCCGCGAAGGCATCGCCCCGCGCTCCATAGGAATCGAACATGTCGAAGCTGGCACATCCCGGGGCCAGCAGCACCACGTCACCCTCCACGGCGAGGGTCCGAGCGATCCGGCACGCCTCCTCCATGGAGCCGGCCGGATGACCGCGTTCCCCGGCGGCGGCGAGAAGCACCGGCGCGCTCTCACCGATGGCCACGACGTGCTTCACACCGGGGGCGGTGGCGAGAGGGGCGACGTCCAGGCCCTTGGCGAGACCGCCTGCGACGAGGACGACCGAGTCGTACGCAGCGATCGATGCCAGCGCCGCATGGGGATTGGTGGCCTTGGAGTCGTCGATCCACCGGACGCCCCGCGCCGCGTGGACCAGTTGACGCCGGTGCCCCGAGGGTACGAACGCCTGCGCCACGCCGGCCACCGCCTCGGCCGATGCTCCCATCGCCAGCGCCGCCACCCCGGCCAGTGCCAGGTCGGTGTGGAAGACCGGATCCTCCACCTGTAGCGAGGAGAGAGGCACAGAAGCCCCGTCCCACACGAGTCGGCCCCCCACCACCCCCAGCGTGGCGGAACCGTCGGCTGCCACCCCGACCCCCGACGCCGCACTGCGGGCGGCGACCTCGGCGGCGCCCGGATCGAGTGCGTCGAAGACGATGAGATCGTCGGGTCCCTGGTTCTCGACGATGCGGGCTTTCGCCGCCCGGTAGCCGGCGAGGCTGGCGTGCCAGTCCAGGTGGTCGGCAGCGACGTTCGTGACGACCGCCACCTGGCAATGGAACCGGTCTATGAAGCGCAGTTGGAAACTCGACATCTCGACGACCAGTACGTCCGGTGGATCGGCGGTCCAGTCCGACACCGGATCGCCGATGTTCCCCAACGCCGGGGCTCTCACACCGGAGGCACTCAGCATGTCGGCGATCAGCGCCGTGACGGTCGTCTTGCCGTTCGTGCCCGTCACCGCCACGGTCGGGACGTCCAGCTGTCGCCAGGCGAACTCCACTTCGCCGATCACCTCGATCCCGGCCTCGAGGGCGTCTGTGATCGCCGGCGACCGTTCTCCGAAGCCGGGCGACGCCACCACCAGGTCCACGCCCTCGAGCAACAACGGATCCCAGCTCCCGGCCACAACCGCGACGCCGCCCAGGTCGGTGACGGCCTCCCGGTCGTAGACGACCACCCGATGCCGGAGCCGGGTCGCCAGCCGCGCCGCCGCCCGGCCCGAGACTCCGGCGCCCAGGACCAGCGTCCTCATCGCAGGATCCCCTCGACCGACAGGAAGTCGGCGTAGAACAGACCCAGTCCGAGCGCCACACCCACCCCGGCCAGGATCCAGAATCGGATGACGACGGTGGTCTCCGGCCACCCCTTCAGTTCGAAGTGGTGGTGGAAGGGCGCCATACGGAAGATCCGGTTTCCGGTGAGGCGGTAGCTGGCGGTCTGCAGAAGGACCGAAACGGTCTCTGCGACGAACAGGCTGGCGATGATGGCCAGCAGCAGATGGGTGTTGGAGAGGAGCGCCAGCGCCGCCAGCAGTCCGCCGACGCCGTTCGACCCCGCGTCGCCCATGAAGATCTTGGCCGGTGGGGCGTTCCACCACAGGAACCCGAGCAGCGCTCCGAGCATCGCCGCCGACAGGGTGGCCAGCTCCAACGGATCCGTCGCCAGATACGTCCCGCCCTCCCCTCCGTAGCGGAACTTCCAGAAGGCGATGACGGTGTACGCCCCGAACATGAGTGCGCCCGCCCCGGCCGCCAGGCCGTCCATCCCGTCGGCCAGATTGGCTCCGTTGGCCGCTCCCGTGAGCAGGAACAGCACCCAGACCACGAAGAAGATGCCGAGGTCGATCCCGAGTGGACGCACGAACGAGAGCTGCGTCGACACCCCGGCCGCCGACGCTCCCCAGGCGAAGAGCCCGGCGACCGCCAGCTGACCGGCGAACTTCCCCCTCACGCTCAGACCCAGCGACCGCTTCCTCGAGTACTTGACGAAGTCGTCGACGAAACCGATCACCGACATTCCCACGAGTGCCAGCAACGCCAACAGGCCACCCGGTCCAAACGGAAGCACGGTGAGCTCGAAACCGCGGGTAGGCGACCACACGCGGACGTGGGCGACGCAGAACGCCAACACCGCCGCCAGCACGAACACCACTCCGCCCATCGTCGGGGTGCCCTGCTTGTGGTGATGGCCCTCGACCTCCTCCTGGATGAACTGGCCGATGCTGTGATGGCGGAGAATCTGGATGGCGACCGGCATCACCACGATCGACACGAAGATTCCGACGGAGGCAGCGACCAGCAGACTGATCATCCCTCGGACCCCCGGCGCGCCACCAGCGCCGACCGCGCCTCGATACGGTCGTCGAACGGATGCTTGAAACCTGCGATCTCCTGCCCGCGTTCGTGGCCCTTCCCGAGCACCACCACCACGTCGCCGGGAGCGGCCAGATCGATCGCCCGCCGGATCGCCTGCCGGCGATCGGTGAGGCGGATCACCTCCGCAGTGGGTTCGACTCCCTCCATCACGGCATCGATGATCGCATCCGGATCCTCGGACCTGGGGTTATCCGACGTGACGACCACCACGTCGGCCGCAGATGCCGCCGTTCCCATGAGGGGCCGCTTGTCTCGGTCGCGGTCTCCCCCGGCCCCGACCACCGCGATGATGCGCCCCCCGACCAGCGGTCGAAGGGTCCCGATGACCTCGCCGATGCCGTCCGGCGTGTGGGCGAAATCGACGAAGACGACCACCGGGTCGTCCCCCGACACGACCTCCAGACGTCCCGGGACACCGGGCATCGTCTCCAGGCCGGCCACGATGGCGTCGGGATCGAGACCTGCAAGCCGACAGATGGCGCTCGCCACGGCTGCGTTCTCGGCGTTGAAGGCCCCCACCATCGGAAGGCGGAGCCGGACCCCACCCTCGCCCAGGTCGAGTTCGATGGTGGTTCCGGTGAGATCGCCGTCGAGGACCTGCACCGAGACGTCCGCCGACGCCCCCACCGTGACGAGCGGGACGTCCGCCAGCTCCACGAGCCGCGCCCCCCACGGGTCGTCCACCCACACCACCCCCTTCGCGGTCCGGGATGGGTCGAACAGGGAGGCCTTCGCCGCGAAGTACGAGTCCATGTCGCCGTGGAAGTCGAGATGGTCCTGGCTGAGATTGGTGAACGCCACCACCTCGAACCACGTGGCATCCACCCTGCCGAGGGCGAGGGCGTGGGACGACACCTCGACCACGACCGCCTCGGCTCCGCGATCGATCATGTCGCGCAGGAGTCGCTGGAAGTCCGTCGCCTCCGGGGTCGTGTGCAGGGCCGGGATGGCGTCGCCACCGATGCGGGTGTGGATCGTCCCCACCAGACCGATCGTGACCCCCGAGGAAGCCAGCAGGTGCTCGACCATGTGTGTGACGGTCGTCTTGCCGTTGGTGCCGGTCACACCCAACACAGGAACCTGCCGGGAGGGATCACCGTGGATCGCCGCCGCCACCGGCCCCATCGCCGCCCTGGTGTCCTCGACCACGAGTACCGGGACGGGCGCCTCCACCTCTTCCGAGGTCATGACCGCCACCGCCCCGCTGGCCACCGCCTGCTCTATGAATCGATGGCCGTCGACCGAGAAACCCTTCACCGCGACGAAGAGCGACCCCGGACGGACCTGTCGGCTGTCGTGGGTGGCGTCTCGCACCAGCGGGTCTCCCTCACCGAGCACGGTCGCACCGACACGTTCGGCCAGAACACGCAGGCGCTCACCGGTCGAAGGCATCCGGCACCACCCCGAGGCCGTGCAGCGCCGCCTCCATCACCTCGGCGAAGGCGGGGGCGGCGGCCAGGCCGCCGGTCCGGTACTCCCAGGCGGGATTGTCGACGATCACCGCGATCACGACCTTGGGATCGTCGATCGGCGCCATCCCGACAAAACTGGCAACGGTCTCGTCGGTGTAGCGTCCGTCGCGCCCGAGCTTGTTGGCGGTCCCGGTCTTGCCGCCCACCCGGTATCCGGGCACCGAAGCCTCCCGGCCGGTACCACTGTCCACGACATTCGCCAGGAACTGTCGCAGTACCCACGACGTGTTCTCCGACACCACCCGTCGGGTCGTGGCTTCGGCCGCCAGAGTCGTGCCGTTCATGTCGACGGTGGCCGAGACCAGACGGGGCTGCACCCACAGCCCGTCGTTGGCGATGGCGGCGTAGGCGGCCGCGATCTGGAGCGGTGTCACCGCCACGTTGTAGCCGATCGACGTCGAGGCCAGGCAGGAACTGCAGGACGGGTCGTTGTTGAGCAGACCTCGCGCCTCGCCGGAGTAGTCCAGCCCGGTCGGAGTGCCGTATCCGAATCGCTCGAGGTATTCGATCATGGTGCCCCGCGCCAGCATCTCCTGGATGCGGATCGTGCCGACGTTCGAGGACTCGGTGAAGATCGTCCCGACCGCCATGTCGACCGTGGCGTGATTCGTGAAGTCGCTGAAGCAGCCGTAGATGTCGTCGTCGGGATCCTTGCACGCCCCCGGCGTCGTCTCGTGGCGATCCGCCACCGCCCCGATCACCGTCGACGGCGAGATGACCCCCGTGTCGAGGGCGGCGGCGAACGTGATCAGCTTCTGGGTCGAACCCGGCTCGTACATCCCTCGAACGGCGAAGTTGGAGAACGGTGCGCCGTCACGGCCGCTCCGGGTCTCCGGATCGAACGGCGGGCTTCCCACCATCGCCAGCACCTCGCCCGTCTCGGCGTGGAGAGCAACGATCCAGCAACCGGCCGCGCCGGTGCGGATCACCGTCTCCTCACAGGCCTCGAACGCGGTGAACTGCAACGACAGGTCGAGAGTCGTCAGCAGGTCCTGGCCCGGCACCACCGGGACCACCTCTCGCGTGGCCTGGGGAATGATGGTTCCCTTCAGGTCCTCCTCGAACACCATCTGGCCCTGGACACCGGTGAGCACGTCGTCATAGGCGATCTCCAAGCCTTCGATCCCGTTGCCGTCGATGTCCACCATCCCCACCACGTGGGCACTGACCGCCCCCGACGGGTACACCCGCTTCGCCTCGGGGATCGTCGCCACACCGGGTAGCCCGAGGTCCATCACGGCCTGGGCCGTCAGCGGCTCCACCTGTCGGGCGAGATAGGCGAACCGGGTCCCGTTCTCGAGTCCCCGCAGGATGGCGTTGTACCCGACCTCCCAATCGCGACCGGTTATCGCTGCTATCGACTGGGCGGTGTAGACCGGATCCTCCACCTGCTGGGGAACCACCCAGATCGACTCGGCCTCGACGGTCATCGCCACCGGGTCGCCGTTGCGGTCGAAGATCGTGCCTCGGTCGGGTGCCAGAGTGCGGGTCTCGAGACGCTGGGTCAGTCCCCCGGCCTGGAACTCCTCGGCCTGCACCACCTGGATCTGGAACAGCCGGTAGCCGAGCCCCAGCCAGCTCGCCACCAGGACGAAACCAAGGAGCCACAGCCGCCAGGCGGCAGCCGACACCCGACGTGCCGCCGGACGGGCGGCCACGATTCAGCCCGGACGCCGGCGGGGCGGTGGGTGTGGAACACGCACCAGGCCGACGCCAGCGTCACGTCGGGAACTCATTCTCCTGCCTCCGGGGAAACCAAGGCGGCGGCGTACCGGCTGATGCTCGCCCAGCGGGGGTCGGCCGGTTGGGAAGGATCGACGATCCGCTCGACGACCACCGTCATCCGCTCCGTCGGGAACACCATGCCCATCTGCTCGGCCAGCGGTGCGACGCGCGTCGGGCTCTCGAGTCGGGCGACCTCGAGACGCAAGTGGGTGTTGTCGGTCTGTGCCCGCAGGATCTCCCGGTTCAACTCGGTCAGGTCGAATGCCCCCTGGTCGAGGGCGGTGCGTGCGAAGACGATCCCGAACAGCGCCACCAGGACGATGAGCACGAAAGCCAGGAACGGGGTGACGATCGGACGACGGCTACGGCGTCCCTGCACGACCCGCAGGCCGGCCGGACGGGCACCCGGGGCGCGGAGCGGACGGGCGGTCACGCCGCGCTCCGTTCGATGCACCGCAGGCGGGCCGATCGGGCGCGCGGGTTCGCGGTCACCTCGTCGGTCCCCGGCTTGATCGCCTTTCGGGTCACGGCCAGGTACGGAGCCGGTTCGCTCTCGACCAGCACGGGCAGATCGGGGTGGGGAACGGCCACCTCGGTGAGTTCGGCGAAGCGGCGCTTCACGATCCGATCCTCCAACGAGTGGTAGCTGATGACCGCACACCGGCCCCCCGGTGCAAGGCGGGCGAGCGCCGCCTCGAGCCCGGCACGCAATGCGTCCAGCTCACCGTTGACCTCGATGCGGAACGCCTGGAACGCCTGGCGGGCGGGGTGGCCGGCGCGCCGCACGGCTGCCGGAACGGCGCCTGCGATCACCTCCGACAGTTCCAGCGTGCGCGTGAAGGGTCGGTGCCGGACGATCGCGCGGGCGATGCTCGAGGCGAAGCGCTCCTCGCCGTAGGTGCGGAGAATGCGAACGAGGTCGGCCTCTGAGGCGGTGTTCACCAGGTCGGCGGCGGTACGGCCCTGGGTCGGATCCATCCGCATGTCGAGCGGACCGTCCTCCCGGTACGAGAATCCTCGCCGCGGGTCGTCCACCTGGTGTGAGGAGATCCCGAGATCGAACAGAGCGCCGGAGATGGTGTCGATGCCTGCCTCGTCGAGCAGGCGATCGAGATCGCCGAAGCTTCCCGCCAACACCGTGATGTCACCGGCATTCGCCCGTGCATCCGGGTCGCGGTCCACTCCGATCATCGTCACCCTCTCTCCGAGTCTTTCCGACAAGGCTCTCGTGTGGCCTCCCCCACCGAAGGTGGCGTCGACCACGATTCCGTCAGGGACCGGCAGGAACAGCTCGACGACCGCCTCCGTCAACACCGGTCGGTGATACGACCGGGATGTCATCGGCAGGTGGCCGGGCCGTGTGCCTGGCGCATGGCCAGCTCCCCGGGCGCTGGCACCAAATGGAAGCGGGCGGAGTCAGGGGCCTTCCTTTGGTTCCGGGGAGCTGGCGATGAGCCAGCCAGTCGTCCTGGCGTCACTCGAGTTCCTCGTCCTCCTCTTCGCCGTCGAGATAGGCGGCGTCGCCTCGCTCGCGCTCTTCCTCGTACCGTGCGGCGGCCCAGAGCTCGATGTGGTCGTAGACGCCGACCACCGCGACCGTGTCGCCGATCTCCAGGTGGGCGTAGTCCCTCAGGTCGGAGCGGAGCAGCAGACGGCCCGACGAGTCGGGTACCTGCTGATCCGCTCCGCCGAACATGGTGCGGCGATACCGGCGTCCGGCCTTGTCGTTGGGCATGGCCAGGGCCTCGGCGGCCTTCTCCTCGTACACCTTCGTGGGGAAGACCATCAGATGCCCGTCCTGTCCCTTGGTGATGACACATCCCTGCTCCGAGAGCTGGCTGCGGTAGCGCGAAGGAAGGACGAGCCTTCCCTTGCCATCCACGTTGTGTCTGTCCTCACCGAGGAACACGTCACGTCGGTCCCATCCGCCGTCGAGTGGTGCCATTCCGGCACCCGCCCGAGCGGCTCTCGTCCATCGCTTGCGCCACTATGGCCCACTTCGACCCACATGTCAACACATTCCGCCACTTGCTCCCCGGACAAACCCGTGGAAGAACCCCAAGGCGCGAAATGCGATGATCCCGAGAGGGATCGAGCGCTGGGGGGTGCCGGGGGGCTCGCGCCCCTGCACAATCGAGCTGGTCCACGAGTTCGCTGACGCTCACCGCCCCCCTCGGCCCGGCATTCGCCGG
>DATHWB010000065.1:0-15181 GCA_035460965.1 Acidimicrobiia bacterium
TCCGTCCGCAAGACCAGCCGGGTCCTGATCGTCCACGAAGACAACGAGTTCGTCGGCTTCGGCGCCGAGATCGCGGCTCAGATCGCCGACAAGGCCTTCATGTGGCTGGACGCCCCCATCAAGCGGTACGCCCTCCCCGACGTCCCTGCCATGCCCTTTGCCGAATCGCTCGAGGATATGCTCTACCCCACGCCCGCGGGGATCGCCGCCCGAGTCAGGGAGCTGATCGCCTTCTGACCCTCCCCGGCCAGCAGGGAAGGGGGCGGCGGGACGGCCCTATCCTCGCCGTCGATGTCCTTGCTCTCCGATCTCTCGACCCTCTTCTCCGAGGCGTTCTCGGGCGTCGGCCTCGACCCTGCCTTGGGCGAGGTGGTGCCGTCTCAGAGACCGGAACTCGCCCAGTTCCAGTGCAACGGTGCGATGGCCGGTGCCAAACAGGCGGGGCGCAACCCCCGTGACATCGCCGCCGAGGTCGTGGCCACCGTGGGCGGTGATCCGCGCATCGCCTCACTCGACATCGCCGGTCCGGGATTCATCAACATCACCGTGACGGACGCCGCGCTGACGGAAGCGGTCGAATCGATGCGTTCCGACGACCGCCTCGGTGTCGCGCCCCCCGCCGAGAAACGGAAGGTGATCGTCGATCACGGCGGCCCCAACGTCGCCAAGAGCCTCCACGTCGGCCATCTGCGCCCTGCGATCATCGGACAGGCCCTGAAGCGCATCATGGCGTTCGCCGGGTACGACGCCCTCGGGGACGTCCACCTCGGGGACTGGGGCACTCCGATGGGTCAGCTGATCGCCGAACTCGAACGGCGGAATCCCGACTGGAACTACTTCGACGCCGCCTACGAGGGCCCCTACGCGTCGGACTCGCCGGTGACCGTCGACGAGTTGGAGGAGTTGTATCCGACCGCCTCCCAGCGGGCCAAGGACGATCCGGACTTCGCCGATGCCGCCCGCAGGGCGACCTTCGAGTTGCAGGATGGTCGACCCGGATACCGGGCGCTGTGGGGGCACTTTCGCAGGGTCTCGGTCGAGTCGATGCGCGCCATCTACGACGAGCTCGGCGTGACGTTCGAGCTGTGGCTGGGAGAGGCGTCCGTGCACGAGCGCATCGCCCCGATGATCGAGCGGATGCGGGCAACGGGCGCCGTCACCGAGAGCCAGGGGGCGTTGATCGTCGAAGTGTCCCACCCCGACGACAAGACTGAGATCCCTCCCCTGATGCTCGTCAAGTCGGACGGGGCGTACACCTACGGCACCACGGACGTGGCCACCATCGACGAGCGTGCCGAGGCCGGAACCGACGAGGTGATCTACGTGGTCGACCAGCGCCAGTCGCTCCACTTCGAGCAGGTGTTCCGGGCCGCCCGGCGGGGCGGAGTGGCACCGGCGGGCATGCTCCTCGAGCACACCGGGTTCGGCACGGTCAACGGTGCGGACGGCAAGCCGATGCGGACCCGGGACGGCAACTTGCCACGACTGCACGACCTGGTCGGCGACGTGGTGCGTCGCGCCGGCGAGCGCATGGACGAGCGGGACCTGGCGCGGGACCACCCGGTGGATGAACGCGCCCGGATCGCGTGGATGGTGGGGGTGGCGGCGCTCAAGTTCGGGGACCTCTCCAACCACCGGGCCTCCAACTACGTCTTCGATCTCGATCGGTTCACGTCATTCGAGGGCAAGACCGGCCCGTACCTGCTGTACGCGTCCGTCCGCATCGGCTCGATCCTGCGCAGGACCGAGCAAGAACAGATCGGACCGGTGTCGCGGCTGACAGGGCAGCCGGACCGAGCTCTGGCACTCCTGCTCACGAGGTTCCCCGAGGTCGTCGATCGCACGATCGCGCTCCGGGCTCCCAACCACCTCGCCGAGTACTGCTACGAGTTGTCCCAGGTGTTCAACCGCTTCTACGAGGAGTGCCACATCCTGTCAGAGCCCGACCCCGAGTTGAGGGCCAGTTGGCTGGCCGTGGCGGAGCTGACCCGCCAGACGCTCGTGACCGGGCTCGACCTGCTCGGCATCGACGTCCCGGACCGAATGTGACCGAGATCCGACCGGCCCGACCCGAGGATCACGAGGTGATCCGCGCCTTCACCACCGACACGTTCAGCTGGGGCGACTACGTGGCGGACGTGTTCACGGAGTGGCTCCGCGACCCGGACGCGGAGGTGGCGGTCGCCACCGTCGACGACCGGCCGGTCGCCATCGCCCGCGGAGTCCTCATGTCCCCCACCGAAGGATGGATGCACGGGGCGAGGGTGCATCCCGACCACCGTCGACGGGGCCTCGCCACCATGCTCAACGACCACCTGTGCGCCTGGGCGGCCTCCCGCGGTGCGCTCATCGTGCGTCTCATGATCGAGGCGTGGAACGAGGCCGCCCAACGTCAGGTGGCGGCCGCGGGGTACCGGATGGTGTGTGAGTGGACCAACGCCTTCCGCAACCTCGGTACGGAACCGGACCCGCACACCAATGGGGGACGCCGGGTTCCGGGGGACGAGCAGCTGGCGGTCGGCACGCCGGCGGAGATCGAACCGGCGTGGGTGACGTGGTCGACATCGGAACTCGCCCGGGCGGGACGCGGGCTGTACCCCCGCGGCTGGCTGATGCGACGGATGCACCGTCGCGACCTGGACGAGGCGACCGCCTCCGGCGGACTCCTGCACGGCCCATCGGGCTGGATCCTGGCCGAAGACGAGGACGGCGACATGTTCGTCCCGTTCGTGGCGACCACCGACGACGACGCCTATCGCCTCGTCAAGGCCACGGTGGACCGGGCCGACAGGCGGACTTTCGCGGGCGTCCGGGTGCTGGTGCCGTCGGTGCCGTGGATGGTCGACGCCCTGCACCGCGGCGGCTTCGAGCTCTCCGGTGAGCAGATCTGGGCCAAGACCCTGGCCTGACCCGCCTCTCCGGGGAACGATCAGGGCACGTCGAACACGATGAGGGCCGCCAACACCCAGACCACGTAGATCGTGGGCACCACCGCACCTCCGCCCCATCCCAACCGCTCGAGCCCCCGTCGCACGCCCCACGACGCAGGAACCCCCACCAACCCGCCTATGAAACCCGCCGCACCGGCGCTCCTGATGACCTCCACCGCCACGCCGAACGCGTACGGGAGGTCACTCACCAGCGGGGCGAGCCGACCCGCCGCCACGAGGAGCCCGACCGAGACGAGCACGATCCCGACGACCCGCCCGATCGCCACCTCCAGCACTGGGAATCCGTCGACCGATCCGGCCATCCCGTAGCGGCCTTCGGACGCCACCCCCAGGGCGAATCCACCACACACCCCGATCACGAGCGCCGCCCCGAGGGTGCCGCCGATACCCGTACCGAGGTCGAGGTCGACGAGATCGAACCCGTCCAGCAGAACGGCGATGGCCAGACCGCACAGACCGGTGCCCAAGACGAGCATGGCGACGTCGAGGCCGGAGCGCAGTGTCCCCAGCAGCAAGGTCAGGTAATACCGGGGCGGCTGAGGATGTGAGCCGAGGAGATCGGACCGGTCGAGGAACGTCATTGGGCTTGGGAAGCGTACCGGTCCGCCTCCACCGCCGTCAGCCTCTCGAGGTACCACTCCACGGGATGTGCCACACGGGTCTCGGCCGGCAGGTTCGCCCGAAGCTGCATCTCGCACCCGGGATTGGCGCTCGCCACGGCCGCCACCCCCACCGCCTCGACCTGAGCCGCCTTCAACCTTCCCAGCTCCGCCGAGGCCGACGGCCGGAGCATCGTGTAGATGCCTGCCGCACCACAGCACAGACCGTCGGGGTCGATCTCGACCGGCTCCAACCCGGCCGCCCGCAGGATGGCCCGCGGCTCCGCCAGGATCCGCTGGGCGTGCCGCAGGTGACACGGATCCTGCACCGCCACGCGGATCCCGGACGACGGGAGGGTGGGCAACGCCCCTTCGGCGATCAAGGACGCCACGATCTCGGTGGCATCCCTGACCCTGGCGGAGAACTCGGCTCCACCCGGCGTGAGGTGGCCGTACTCCTTCAGGTGCGCCGTGCACCCAGCCGCATCCGAGACGATGACGTCTGCGGAGGAGAAGGCGGCGACGTTCTGGGCAGCGAGGCGACGGGCGACGTCGGCGTGCCCGTCGTGGGCGGCCAGAGCCCCGCAACAGGTCTGAGCCACGGGCACCTCGACGCGGTAGCCGGCACGCTGCAGGAGAGCCACGGTGGCGTCGTGGACCGGGCCGAACCACTCGTCCATGATGCAGCCGGCCAGGACCATGGCGGTGCCGCGCGCCGCTCCTTCCGGGTCGGCGGTTCGGCCGACCCAGCTCCGGCGGCCGAACTCGAGCCTCCGCACCCCCGACAATCCGCGACGAAGGACACCAGGCAGGATCCGGCTGAGACGCAGGCGCTGGGCGACCGCCACCCCGACGGTGCCGAGCCTCACCAACGGCCTGGCGGGAAGCAGCCTTCCCAACCCGAATCGACGAGCCCGCCGAGCCATGTTCGGCCGCTGCTGGACCAACTCGGTCCTGGCGCCCTCGATCAGTCTCCCGTAGGGCACCAGCCCCGGGCAGACGGCTTCACACGCTCGACACCCGAGACAGAAGGACATCGCCTCGTCGAAGAGCTCGTCGATCACCGTGGTGCCCTCCAGCACGCCACGCATGGCGGCCAGTCGACCCCGGGGTGATGCCGACTCCTTGCCGGTCAGCCGGAACGTCGGACAGTGCGGCAGGCACAGACCGCACTGGACGCAGTGCGAGAGCTCGTCGCCGGTGGGGGCGTCGACGGTGACGTACCCCATCAGATTCCTCCGGGCAGGCGGCCGCGGTTGACGACCCGCCCCGGGTCGAAGGCGGCGATGAGCCGTCGCTGGACGTCGAGAGCCGGTGGGTCCGCCCCCCAGGCGTCGAGCCCGTCGTAGAACGTGTCCGGCGCCGAGGTCACGGTGAGCCGCCCGCCCCGCTCTTCCGCCCAAGCCCGGATCGCCGTCCAATCGGCATCGGCGGCGCCGGCCACGTCGACCCGACCCACCCCGTGCTGGGCCACGAACGGACCGACGTGGCGTATGCGCTCGACGGCGGCAGCGATGTCTGCCGGAGCGACCGTCACGGCGACGGTCACGTCCCCTCGCGGAGGCTGGGGCCACGCCAGCCCTTCGGTGCGTTCCCCTCCCAGGCGTGCCACATCGATGTCGACCTGTTGGGGCGGGCCCTCCACGTACACCGCCGCCCCCGACTCCGTCTCGAGAACCGCCAACGGCCGGTACATCGTCTTCCAGGCGCCCACGGGATCGTCGACTGCGACGGTGGCGGACGTCGTGGATCGGGGCCAGAGCTTCAGGCAGACGGACGTGATCACGCCCAGCGATCCATGGGCACCGAACACCGATCGCTGGATGTCGTAGCCCGAGACGTTCTTCACGACCCGGCCACCCGCCGTCACCAATCGTCCGTCCCCGGTGGCGAGCGTCGTCTGCAGGATGCGGTCGCGAGTCGGTCCGTAGCGCGGTCGGCGGTAGCCGGAGACGCCGGCGGAGATGACACCGCCGACCGTTGCGCCCGGAGCCGTCTCGGGTAGGGCGGCCGTCTGGTTTCGCCCCGCCAGCTCCCGCTCCAGATCGTCGACCAGCACCCCGGCCTCCACCACCACCGTGAGATCATCCGGCTGCCACTCCACGATCCGGTCCAGTGACGTGGTCGCCACCACGACATCCGGCGCCACCCGACGGCCGAGCCCCTGGTGGGTGCCTCCGCCCCACGGGACCACCACCGCGTCGACCGCGGTGGCGGCCGCCATGACTTCTGCCATCTCGGCAGGCGAAGCCGGGGCGAGGCGATGACGAGCGGGGGGCAGGTCCTGCCGCTCGGCGGCGGTGAACTCACCGAGGTCCCTGGTGTCGACCGCCATCAGATCCAGGTCCCTTCCGGAATCGGACGACCGAAGTCGTAACACCGGGAGCCCCGCGGGAGGATCTTGTCCGGATTGAAGAGACCGCCAGGATCCAGTGTCTCCTTCACCCGGGCCTGGGCGTCGAGGTCGACCGGGGAGAACATCAGCGGCATCAGGTCGCGCTTCTCCATCCCCACCCCGTGCTCTCCCGTCAGAGCGCCTCCGTTCTCCACGCTGAGGGTCACCAGCTCGGCCGAGGCGGCGTGCACCCGGTCGAGGGCGCCCGGCTCGTCGGCGTCGAAGGTCATGAGCGGGTGCAGGTTGCCGTCACCGGCGTGGAAGACGTTCATCATCAGCAGGCCGTGCCTCTCCCCGATCCGGTAGACCTCCTCCATCGTCTCGACCAGCCGGGTACGAGGCACGACGGTGTCGTGCAGGTAGTAGTTGGGCGCCAACTGGGCGGCAGCCCCGAATGCGGACTTGCGCGCCTTCCACAACACCGCTCGCTCGGCGTCATCGGCCGCGGTGCGGATGGAACGCGCCCCGCACTGTCCGGCGACGCGCTCGATGATGGCCGCCTCGGCTTCCACCGACGCCGTCTCGCCCGTGACTTCCGCCAGGAGGATGGCGGCTGCGTCCACCGGGAATCCGGCGTGCAGCCAGTTCTCCACCGCCGTCGTCATGCGCTGATCCATCATCTCGAGGGCGGCAGGGACGATGCCGGCGGCGATCACCCCGGACACGGTGGCGGCGGCCGCTCCGACGCTGTCGAACACGCACAGCAGGGTCCGGACGTCCGGCGGATTGGGCGTGAGCTTCACGAGCACCTTGGTGATGATCCCGAGCGTGCCTTCCGAGCCGACGAGGATCGTGCGCAGGTCCACGCCCGGAACGTCGGGAGCGTCGCCACCCACCGAGATCACCTTTCCGCCGGCCATCACGATCTCCAACCCGAGAATGTGATCGGTGGTGGAGCCGTCGGCCAGACAGTGAGGGCCACCGGAGTTGTTGGCGACGTTTCCGCCGATCGTGCACGCCTGCTGCGACGACGGATCCGGGGCGAAGTGGAGCCCCAGGGGAGCGGTGTGCCGCGAGAGGTCGAGGTTGATCACCCCGGGGCCGACCCAGGCCGAACGATTGGCGGCGTCGACGGAGTGGATCGTGTTCATGCGTGTGGTCGAGACGACGATCCCCGCTTCGATGGGAACGGCGCCCCCGGCGAGCCCGGTTCCGGCACCGCGGGCGACGATCGGCAACGCGTGCCGTTCCGCCACGCGAACCAGCTCCGCCACCTGTCCGGTCGAGGACGGCATCACCGCCACCGTGGCGGTCCCGCGGAACACGCCGGCATCCTTGGCGTAGAGGAACCGTTCGAGCTCGTCGGACAGCACGTGTTCGCGGCCCACGACCGCGGCCAGGTCGTCGACCAGTCCTGGGTGGATCGGACGCGTGTGTCCCGATGTCTTCTCGTCGAATGTCGGCACTGGACCCGAGGCTACCGCGCGCTAGGACTCGGCCATCCGGCGGCCCCATCCGCCTCCACCGGGGGTCAGCACCCGCAACCGGTCGCCCGGCTCCACCTCGAAGGTCACCTTCCCGGGCAGGACCTCGGTCGTCCCGTCCGCCCGCCGGAGCACGTCCTGCCCGGTGGCTCCCGGCCCGCCTCCCTGCAGGCCCCACGGGCGATGCCGCCGCCGCTCCCCCATCAGCGACACCGTCGCCGATTCGTGGAACTCGATCTCCCGGTCGATGCCGTCACCTCCGGGATGCAGGCCCTCTCCGCCCGTTCCCCGGCGCAAGGTGTAGCGCGTGACCCGGAACGGATAGTGAGTCGACAACGACTCGATCGGCGTGTTGCGGGTGTTGGTCATCCCGGTCTGGATCCCCGACTGGCCCGGCCCTCCCGGCCTGCCGCCCTGTCCGCCGGCGACGGTCTCGTAGTAGGCGAACCGGTCGTTACCGATCAGCACGTTGTTCATGGTCCCCTGCGAGGCTGCAGGAACCCGACCGGGTGCTGCCTGGGCGAGGGCACCGAGCACCACGTCAGCGATCCGCTGGGAGGTCTCGACGTTCCCGGCCGCCACCGCCGCAGGAGGAAGAGCGTTGACGATGGAGCCGGGTGGGGCGAACAGGCTGATGTCCCGGTAGGCGCCCCCGTTGGCAGGGACGGCGGGATCGGTGGCGACCCGGACCGCGTAGTAGAGGCAGGACTCCGTGACCGCCCGCACTGCATTGAAGTTGGAAGGGATCTGAGGATCTGTCCCGGTGAAGTCTGCGTGGAGCGTGGAGCCGTCGATGGTGACGGCGACGGCGATGCGCACGTCCCGCTCACCCCACTCCATGTGATCGGAGAAGGCGTAGCGGCCGTCGGGTAGAGCGGACAGCGCCGCCCCCATCCGGCGCTCCCCGTATCCGAGTAGCTCACTGCACAGGCGGCGGAATCCTTCGGCACCCTCCATGCCGATCATCGAACCCAACCGCTCGGCGGCGATCTCGTTGGCTCCGAGTTGGGCGGCCAGGTCGCCGCGACGCTCCTCGGGGGTACGGGTGGCAGCGAGGAAGGGATCGAGGAAGGACGACAACCACCGGCCGTCACGAACGGCCTCCATCGGCGCCACTCTGATCCCTTCCTGGTCGATCGACGTGGCGTGTGCGGGCATCGAGCCCGGTGCCTCCCCGCCCACGTCGGCGTGGTGAGCGCGGTTGGCGACCCAGGCGAGGTGGACACCCTCCACGAACACGGGCCGGACGATGGTGAGATCGTTGAGATGGGTCCCGCCGGCGAACGGATCGTTGACCGCGTACTGCACCCCCGGCTCCGCCCCCAGGCGTTCGAGCACGGCCGCCACGGACGCCGGCATGGCCCCGAGGTGAACCGGGATGTGCTCGGCTTGGGCGAGCATGGTCCCGTCGGCGGTGAAGAGCGCCGCCGAGCAGTCCGCCCGCTCCTTGATGTTCGGGGAGTAGGCGGTACGCCGCAGCACCGCCCCCATCTCCTCGGCGATCCCCGCCAATTGGTTCCGGGCGACCTCCAGCCTGATCACGTCACGCATGCTCGATCACCATCGAACCCGACTCGTGCAGCACCATTCTCGAGTCATGATCGATCCAGGTCGTCGAGTCACCGTCCACGACCACCGCCGGCCCCCGGATCTCCCGGCCGGGGCGGAGTCCGGGCCGCCGGAACACCGCCACGTCGGTGGAGCCGCTCGCGGTGAGGACGTGGCGCCTGCCGACCTCTGCCTCGCCCGCAGGCTCCAGTCCAGGGAGCGATTCGACCGACACCGCCGGCCTGCCGGCTGCCGAGGCACGGACGGTCACGGCCTCCACGGCGTCATCCGGCCGGTCGAACCCATTGCGTCGCCGGTGCGCCTCGTGGAACCGGTCGACGAGCGACTCGGGCGGCTCCCCGGGACGGAAGGGCACCGTGGTCTCGTGGGCTTGACCGACGTATCGCATGTCGACCGAGATCGCCACCTCTTCGGGTTCCGGCCCGACCGCCGTCCGGAACGACCGGCGCGTCTCGACCGCGATGCGGGCCGCCGCACGATCGAGCTCGTCGCCGGCCATCGGGTCCGTCAGCACCGTGTGGGCACCGTCGACGCGGGGAGCGGCCAGCAGCAGGCCCAACGCGCTCAACACGCCCGAGTGGGGAGGAACGATCACGGTCCCGATGCCCAGCCGGCGAGCCAGTGGGTCGGCATGCATCCCTCCCGCCCCTCCGAAGGCCACCAGGGCGGCGTCCGCCGGATCGAACCCCTCCTCCACCGAGACCCGCCGCACCGCTCGCTCCATGTGGGCCTCGACGATCTCGACCACGCCGAGGGCGACAGCCTCGCTCGCCAGCCCCAGGCGATCGCCCAGCCGGGCGAGAGCCTCCCGCGCCGATCCGTGGTCGAGTTCCAGGCCATCCGCCAGTGAGACGTCGGCTCCGAGTCTCCCGATCACCAGGTCCGCATCCGTCACCGTCGCCTCCCCGCCACCGCGGCGATAACTGGCGGGGCCAGGGAAGGCCCCGGCGCTACGGGGGCCCACCCGCAGCGACCCGCCCTCGTCCACCCATCCGATCGACCCACCGCCGGCGCCGACGGTGTGGACCGCCACACTCGGGAGTCGGCAGACATGTCCCTCGATCGTCCGCTCGAACACGATCTCGGGACGACCGTCGTGGATCCGGCACACGTCGGTGGACGTCCCCCCCATGTCGAAGGAGATGACGTCCCGGTGTCCCGCCAACCGCCCGAACACCGCTGCCGCCGTCACACCCCCCGCCGGACCGGACAGCAGGATCGATGCGGCGTGTGCTCCCGCCGCATCGGCCGGAACGAGTCCACCGCTCGACTGCATCACCAGCACTCGATCCGCCACGGCCTCGGTGCGGTGTTCGAGCGCTGCCAGGTATCGCTCCACGACCGGCCGGAGATAGGCCGTGAGCACGGTGGTGGACAGTCGCTCGTACTCCCGGAACTCGCGGGAGACCTCCGACGAGGCGATGACCTGCCATTCGGACCGGAGGCGCCGGATCTGCTCTGCCAGCTCCAGCTCCCGGGTGGGATCGGCGTAGGAGTCGATGAGCAGCACCGCCACGGCATCGAGGTCGGCAGATGCCGGCGGAGGACCTCCGAATCGATGGTGACGGGGGACCAGGGGTTCCGCACGGGTGACGTCCGGGTCGTAGAGGCTGGGACGGTCCTGCCGGGCGATCTCGACCAGGTCCTCGAACCCCGGATTCGTCACGAGGCCGACACGCGCGCCCCGTCGTTCCAGCAAGGCGTTCGTGGCGACAGTCGTGCCGTGAACGAGAAGTGGGATCCTGCTGCCTGCGGTCAATGCGGCAGCCCCGTCCACGACACCGACGCTCTGGTCGGCCGTCGAGGTGATCTTCCCGACGTGCAGCCGAGCTCCGTCCCACCACACCAGGTCCGTGAACGTTCCCCCGACGTCGACCCCGAGCGTCATGTGCTGCCTCTCACTACGATCGACCCTCCACTCACACCGGAGATGCTGGTCGGCGATGCCCGTCAACGCGGAACCCACCCCGAACCCCAACGCGATGAAGTTCACCGTCGGTGTTCCCGTCGGGGGCCCTGCCACCCACGTCGCCGGCACCTCCACCGACGACCCGGTCGCCGCCGCGATCCTGGCACTGCCCGGCGTGACGAGCGTATTCATGACCGCCGACTTCGTGACGGTCTCCAAGAGCGGTGAGGCCGTCTGGGAGGATCTCGGACCCGAATGTCTGGCGATCCTCGGAGAGCACTACGGCTGACTCGGCCACGAGAGACCCTCGGCAGTAGCTCGCGCAGCCGGGCCGTCGGCCTCTGCCCGATCAACCCGAGGGGAGCACCACGCCCGCCGCAGACACGTCGAACGACATCGGCCAGGTCATACCACCTGGGTCCATGACCGCTGCCACCACCCGGATCTCTCCAGACGGCCGCCGACCGAAGGAGAGCGGCTCACCCACGACCTCGCCGAACGGAGCAGCCAGCCTCGCCACCGACTCCATCACTCCGGGGACGGGAGACTCCTCCATGGGGGCGGGCATCCCGGGTGCCCGCATCGGCAAGACGGCAGGCGACGGCAGATCCACCGGCCGAAAGTCGCCATCGGTGCCGTCGACGACGAGAGACACCCCCCGGAGCGGCCTGCGCTGGAAAGGGCTCCCCTCGACGCCGTCGAGCACAGACACCGCCACCACCACTTCGAATCGGGCGGGAGCGAGGCGGACGACCGACACGGCGGACACGTACTCCACGAACGTCGACCGACTCCGGTCGAACTCGACCCCCTCCCACACCGACACGTCCTGGGAGAAGTAGGCGAGCGCGGCGGTCTCCGCCACGGCCACGGCCACCCGCTCCACCGTTCCGGCGTCGACCGACATCAGGTCGGCTTCCGTGACCGCGGTCGTCGGGGGGGCGATGGACGGAGCGGTCGGAACGGTCGCAGCGGTCACCGCAGGTACGGAGAGGTCGACCGGCGTGTCAGGAGAAGCGACCCGGACGACGGACACGAGCACCGCCGCCAGCACGATCGCGCCGGCCACCGCGTACCAGTGTCGTCGGTCGGCAGGCTGGCCCAGCGTGTGGAGCGACTCCCAGGGAATGGACTCGAGGGACTCGCCGTCCTGGTCGGCGACAGAGCGTGGTGAGGTGGTCATCGCCGGAACGTACGAACGGGCCGCACGCGGCACAAGACCTCCGTAACCCGGGTAAGCGGGCCGTCCGGGACTAACGTTCCCGTACCGATGGCCGTCAATCCCGATCCTCGCCCCGGCCGGTGGCTTCTGCCGCTCGTGATCCTCGGAATGGTCCTGTTCACCTACGTCTTCGTGCAGGCGTTACCCAGCGCCGACGAGAACGGGGACGATCTCTCGTCGGGGGCCACCACGACGACCAGCACCACCGCGCCGGAGACCGACGAGACGACCACGACCACCACCGAGCCGGTACAGCTCGACCCCTCCGTGCAGACCTTCCTCGATCTCGTGGCCGAACAGGAGGCCGCCCTCACGGGCTTCCAGACGGAGATGGCGACGATCAACGGCCAGTGGGACGCCACCGAACGGACCGTGACGTACACCGACACCGAGGCTGCGCTCACGGACCTGGCTGCCCGCGTGCGCACATGGGCCGAGGGGGTCGCCACCACGGTCGCGCCGCTGGGACTGGAGGGGGTGCACACGGTGCTGAGCGCCGCCGCAGCCGAGGCCGCCAACGCCTCCGACGCCGTCTTGGCGGGCCTCCGCTCTTCCGATACCGGCGAGGCACGCCGTGCCGCCCTCGACTCGTTCGACGAGGCGGTGCGGGCGTTCACCGCAGCTGCCGACGAGGCCGACTTCCAGGCGGCGCTCACCAGTTGATCGACGTACGCGCCGTCGCCGCAGACGAGCTGGAGGCTCTCCTCCACGCTGCGAGCGGTCCCTTCGGCTTCGACTTCCCGCCCGATCCCTCCCACCGCCAGGCGTTCGTCGATCGCATGGCGGCGACGTTCGAACCCGACAGGGCGCGCTGCGCCTTCGACGGAGACCGGATGGTCGGGACCCTGGCCACCCACTCGTTCGACATGAGCGTTCCCGGCGGATCCATTCCCGTGGCGGGCACGACGCTGGTGACCGTGCAGGTGACGCACCGCCGGCAGGGAATCCTCAGCTCTCTCATCGAGCACCACCTGGAGGAGGCCAGAGAGCGAGGCGACTACGCCGCAGCCCTGTGGGCGAGCGACAGCGCCATCTACGGCCGCTTCGGATACGGGATGGCGGCGTGGTCGACCGAGCTGCAGATCGACCGCCACCGAGTCGACCGCCACCGGCTGGCGCCGCAACCGGCGGACGTCGAGATCGTCGACGCCGACGGCGTGCGCCCGTCCGCCATGGCGGTGTACGACCTGCTCCGGCGGGACGTGCCGGGGATGGTCGGGCACAGCGAGGGTTGGTGGGATCGGATCCTCGTCGACGTGCCCTGGAGGAGCGGACGAGCCTCCCGCTTCGCGGTGGCCGTCGAGGACGGGAATCCGACGGGCTGGGTCAAGTACCGAATCGATGACGCAGACGAAGACGACGGACATCCCGCCCAGGACGTGATCGTCAGCCAGTTGTACGCGGTGACCCCGGCCGCGTGGACGGGGATCTGGTTCCACGTGCTGTCCCACGACTTCGGTCGGATGATCAAGGCCGAACTGCGGCCGGTGGACGACCCGATCCACTCCCTGATGGCAGGAATGAGGCGGGTTCGGACGAGGCGGACAGACGGCCTGTGGGTGCGGGTCCTCGACGTGGGCCGCGCCCTGGAAGGCCGCACCTACCGGACCGGGGGCATGGTCACCCTCACGATCAGCGATCGATTGGGTCACGCCTCCGGGAGTTACCGGCTCGAGGCCGACGGCGGCGAGGCGGCCGTCGAGACCGTCGACTCCGGCACGGTCGTCATGGATGTCGAGGATCTCGGCGCACTCTTGCTCGGCGGACGGTCGGCCGTCGCCCTGGCGGCAGCCGGCCGTATCGCCGGACCGTCCCGCGATGTCGAGTTGCTCGACGCGATGTTTCGGGGCGGCCGCGCACCGTGGAGTCCCGTGATCTTCTGATCGGATTGCGGTGACGTGCCGCCGCCCACCAAACTGACGCCATGAACCGACAGGCCGACTACGTGCTGCGGACCGTGCAGGAGCGCGGGATCCGCTTCATCCGCCTCTGGTTCACCGATGTCCAGGGCTTCCTCAAGTCGGTGTCGATCAACCCGCAGGAGCTGGAGACCGCGTTCTCGGAGGGGATGACGTTCGACGGCTCGTCGATCGACGGGTACGCCCGTCTACAGGAGGCCGACATGCTGGCGGTGCCCGATCCCGCCACGTTCCAGATCCTTCCATGGCGCCACGAAGAGCAGGTGGCGCGAATGTTCTGCGACATCACCTCCCCCCAGGGCGAGCCCTTCCTGGGCGACCCGCGCACCGTGCTCAAGCGCAACCTGCTGAGAGCCAACGACATGGGGTTCACGTTCTTCGTCGCCCCGGAGATCGAGTACTTCTACTTCGCCGACGCGGGCCCGGAACCGAAAGTGCTCGACCGCGGCGGCTACTTCGATCTCACCCCGCTGGATTCCGCTCAGGAGTATCGGCGCAAGACCATCAACGCCCTGGAACAGATGGGCATCCCCGTCGAGCACTCCCACCACGAGGTGGCACCCAGTCAGCACGAGATCATCGTGAGGTACACCGACGCGCTGACGATGGCCGACAACATCATGAGTTTCCGCCTGACAGTCAAAGAAGTCGCCCTCGAACACGGCATCTACGCCACGTTCATGCCCAAGCCACTCGAGGCGCATGACGGCTCCGGGATGCATTTCCACATGTCGCTGTTCGCCGACGACCGCAACGCGTTCGCCGACGAGGGCGGCCGGGAACTCTCTGCCACGGGACGGCAGTTCGTGGCGGGTCTGCTCACCCACGCGCGGGAGATCACGGCCGTCACCAACCAGTGGGTGAACTCGTACAAGCGATTGGTGCGAGGCTTCGACGCCCCGATCTGGGTGTCGTGGGGCTACAACAACCAGTCGGCACTGGTTCGAGTGCCGACGGTCAAGGCCAACAAGCCGTCGAGCGTGCGCGTCGAATACCGGTCACCGGACGCGGCCACCAACCCGTATCTCGCCCTGTCGGTGCTTCTCGCGGCCGGGCTGCGGGGAATCGAGCGTGGATATGAGTTGCCGCCGGAGGTCCCCGGGAACGTGCTCGAAATGTCGTCGACGGAACGCCGCGAGGCTGGCATCGAGCGTCTCCCCGAAACGCTCTCGGAGGCCCTGGACGTGCTGGAG
>DATHWB010000066.1:0-4444 GCA_035460965.1 Acidimicrobiia bacterium
TTGTTCTTCCCCCGCTCGATCGCCGTCATCGGGGCGAGTACCCGGGAAGGCTCGATCGGCAACAACCTGTTCCGCAACCTGCTCAACACCGGGTACACCGGGACGCTGTACCCGGTGAATCCCCGCACCCAGGTCGTCAACGCGGTCAGGGCGTATCCGTCGATCAAGGACGTACCGGACGAGGTCGATCTGGCGTTCATCGTCGTGCCTGCGACCCAGGTACTCGACGTCGTGCGCGAATGCGACGAGGCGAACGTGCGCGGGCTGGTGGTGATCTCGGCCGGCTTCTCCGAAGTCGGAGAAGAGGGCGCGGAGATGGAAGCCGAACTGCTCGATCTCGTTCGCAACGCCGGGATGAGGATGGTGGGGCCGAACTGCATGGGCCTCCTCAACACCGCTCCGTCGGTGAGCATGAACGGAACCTTCGCTCCGGTGTACCCGCCTGCCGGCAACGTGGCGATGTCATCGCAGTCCGGTGCGTTGGGGATCGCCATCCTGCAGTACGCGTTGCGGACCGGCCTCGGCATCAGCCAGTTCGTCTCGGTGGGAAACAAGGCCGACGTCTCCGGTAACGACCTGCTGATGGCGTGGGAGGACGATCCGCAGACCGATGTGATCCTGCTCTACCTCGAGTCGTTCGGGTCGCCCCGCAGGTTCGCCCGCATCGCTCCCAGGGTGGCGCGCAAGAAGCCGATCGTCGCCGTGAAATCGGGCCGCACCGCGACAGGGAGCAGGGCGGCGTCGTCGCACACCGGTGCGCTGGCGTCGCTCGACGTGGCGGTCGACGCGCTGTTCCGCCAGACCGGCGTCATCAGGGTCGACACCCTCGAGGAGCTGTTCGCGGTCGCCTCCCTGCTGTCGTCGCAGCCGGTTCCGAAGGGGCGCAAGGTGGCCGTGGTCACGAACGCCGGCGGTCCCGGCATTCTGGCGGCCGACGCGCTCGAAGCCAACGGCCTACACATCCCCGAGTTCTCGGAGGCGACTCAGTCGCGGATCAGGGCCAACCTGCCTTCGGAGGCGTCGGTGCGAAACCCGGTGGACATGGTGGCTGGAGCGGGACCCGAGGAGTTCGCGCACGTGGTGTCCACCATCCTCGACGCCGAGGAGGTGGACTCGCTGCTGGTGATCCACGTGCCCACCTCCGACACGGGGGTTCAGCGGGTGGCGACCGCCCTGCATTCGATCGCTGCCGCCTACCAGGGTTCGACCACGCTGCTCTCCGTGTTCATGCAGTCGGATGCGGCGGGAGCCTTCCTCCGCTCCGAGGAGGCCAACATCCCCACCTATCCGTTCCCGGAGGCGGCCGCCATAGCTCTGTCACGAGCCGTCGGGTACGGCGAGTGGCTGCAGCGGGACCCGGGCGAGGTACCCGTGCTCGACGGGATCGACCTCGAGGCGGCGCGGCGGGTGGTGGAGGAGGCGCTGGCGGGCCGTGACGAGAGCGGAGTGTGGCTAGAACCTGCCGCCACGGAGGCGCTCCTGGCGGCATTCGGTCTCGACCTTCCGCGAGCGGGCACCGCGGCGACGCCGGACGAGGCGGTCCGGGTGGCACGGGAGATCGGCGGTCCGGTGGTGCTGAAGGTCATCTCGGAGTCGGCGCTGCACAAGTCGGATGTGGGTGGGGTGCTCCTGGACATCGAGGGCGAGGAGGCGGTGCGAGCCGGCTTCGCCTCGGTCACGGCGGCGGTGGCGGAGCACGACGGTGTGCTCGTCCAGGAGATGGTGCCCGGCGGGCACGAAGTGTTGATCGGTGTGACGGAGGATCCGAATTTCGGCCCGATGGTCGTCTACGGCCTCGGCGGGGTGTATGTGGAACTCCTCAAGGACGTCGCGTTCCGGCTCACCCCGCTGACCGACGTCGACGCCCGCGAGATGGTCAACGAGATCAGAGGTGCCAAGTTGCTCGAGGGTTACCGCGGCTTCCCGCCCGGCGACGTCGACGCCGTGATCCGCACCATCCTGCGAGTGTCGGCCATGGCGGCGTCGATCCCCGAGATCTCGGAGATGGACATGAACCCCGTGATGGTGTTGGAGCCCGGCCAGGGGGTTCGGGTGGTCGACGCCAGGATCCGGGTCAAGCCGGTGCGACAGGGTTGGTTCCCGTCCCTCGACGACCTGCCTGCCGTGGTGCGGAGGCCGCGCTGAGCCGAGGCGGGAAATCGCCCCCGGCCGGGTAGCGTGCGATCCGTGACCGAATCTCCGACGCCGGTGGACGACTCCGCTCCCGTCGGTGCCGACCTCGGCAGGGTGTGGATCACCGTAGTCCTGGTCGCCCTCACGGTGGCCGGGGTGCTGTTCGTGACGGTGGCGGGCATCAGACAGCTGGCGAGGGCCGAGGAGAGCGCCGTCCGTTCCGAACTGGCGGCCGAAGTCGCGATCTCGATCCGCCGCACGATGCTGGCGTTGCAGGACGAGCGCGGTCTCGCCGAGTTGTGGCTCGTCGGGCCGTCACCGGACCGGAGGGCGGCTTTCCAGGACGCGCAGGAGCACACCGACGCTGCCGTCTCCGCGCTGCTCGACGTGTGGCGGGCCGACCGGTCGACCCTGGACGACGCCGGTCCGCCCGACATGGAGGATCTCGTCGAGAGCACCAGGACCATCCCCGGACTTCGGGTGGCGATCCTGCGGCTCGACGAAGACTCGTCGGTGGAGTCCTATACCGGGATCGTCGGGGTGCTCGGCAATGCTGCCCGCCGGATGGAGTTGTTGGCGGCGGACTCCGGCCTCTCGGCCCGGATTCGGGCGCTGGTTCGCATCATGGAGGCGGGTCAGGCGCTCTCGGAGAAGCGGGACTTCATCGTCGAGATCCTCAGCGACGAGAGTCGGGTGAGTCAGGACGAGCTGATCAGGGTGGCCCAGTTGGGCCAGGCGGTCCGCACGAATCTCGGAGCGGTGAGGACGTCGGGAGCCGGCGACCTGGGCAACCAGGTCGGCTCACTGCTGGCGTCTCTCCCTTCCGACGACGCCCAGCGAATCATCTCGTCCCTGGGCATGGGCGACGAGTCCGTGTCGGCCGAGGAGTGGAGTGCGGCCGTCACACGGCGTCTGGACGCTTTGCGGGCGATCGGCGACGACCTCGAGCAGGCGCTGCAATTCGAGGCCGATGGCCAGGCGGATGCGGCGGCGCGGGCGCGGGTCGTCTGGGGCACATGGCTGATCGTGTTCACGATCGTGGCACTGTTCGCCGGTGGGGCAGCCGTGGCGGCGGCCCGGCAGCGGTCAATGGCGCTGCGCGAGCACGGTGAACTCGCGGCCGGGCTGTACACCTGGTTCTCGACCGAGCAGCTCTCCACCGTGGAGGGGGTGACGGTGACCGCCCGCTACGACGCGGCCGCCGAATTCACGCGGGCCGGTGGCGACTGGTACGACGTGTATGTCACTCCCGACGGACGGGTGGCCCTCACCATCGGCGACGTGGCCGGCCACGGTGCGTCCGCCACTGCACAGATGGCCCAGGCCCGGAACCTGCTGCGCGGCATCTGTCTCGCCTCGCGCGACTCCCCGGCCATCCAACTGCAGGTCTTGGACGACGCCCTGCGCAGCTCCGGGATGATGGCGACCGTGTTCCACGGTCTCCTCGACATCGCCCGCGGCGAACTGACCTATACCCGGGCGGGTCATCTGGCGGGCCTGAGACGCGACAACGAGATGGTGACGATCCTCGATGACGCTCTCGGTTCGCCGCTGGGGGTGGGGTCTCGCACCGGATACGTCGATGCCCGCGTGCGGCTCTCGCCGGGGAGTCAGGTGGTGCTGTTCACCGACGGAATGGTGGAGGAGCGCGGGGGAGACGTGGAGGAGGCGATCGGCGACATCGCCCGTCGGCTGGCAGAGGGACCCCAAGACATCGATCGGATCGCGGACGAGCTCATCTCCCGACGACCGAACCAGGAAGACGACGCCGCGTTGTTGGTGCTCAAGTGGCAGGACTCGGATCCCGTCACTCTGTGGGAAGATCTGCCAGCAGCACCCGTATCTTCTCCAGAGTGCGGGTGAGGATCCTGGACACGTGGACCTGCGAGACACCGACCAGGGGGGCGATCTCGGACTGCGTGAGATCCTCGAAGAAGCGCAGATACAGGACCTGCTGTTCGCGGTCGCTCAGACGGTCGAGCACGGCTTCCACCGCGGGCCAGTCCGCCGCCAGCTCCATGTCGGGATCGTTGTCGCCGATGAGGGAGCCGAGGCTCTCGCCGCCGTCCCCGTCCGTCCCGACCGGCGTGTCGAGCGAGGCCAGCGAATAGGTGTCACCGGCCAGGACGGCTTCGTGCAGGGTGTCCAAGGACATGTCGAGTGTGTCGGCGAGCTCCTCCATCGTCGGCTCGCGGCCGAGTGATTGGGTCCATTCGGCGCGACCCCTCGTCACCTCCAGCGCTCCCTCTTTGAGGGATCGCGGTACCCGCAACGTCCAGGCGTGGTCGCGCAGGTGACGCTTCACCACTCC
>DATHWB010000067.1:0-3760 GCA_035460965.1 Acidimicrobiia bacterium
GTCGCGAACATGGTGACGGCCTCGGCAGTCGCTCTCCTCCGCGAGGCGCTCGACCGGGCAGGAGGCGGCGGGGTGGAGGTGGCGGCCTGGCTGGTCACTGCCGTGGACCCGACCCCCGAGGATCTGGCCCAGATCCGGCGAGCGGCGGTCGGCTACCTTGCCGTGCCTGGGTACGCGGACATGTTCCGTCGGGCAGGACACGGTGACCTCGTCGGCCTGGCGAGGAGCGGGGCACATCCCCGGGAGGTCCTGGCCGCCATCCCCGACGGATTCGAGCAGGCGGTGGGTCTCGTCGGATCCAGCGCCGAGGTCGCCGAACTCTGGGAGGGCTACCGAGCAGCCGGCCTCGACGTCGTGTGCGCAGTTCCGGTCACGGCATCGGGAGACGCCGGCCGACGCGCACTGGGCGCAGTCGCCGCCCTCAGCGGCGCCAGCGCAGGCGGTTGACGACCACCCGACCCGCGGACGTGGTGGCAGGAGGCGTCGCCAACACGAGGTCGCCCTCCACCCACTCGACCAGACGCACCTGATCCTCTCCCACCCAGTCGGGGAACAGGCTCATTTCCACGTGATGCACCACCCGGTCTCCGTCCAGCGTGTAGCTCCCGGTGTAGGACAGGTAACCGAGGGCGGCGGCGGCTCGCTGCTCGGCAGTGGCGGCGGCCAGGGTGCCGGTGCCAAGCGCGGGGCGGCCTCTCCGTTGGAGCGTCGCCCACATCCGCCCGTCGGCGGTGTACGTGAGGAGCCCCTCCGCCTCTCCACCGAAGGGCCTCGTCACCGCGTCCCCCACCGAGACCGTCCAGTCGATCAGACGCCATGTGCCGACGAGGGAACGCATCGGCGGCACGTTACCGCGAAAGTGCATTCTACTCACGGGTAGAATTTCGTCCCGCCGGTTGATACCGTGGCACAGACTCTCGAAAGGTCGCTGATGACGCTCGTCCGCAACGACGCCCTCAACCTCGCACTCGACACCGGTGACAACCCGTATCTCATGGACGGGTACGCCCCGGTCGACACCGAGATCGACGCCGAAAACCTCGAGGTGATCGGCGAGATCCCCGACGACCTCAACGGCCTGTACGTGCGCAACGGCCCCAACCCCATGTACAGCCCTCCCGGCCGCTACCACTGGTTCGACGGAGACGGCATGCTCCATGCCATCCACTTCCGCGACGGCAAGGCGACCTACCGCAACCGATGGGTTCGAACCGAGGGGTTCAACGGCAATCGGGCGGCCGGTCGCGAGCGCTACAGCGGGATGATCGAGCCGTCCCATCGCAATCCGCCCACCACGATGTACCGGGGTCTGAAGGACACCGCCAACACCGACGTCGTGTTCCACAACGGCTCCCTCCACGCCCTGTGGTACCTGGCCGGCGACCCCTATCGGATCGACCCGATCACCCTCGACACCCTCGGGCGAGAGGACTGGGGTGGCGCTCGCAACGGCTGCGTGTCGGCTCACGCCAAGATCGACGAGTCGACCGGGGAGTTCATGTTCTTCGACTACGGGCCCGACGCCCCCTACCTCTGGTACGGCGTGGTCTCGCCCGACGGGCGTCTGGTCCACCACGTTCCCGTGCCGCTCCCCGCCGCCCGGCTCCCCCACGACATGGCCATCACGCCTCGATACTCGATCCTCATGGACCTTCCTCTGTTCGCCGATCCCGAAGTGTTCGCCGCCGGGCGGCATCGACTGGTGTTCGACCAGGATCTGCCTGCACGCTTCGCCGTCATACCCCGGCACGGGAGCACCGCAGATGTTCGGTGGTTCGAGGCGGATCCGTGCTACATCTACCACACGATGAACGCCTGGGAGGAGGGCGACACCATCGTGCTGGACGTCTGCCGCACACGTCGTCCAGCGCCGCCCGACCGGCCACTCACCGGTCCACTCGAGTCGTTGCTCGAGTACCTCCGGCTCGATGCGCAGTGGTACCGGTACCGGTTCGATCTGAAGACCGGTTCGACCACCGAGCGGGCGATGGACGACCTCAACACCGAGTTCCCAACCATCAATACCTCCCGCACCGGCGTGCCGAGCCGCTACGCCTACAACATCGCCATCGAGAGCGGATACACCACCCTGTTCGACGGCATCGTCAAGTACGACATGCAGACCGGCGCCTCCTCCCGCTACGACTTCGGTCCGGGACGATTCGGCTCGGAGGCACCTTTCGCTGCTCGCAGCGACCGGAGTGAGGACGACGGGTACCTCGTGAGCTTCGTGGCCGACCACGAGAACGGGCACTCGGAGTGCGTGATCATCGACGCCCCCACGATGACCGAGGTCGGTCGCGTGCAGATACCCCAACGCATCCCGTACGGTTTCCACGCCTGCTGGGTCGGACAGGAGCAGCTGGAGAGCCGGTGAAGCGCGGCATCCACGTCCTCGGGGGGTACCAGACCGACTTTGCCGAGAACTGGTCGACAGCCGGGCGGTCGGCGTTCGAGGCCATGTCCGAGGCAGTCCTCGGGGCGCTCGACGCCGCATCCGTCGACCCGGGCGAGGTGGACGCATTCGAAGTCGGCAACTTCGTCGGGGAGCTGTTCCTCGGACAGGGTCATCTTGGTGGGATGGTGGCCGCCATCCATCCAGCCCTCGCCGGGAAGCCCGGCGCCCGTCACGAGGCTGCGTGTGCGTCCGGATCGGTTGCCGCCCTCTCCGCCATATCCCGAATCGAGGCAGGGTGGAGCGACGTGGTCGTGGTGGTCGGTCTCGAGCAGATGCGCAACATCGACGCCGCCACCGCCGCCGATCACCTGGGTGCTGCCATGTGGCGCGGCAGGGAAGGCACCGACGCCGTCTACCCGTGGGTGAACCAGTTCTCGCGCATCGCCGACGCGTATGCGGAACGGTGGGGACTCGACGACATCCACCTGGGGGCGATCGCCGAGAAGAACTTCGACAACGCCCGACGCAACCCTCGGGCGCAATCGCGCGCCTGGTCGTTCGAGCCGGGCGCGTTCGGGCCGGACGATGATCTCAATCCGATCGTCGAGGGGCGCCTACGCCGTCAAGACTGCGGACGCATCACCGATGGTGCGGCAGCGGTGGTTCTGTGTTCCGGGGAGTTCGCCGACCGCCACGCGCGCCGCACCCGGCGCGGCGCCCCGGCACCTCGCATCGCCGGCTGGAGCACCGCCACCGCCCCGATGCTGCTGCAAACCAAGCTCGACGCCTCTCCCGACGACGGGCCCATGTTCCCCCACCTCGCTCGGGTCGTCGACGAAGCACGCGGCATGGCCGAAGTCGGACTCGACGACATCGACCTGGTCGAAACCCACGACTGCTTCACGATCAGCGAGTACCTGGCGTACGACCACCTCGGTCTCAGCGAACCCGGCCGGGCGTGGGAGGTGGTCGAGACCGGCGCAGCCACGATGGACGGTCACCTCCCCGTGAACCCGTCTGGAGGGCTGATCGGAGCCGGGCATCCGGTCGGCGCCACCGGAGTGCGCATGCTCCACGATGCCGCCACCCAGGTCGACGGATCCGCCGGCGCCACCCAGGTCCCCGGCGCCCGCACCGCCCAGACCCTGAACATCGGCGGCTCCCTCACCACCGTCGCCAGCTTCATCGTCCAGTCCTGACGCCCCCCCGTCCCAGGGTGGTCCACGAGTTCGCTCCGCTCACTTGCCCCCCACAAGTGGAAGACCCCAAGGGTCTCTCCCCCCAGGAGCGAAGCGACATTTGTCAAGACCGGGGTGATGGTTTACGGGTGTTCGGGTACATGGTTTACGTGTCGGATGGGGA
>DATHWB010000068.1:0-3717 GCA_035460965.1 Acidimicrobiia bacterium
GACGATTCCGGGTTCTCGGACCTCGACCTCACCACAGCGTGGTTCACGGGCGACCCACCATCGGGCACTCGCCTCTCTGCGCCGATGGGCCTCACCCTCTGGCTCGAGCGGTCCACCCACACGGTGCACCTCCCCGTGATCGACGACCACGTCGAGATGCGGGGGTGGCAGCTCCGCCAGGTCGCCCCGACCGTTGCCGCATGCTTCGAACGCCTCACCCTCCACGCATCCGCGGTCGGGATCGATGGCAGGATCGTGGCGTTCGTCGGTGAGTCCGGTGTCGGCAAGTCGACCCTTGCGTGGGCGCTCGTGAAGGCCGGAGCAGACCCCGTCAGTGACGACCTCCTCCCGATCCGCTTCGACGCCGCCACGGCCCACGTCCCGACACCGTTCGGCGCGTCACCGATCGCGGCGGTGTGTTTCCTGTCCCGCCGCAAGGACATCCTCACCATCGGACCTGTGGGAGCGGCTGGCGCCCTGCGCAGCCACGTTCACAACGGGTTCGGCGAGCACAGTGAACCCGACGTGTGGAAGTTCCAGTTCGACGCATACCACCGCCTCGTCGAAGGCTCCCCACACGTCGACCTCGTGATTCCCGACGACAGGGCCAGGGTCCCCGCCGTCGCCGACCACATCATCGACGTGACCCGCAACGGGGAACTCGCCTCCTGATGGGCGGCTTCGCCGTGACCGTCGACTGGGCAGCCGAACCGCCACCCGGCCCGTTCGAAGCGATGGTCGACGCCATGGCCCACCGCGGCCCCGCCGGAGTCAACACCACGGGCGACGGCACCGCCCTCGTCGCCGAGGCACGCCTCACACGTGACGGCCGCCCCGGCTGGGACATGGCCACACTCGGGCAGCTCACCCTCGTCGGGGACCTGCGCCTGTGGTACCCCGACGCGCTCCGACACGCAACCGGCCAAGACACCGAAGACCCGCGCATGCTTCTACTCCACGGGTTCGCGGCGATTGGGCCCGGTGTCATGCCCATGGTCGACGGCGACTTCGCCTTCGCCATCTGGGACACGAGAACCCGGACCCTGTTCGCTGCACGGGACCGCTTCGGCGTCAAGCCGCTGTGGATCCAACGCACCGCCGACGGGGTACGGCTCGCATCCGAGGTGAACCAGCTCGTCGCCGCATCGTCCCAACCACCGCAACCCGACGACCTGACCGTTGCCCGGTTCCTCACCGACGACATCCCCTATGACGACCGCTCCTTCCGCACCGGCATCGCCCGCCTCATGCCGGCCCACACCCTCACCGTGACGGAGACCTCGTTCGCGACGTCCCCGTACTGGGACCTCTCCGGGATCGAGCAGCTGCCGTGCGACGACGTCCCCCGCCGCTTCCGCACGACCCTCACCGATGCCGTAGCACGGCGCCTCGCCGGGTCCCTGCGCACCGTGAGCCATCTCAGCGGCGGCCTCGACAGCTCCTCGATCACCGCCGCCGCGCACATCCTCACCGACACCGGAGCCCTTGACCCTGAGTGGTTCATGACGGTCTCGGCGATCGTGCCCGGCCGCGACACCGACGAGTCCGTCTGGATCGACGACATCGTCGCCAGCCAGCCGTTCACCCACCGCGAGTTCAGCCCGAGGATCGGCCCGATCGACGACTACGCATCCGACATGGCGGTCACCGGCACCCCGATCGCCCACCACATGCGGGACCTCGTGGCCGCCACCGCCGACATCGCCCACGAGGAAGGAGCGGACCTCGTCCTCACCGGCAATGGCGGTGACGACGTCGCCAACGACCGGTGGGTGCTCCCCGAACTGGTTCGCACCCGACGTGGCGGTGCCTGGTTGAGGGCGTTGCGGTCGATGGCGCGCGACTCCCCCGGAGCTGCGGCGCTGTGGGGTGTCTCGTCGCTCGGGTCGGCCCTGCCCTCGTCGGTCAAACACCGACTCCGCCGCTCGAACATGCAACGGACAGAGTCCCTCCTCGCATCCCGGCTCGGAGCGGTGCTCGACGCAAGCCCAAGACCACAGGACACCCAACGCGACCTCCATCCGGTCGCTCGCGATCTCGCCAACGGCAGGGGCCTCGCCCTTCGGGAGTTCCAGGAGGCGATGTTCGCCGCCAGGGGCCTCGAGGTGTCCCACCCGTACCTCGACCGTGCCCTCGTCGAGTTCGTCGCCTCCATTCCACCCGACCAGCGCCCCATCCGCCTCGGGAACAAGGCCCTCATCCGCACAGCGTTCGCCGGCCACCTCCCCGACAGCGTCCTGTCCCGAACCACCAAGACCGTCGCCAACACGTGGATCGACGAGGTACAAGCCACCCAGACCCTCCACTTCACCGCCCGCTTCCCCACCGTCCCCGACAACGCCGCCGCCTTCCTCGACCCCGACACCTACCGCGACGCCATCACCTCGGACGACCCCGATCCCGACCTCTGGCAGGCGTGGTCCGTCCTGCTCTGGCTCGAATCCATTTGAGCGTCGCGGCACCGACCGTTCACAACTGGGCATCGTCCTCCCTTCGAGGTTCGGAGACCGATCACGACGTGATCGGCAGCCGGCTACCTGCGAGCTGGGTCCGTGGTGTGAGACGGTCAGCTCACGTGAGGACACAAAGACTTCTGGGAGGACGGGCGAACGGAGTGAGCCAGGGCGTCTGCGAGCCGTGCGAACTGTCTACTCGCTCGCCTCACCTGTCGGGTTGATACCGAGTTGCTGGAACATGGCAAGCTGGTTCACGTATTGCCACTCTTCTGCGATCTTGTTGCCTTCGAATCGAACAAAGATCGCCTCGGTCAGTTCGAATCTCTTGTTGGTCGGGGGGATACCCATGAGGTCGCCGGAGTGTGTTCCAGAGAAGGAAACACGACAGGCAAACAGATCTCCGTCACCGACGATCTCATGCACAGACGAATGAAGATCGGAGAACGCACGAAGCATCACCTGGGCATATTGCTTGAACTCCGAGGCCCCGTTCATCTGTTGACCCGACGCGAGGTGACCGACAAAATCAGCAGTGAGGACTTCGTCGTATAGGGTGTCAGTCTCCTCTAGGGACGAGTGAAAGCGCCGGATTATGGCTCTTCTCTCATCTGCCGACATCGGCCCACTCTCTCGACGTGACCCTTGACCATACAGAGCCCCCGGGCTCCACGCTTGATTGCCGGAGGCGGCCGACCACTGTGGGGTCGACGTCCTGGTACCCAACGGCTGGGGTGAGATCGTTCAGCCGGTGATGGGCCGCCTCGCCGAGGAGCCCTTTGGGGACAGGCAGAGCGACGCTCAACAAGGAGGCTGGGCCGATCACGGCGTGATCGGTCTCCGATCCTTTCGTCGTGAGCTGGGCGTCTGGTCAAGATCCATGGACTTTCCGCCGATATCGGTACCTTGTGCACATCATGAAGGCGTACTCGCGGCCGGTTCTCAATGAATTGGGCTCGATGGCGCACGTCACCCGCAAGTCCGGGCAGCGGCGCGACCCCGAGACGCTCGACCGTGCCCCTCGGAACCGGCCGCCGGTCTGTGACTTCATGCCGTGGCTACCTCCCTGCAACTAGAGGGTCCGCCGAGATCCTCGCACGCCGGGGGCTATACGAAACAGGTACTGCACGAGTACGCGACGATAGCTGGTGTCACGCGCACGAGCGGGGACCGCTTCGATTTCGAGACGGTCGAGTGGATCCAGGACGGGCAGCGCCCACCGTGGTTCTGCGACCTGTTCCCGTTCCTCTGCGACTGAGGGCTC
>DATHWB010000069.1:0-9011 GCA_035460965.1 Acidimicrobiia bacterium
CGTTGAGCGAGTCCGCCGTCCCGCCCATCGGAATCCGTATGCGCAGGTCGGCCCGCTCCAGCCACTGGGAAGAGAGCCCGTACTGCTCGGCACCGATCACCACCGCCAGGGGTCCGGTGAGGTCGGCGTCCCACAGCAGGACGTCGGTATCGGGCGTGGTGGCCGCCACGGCGATGGAGTGCCGGCGCAGCCAGGCGAGAAGGTCCGGGGTGGAACCGACGGCGATCGGGACCGTGAACAGGGTCCCCGTGGATGACCGCACGACGTTGGGGTTGAACGGGTCCGTCGTGGGATCGGCCACGATGACGGCGTCGGCTCCGGCTGCATCCGCCGTGCGCAGCATCGTGCCGAGGTTGCCCGGCTTCTCGATCGACTCCGCCACCAGGAGCAGGGGTTGATGGCTCAGCGTCAGATCCGCCAGGGACGTACCGAATTGGATGGCCACGGCCAACAGGCCCTCGGGCCGATCGCGGTAGGAGACCTTGCGGAAAGGGGGTGGAGCCATCTCGACGATCTCCGCATCCATCGCGGCGATGCGCTCGATCAGGGAATCCTCGTTCGAGCCCAGGAAGAGCTGGCGGCAGATGTAGAGAGTCTCGAATCCCACGCCGGCGTCCACTGCCCGGAGGAGCTCCCGGTAGCCCTCGATCAGGAAGCGTCCTGTTCGGTCCCGGTGGCGTCGCTCGCGCAGCCGTACCAGGTCCTTGACGCGGTCGTTGGTGAGGGACGTGATCACGGTTCCGCCGGCTCCTCCACTTCGGTGTAGAGCTCGACGAGCCGGCGGCGGGCTCGGAGCACCGCTACCCGTACGGCCCCGGGCCGCATCGCCATGCGTCCGGCGATCTCATCGTGTGACAACTGCTCGACTTCTCGCAGCCACAGGATCTCGCGATCGCGGACGGGGAGTCGAGCGAGGGCCGCCCGGATCGCCAGATGCTCTTCGCGTGCCACGACGATCGACGCCGGATCCTCGACCGGCCCGTACTCGAGCTCACGTTCCTGGCGGCTCATCCTCCGAAACTGCGTGCGCAGGCGATTGCGGGCGATCGTCCAGAACCATCCTTCGAACGCGCTGGGCTCGCGCAGCCGACGGAGGCTCTTGACCATCCCCTCCACGGCCTCCGACGCGAGTTCCTCGGCGTCGGCGCTCGACAGGCCCACGCCCCTGTAGAACGCAACCAGACGGGGGAAGCCCTCGACCAGGATCGCGCCGAGGGCGGAGGAGTCACCGTCGCGGGCGGCTTCGATGTGGTGTCGGGAGGGCGGCCAGCCCGACGCGCCGGTGTGGCTGCCGGATTCCGCCGTCATGCCCTCCAGCCTACGGCTGGTTGCCGCCGGCGTTGGGATTCGCGTTGCCCTGACCCTGGCTGCCCGGGTCGTCGGGGCGACCGGCTCGATCAGGCCGGCCGGCGTCGTCCGGGCGTTGCGAACGTTCCTCCGAGAGGGCTCGCCCCAGATCCCGAGCGAGAGCGGCGACGTCCTGGCCGGTCAGATCGCTGGAACCGACCGCCCGGGCGGTGGCCACGAGTTCGGCGAGCACCAGTTCGTTGACTGCGGCCGGGGAGTCCGCCGCCACGGTCACCAGCTTCTCCATCTCGGCTTCCGGATCGTCCGAGTCCAGGATCTTGCCCAGCGTCTCCTGCACCAGGGCGAGCGCCTCACCGAGGTTTCCCCGCTCGACGAGCACGCCGGTTTCCTGCAAACGCTCGCTCACCCTGGGGCTGCCGAGCCCGGCGAGGTCGACGACACGTTCATAGGCGCGGTCGACGCCGTACAGGGGATCACCGGGAACGGCTGGATCGGCGATGGTCGCCAAGGCGACGTTCGAGATGCCCAGCAGGCCCGTCGTGATCACGGCCACGACGACACGGCGAGGTCGACGGGATGGGGTCGACAGGGCGCGGTGCACCGCCCGTTCGGCCGTGAACGGCGAGACCTCGGAAGCGAGCTCGTCGGCGTAGCGACGCAGGTCGTCGAATGGCTCTGTCATCTCACCGGAGAAGTCCCTGGGCGCGCAATCGTGTTACACGCGTGGAATCCTCGGCATCGTCGTATCCTCGCTGCATGGCCGCCATGGTTCTCACGACCTTTTCCTCCCGGATGGAGGCGGACGTCGCCGTTGCCAAGCTGGCCTCGAGCGGGATTCCGGCGTGGATCCAGACCGACTCCGCCAATGGCTTCGAGCCGCAATGGGACTTCGTTCGGGGAGTACGGGTGCTGACCACCGAAGCGGATTTGCCCGAAGCCGCCGAAATCCTGGGCGTCGAACCTCCGGCCCCGCTCCCTCCGTTGTCGCCCGAGCGCGAGTCGCTGGTCCGGATCGCCCGCAACGTCATCTTTCTCGCCGCAGCCGGCGGCATCCTGCTGGCAGTCTGGGACGCCCTCGGCTGATCAGCCTCCCCAACGCTCGCGGTGGACCGAGTCCGTCCTCGGCCCGCGGTCCAGCGAGCCGCTCCGTCGATCGCGGGCGGGGTGTCCGATCGTCACGATCCCGATCGGGGTGACAGTGTCCGGGAGTTCGAGGAACTCGGCGAGCCCGTCGAAGGACTGGACGCCGAGGAAGCCGGCGGCAACGCCCTCGTCGACCGCTGCCAGGAGGATCGCCATCAGCGACGCACCCGCGTCAACCCACCAGTAGGGGATCGGCCACTCGATCTCGTTGCCGTCGGCGTCGAGCTTGTCGGGTTCCCGGTAGCGGGCGTGATAGGCCGCTTCCGACACGCAGACTGCGATGTGGACGGGGGCACGGGAGATCCACGGGTCGAAGCCTCTCGCCACGTACTCCGGTTCCCCGGCGAGTTCGGCGATACGTCCCCGCCGCTCCGGGTCGGTGACGATCACGAACGACTGGCCCTGGGTGTATCCGGCGCTCGGGGCGCGGGTTCCGGCTTCGACGATCCGTTCGAGGGCGTTGGGATCCACCGGCTGGTCGAGATAGTTACGCACCATCCTGCGGCGGCGCAGGACCTCGCGGAACTCGGTCATGCGCCGTTCATCGCTGCCCGCAGAGCCCGGGTGAGACCGACGACGATCGCTGCCAGCACCACGGTTCCCACCAGGAAGACCGTGGGGGTGGAGATGAACACCGTGGCCGTGACGACCAGGGCGCCCGCCACCGCCGTGAGGCCGAACAGCATGAGGTTGGGGCGCCCCCGGTCGTCGTGGAGACGAGCAGGATCGACGGTGGCGAACCAGATGAGAGCCACCACGGCCAGCAGCAGGGTGGCGGCCACCACCGTGCCGGGAGTGGCGAAGAACGTGAGCCACAGCACCGCGGCGCTCACCCCCACCCCGAACGCCAGGTCACGCCGCATGCCCCGCGACCCTACCCGAGGATCTTCGTCGCGTACCCAGGGTTCCTGGGTACGCCGGCGTACCTTCCAGCCCACAGAACGAGGGGTGCGATCGTTCTGTGGGCCAGCGAACACACTCAGTGTGTTGGCGAACCCAGGGTACGGTCAGAGGTCCTTGACGGCGGAGATGATGTCGCCGAGGCCTTCTTTGGCGTCGGCGAAGAACATGAGCGTGTTCTCGTTGTAGAAGAGTGGGTTGTCGATGCCGGCGAACCCAGGGGAGAGGCTCCGCTTGATGACGATCACGTTCCTGGCGCGATCGACGTCGAGGATCGGCATCCCGTAGATCGAACTCGTCGCGTCGTCGCGGGCGGAGGGGTTCACGACGTCGTTGGCTCCCACCACCAGTGCCACGTCGGTCCGGGGGAAGTCCCCGTTGATGTCCTCGAGGTCGAACAGCAACTCGTAGTCGACATCGGCCTCCGCCAACAGGACGTTCATGTGGCCCGGCATGCGGCCGGCCACCGGATGGATGGCGTAGCGCACCTCCACCCCCCGATCCTCGAGCATTCCCGCCAGCTCCCGGAGAGCGTGCTGCGCCTGAGCCACGGCCAGTCCGTACCCGGGGACGACGATCACACGTTCGGCGAAGGCCATCGTGACCGCCACGTCGTCGGCCGATGCCCGGCGGGTGACCTTGTCGCCGTCGTCCGCCGCCGTGCCGGTCTCACCCCCGAAGGTCGAGAAGAGCACGTCCGCCAGCGTGCGGTTCATGGCCTTCACCATGATGTTCGTGAGGATCAGTCCCGCCGCCCCCACGAGCGCACCCGAGATGATCAGTGCGTTCGACTCGATCACGAAACCGGCGGCCGATGCGGCGAGTCCGGAGGCCGAGTTGAGGAAGCTGATGACGACGGGCATGTCCGCCCCGCCGATCGGCAGCGTGCGCGTGATGCCGAGGATGAGGGCGAGTCCGGTGATCACCCACGCCCAGGTCATCGATCCGTCGACCGCCAGCAGCACCGCCCCACCGACGGCTGCGACCGCCACCACTGCATCGCCCACCACCTGGCCGGGATAGGTCATGGGCTGGCCGCCGAGTACGCCCTGCAGCTTGCCGAACGCCACGAACGACCCGGAGAACGTGATCGCCCCGATCAGGACGGAGATGGCGATCGTGACGAGCGTCCTCGTGTCCGAGTCGGGTTCGGAGGCGAGAGCCGACAGCGCGACGAGCGCGGAAGCCCCGCCACCGAATCCGTTGAAAGCGGCCACGAGCTGCGGCATGGCGGTCATGTCGACGGTCCGCGCCAGGAACAGACCGATCCCGCCGCCGACGACCAGACCGGCGATGACGGTCCCGTAACCGATGATCCCGGCGTCGAGCAGTGTCACGACGATCGCCAGAAGCATTCCGATCGAGGCGAGCCGGTTCCCCGTTCGGGCCGTGGCCGGAGATGTGAGTCGCTTCAGCCCGACGATGAACAGGACGGCCGCGATCAGGTAGAGGAATCCCTGCAGCGTGACGTTCACCTGCGGTCACCCCGCTTGAACATCTCCAGCATCCGGTCGGTGACCATGAAGCCTCCGACCACGTTGATCGTCGCGAAGGTGACGGCCAGGAATCCGAGGATCGTCGCCACGGTCGTGTCGGACGCTCCGGCTGCAACGATCGCTCCGATCACGGTGATCCCGGAGATGGCGTTGGATCCGGACATGAGCGGTGTGTGCAGCGTGGGAGGCACCTTCGTGATGACCTCGAAGCCGACGAAGGCGGCGAGCACGAACACGGTGATCGGGACGAGGAGGGATTCCATCACTGCTCCAGGAGTCGAGGGTGGACCACGGCGCCGTTCCGACAGATCATCGATTCTCTCACGATGTCGTCGTCGACATCCGGTGTGAGTTCGCCGTCGGCCCCGGTGGCCAGTTCGAGGAACGAGGTCACGTTGCGGGAGTACATGCGGCTGGCGTCGGCGGGGACCTTCGCCATGAGGTCGGTGGAGCCCACGATGGTCACGCCGTCGTGGACGATCGTCCGGCCGGCCTCCGTCAATTCGCAGTTGCCTCCGGTGGCGGCTGCCAGGTCGACGATCACCGCTCCGCGACGCATCGACTCGACCGTGCTCCCTTCGATCAGGAGCGGAGCCGGTCGGCCGGGGATCGCGGCCGTGGAGATCACGACATCGGCGGCGGCGACGATCGGTGCCAGGCCGTCCAGGATCCGTCGCTGCTCGTCTTCGGCGACCTCCCGGGCGTAGCCGCCGGTCTGCTGCTCGTCCTGGGCCTCGACCTCCAGGCTGACGAACCGTGCCCCGAGACTCTCGACCTGTTCGCCGGCGGCCGCCCGCACGTCGAACGCCGACACCACGGCGCCGAGGCGGCGGGCCGTGGCGATCGCCTGCAGGCCGGCCACCCCTGCTCCCAGTACGAGGACCGAGGCGGGTCGAATCGTGCCGGCGGCCGTGGTCAGCATCGGGAAGAACCGGTCGGAGAGGACGGCACCTTCCAGTACCGCCTGGTACCCGGCGGCGGTGGCCTGCGACGACAGGGCGTCCATGGCCTGGGCTCGGGTGGTGCGAGGCACCGCCTCGAACGCCCAGGCGGTGACTCCCGTTTCGGCCAGGGCCTGCATGGCGGCGGGCTCGTCGAAGGGTCGCAGCATGCCCAGCAGCGATGCCGCCGGAACGGATCCGGACGCCGGCAGGTCGATGACCGGGATGAAATCGACGCCGCTCGGGAGGGCGATCTCTGCGCCTGCTGCCCGGTAGTCGTCGTCGGTGAACCCGGCGCCTTCACCGGCGCCGGGGGCGACTGTGACCCGATGGCCGGACGCCACGAGCTTCTTGACGGCGTCGGGAACGAGCGCCACGCGGCGTTCGTCGGGGCGGTCGGCGACGAGGACTCCGATATGCATGAGGCGTCTGACCATAACGACTGTGGGCACGAGACCTGTCACGAACCGCAGCCCCTCTGATACGGTCTCCGTGTGTCGACCCGCCTCTTCTCCTCGAACGCTCCCGTCGTGTGGACGCGCGGCGAAGGCTGTGCCGAGTTGGCAGATCTGCTTTCGCCGGTGCCGGCCGTGCGGGCGGATGGCGACCTGGTTCGCGCCTGCGTGCGGGCACGGGCGGACGCGGCGGTCTCTCGCCGGCTGTCTTCGAGCTTCGACCTCGTTCCCCAGATCGTTCCCGACGGCGTCGATCTGGACGCGTCCGGCACCATCGTCGCCGCCGTGTCGGGCGGACCGCATTCCCCGCTGGCGGCGGCGGTGGCGGCGCGGCTCGGCGCGGTCACCGGCATTCCGGCGTCGATGGTGTGCGCGTATCGGGACGAGGAGAGTCAGGGAGCGGCGGTGTCGTTGATCCAGGACCTCTATCAGCAGGTCCCCGACATCGAGTACCGCCTGGTCGAGGCGGAGGACGCCCAGTCCCTGACGTCCCAACTGCCCGGCGGCGCGACCCTGGTCCTGGGTGCCCCGGGCGGGAGCTGGCTCCAGCGCACGTTCTTCGGTCAGGGGGCGAAGCTGATCCAGTCCGCACCCGCGGGGGCCATCGTGGTCCGGTCGGCGCCGCGTCGCGTGTTCCAGGAGATGGACGAACCGGTGTACGTGTCGCCGATGCACGACGCCATCGACCTGCTGCGGCTCCACCCCGATGGGCGGTTCGCCGTCGCAGATGCCGGCAAGCTGGTCGGGGTCGTTCGCCGTGACGCGCTGGAACTGGCGGATCCGGGGGTACCGGTGTCGGAACTCATGGAAGACCCGCACTCGGTCGACGTCACGGACGCGCTCGAGGACTGCGTGGAACTGTGGAAGGAGTTCGCCCCGGATCCGATGCCGGTCACCGACGACGGGGCGCTGGTCGGCGCCCTGACGCTGTAGCCCGACCCTTGGTCCGCGGGAACGCTGTCCCGGCAGGCGACTGGCGCCGAGCCGGCCGGTAACGTCGCCGTTTCGCGACGACGGAGTGAACCTTGGGACAACGCGGTTACTACCGGCATCCGACCATCCGCGGCGACTCGGTCGTGTTCGTGTCCGAGGACGACCTGTGGGCCGTTGACCGTCGTGGTGGTGAGGCGCGGCGGCTGACCGCCAACCCGGGCATGCAGGCGTTCCCCCGGTTGTCTCCGGACGGGGAGTCCATCGCGTTCACGAGCAGGGACGAGGGGGTCGGCGAGGTGTTCGTGATGCCGGCCGGAGGCGGGGCTGCCCGTCGACTCAGTCACTTCGGGGCGAACACGATCGTGGCCGGATGGTCGGGTGACGGAGCCCGGGTGATCGTCGCCACCGACCATCGACAGCCGTTCACGGGCTGGCATCACCTGTGGACGGTTCCGGCCTCGGGCGGTCCGGCGACCCCGGTCGGGCTCGGTCCTGCCGTCGCCATGGTGGAGGCGCCGAGCGGGCGTGGCGTCGTGATCAGCCGCCATGGACTCGACCCTGCCCGCTGGAAGCGGTACCGGGGCGGAAGGGCCGGCACGCTGTGGATCGACCGGGACGGTTCCGGGGAGTTCGAGGTCCTGGTGGACCTGGCAGGCAACCTGGCGTCGCCCATGTGGATCGGTCGACGGATCTGGTTCGTCTCGGACCACGAGGGCGTCGGCAACCTCTACTCGGTGACTCCGACCGGTCGGGGTCTCACCCGCCACACCGACCATGACGACTTCTACGTGCGGTTTCCCGACACGGACGGGCGCCGGGTGGTGTACCACGCAGGTGCCGATCTGTTCGTGCTTGACGTGGCTACCGGTGAGAGGGAGGTCATCGATGTCCGGATCCCGTCGTCGCGACCGCAGCTGAACCGTGAATTCGTCACTCCGGGTCGATATCTGGAGTCGGTTGATCTGCATCCGCAGGGCCACTCGCTGGCGCTGACCGCCCGGGGCGGAGCGTTCACGATGCCCCTGTGGGAGGGTGCCCCGCGCCGGCATGGCGACGTGTCCCGTCACCGGCGCCGGCTGACCACGTGGCTGCCGGACGGGGAACGCATCGTGTCGGTGACCGACCAGGCCGGGGAGGAGGCCCTGATCGTCGAGCTCGCCGACGGCTCCGGCGAGCCGATCCTGATCGAACGGGACTTCGGCCGGATCCGCTCGATCGATCCAGCACCGGGTGGTGCATCCCGAGTGGCGTTGACGAACCACCGTCACGAGGTGCTGATCGTCGATCTCTCGCGTCGCTCATTGCGCATGGTGCACCGCAGCCCGCACACGTGGATCGAGGGAACGGCGTGGAGTCCCGACGGTCGCTGGTTGGCATTCTCTGCCGCGCTCACCCGGTTGACGTCGACGATCCACCTCTTCGACACGGCCAACCGAAAGCTGCATGCCCTCGGCGAACCGAGGTTCCGGGACGTGTCCCCGTGCTTCGATCCCAGCGGTAGGTACCTGGCGTTCCTGTCGGGCCGGGTCTTCGATCCGGTCGCGGACGGGCACTTCCACGATCACGGATTCCCGAGGGCTGTGATCCCGGTCGTGATCCCGCTCGAGCCTGGTGCGTACTCGCCCTTCTCCGTCGAGAACCGGATGCCGCGGGCACCGGGGGGCTCGAACGGGGAGGAGCAGAAGAAGGAGGATCCACCTGCGATCGAGCCCGGCGCCTTGATGGCACGCGCACAGGTGGTGCCGGTGCCGCCGGGCCGGCTGGGCAGTCTGGCATTCGCTTCCGGACGCTTGTACTTCGTCTCCCATCCCATCGTGGGTTCCCGCCCGGTGTCC
>DATHWB010000070.1:0-9368 GCA_035460965.1 Acidimicrobiia bacterium
GAGATCCGCAGCGCCACGCTGAGCATGGCCCCTGCCAGCAGGAAGTTGCCCACCACCACGGCCACCCCGACGGCCGCCGCCCAGGCTCCGTCGAAGCCGCGGAAGAACCAGAACGCTGCCACCACCAGCGGGCCCACCCAGATCGCCCGCATGACCGTGTGTCGAGCGATGACGGCCTCGACGGGGGTTCCACCGAGACCGTCACTCGTCATCGGTCGCCTCGACCTGGACCTCGGGGGGCAGCATCCGCTTCGAGTAGTGCCACACCCGCAGGAACCCCGTGTAACTGCCGAGGGCGATACCGGTGACGACCAGCCAGGGATCCGTGCCGAGCCAGCGATCGGCCAGCCACCCCACCAGCGTCCCGGACAGCACCGAACCGAGGAAGCTGCCCCCGCCGATCCACCCTTCGCTGAACGCCGAGGTGACGTCGCGGTGGGCGTCGTGGCGCTCTCGCACCGGCGTCACCCGACTCCGCTGAAATCGGCGGGATACGGAGGAAATGCTGCCGCCAGCTTCCTCACCTGCAGTTCGAGATCCGCCAACCTCGAGCCGTCGGAGTGGTTCCTGAGGGCTTCGACGATCAGGGCTGCGGTCTGATCGGCCTCGGCCTCGGTCATGCCCTGGGTCGTCATGGCAGGCGTCCCGATCCGCAGTCCACTGGTACGGAACGGCGGCCTGGGATCGTTGGGGATCGAGTTGAAGTTCAACGTGATCCCTATGGAATCGAGCATCCGGGCCGCGTCCCGACCCGTGAGGTCCTCGTCGACGGAGCGCAGGTCCACCAGGAAGAGGTGGTTGGTGGTGCCGCCGGTCACCACCCGGACGCCCTCGTCGATCAAGCGGTTCGCCATCGTCGAAGCGTTGGCGAGGATCTGGCGGGTGTACGCCGCGAACTCGGGGGTCGACGCCTCCAGGAAGCAGACCGCCTTGGCCGCGATCTGGTTGATGATGGGGCCGCCCTGGCCGCCGGGGAACACCGCCTTGTCGATGAGTGTGGCGTACTCCTCGGTGGACAGGATCATCCCGCCCCGCGGCCCCCGCAGCGCCTTGTGAGTGGTGGCCGTCACGATGTCGGCGTACTCCATCGGATTGGCGAGGGACTTGCCGGCGACCAGCCCGATGAAGTGGGCGGCATCGACCATGAACACGGCGCCTATCTCGTCGGCGATCGCCCGGAAGGCCGGGTAGTCGAGCTCGCCCGAGTACGCCGAGTACCCGGCGAGCAGGATCTTGGGGCGGTGCTCCAGGGCGAGGCGACGTACCTCGTCCATGTCGATCAACTCCGTGTCCGGATCGAGGCCATACGCCACGAAGTCGTAGTAGCGGCCGGAGAAGTTCACCGGGGAGCCGTGTGTGAGGTGGCCACCCTGGTCGAGCCGCATCCCCATGACCTTGTCACCGGGATCCAGCAACGAGAGGTACACGCCCATGTTGGCCTGGGCGCCGGAATGGGGTTGGACGTTGGCGTGGGCAGCGTCGAACAGCGCCTTGGCCCGGTCGATGGCCAACTGCTCCACCTCGTCGACGACCTCGCATCCCTCGTAGTAGCGCTTCCGGGGATACCCCTCGGCGTACTTGTTCGTGAAGATCGAGCCGCTGGCGGCCATCACCGCCGGCGAGGCGAAGTTCTCCGAGGCGATCAAGTGGATGTGCGTGTTCTGACGTTCCAGATCACGCCGAATGAGGTCGGCCACGGCCGGATCGACCGTGGAGAGGGGTTGCATCTCGATCATCGGGTGTCCTGTTCCGGGGCCGTGTGCCGGGGGGCAGGGTACCCGTCCGGGGGTTCCGGAAATCCGGCTCCCGGGCTATCGCACCGCCATCGCCAGCCGGCGCGGGTACCGCGCCGAAGTCACGTGATACGGGCGCAGTCGCCGTTCCAGTCCGCGATACATGTCGGTCTCTCTTCCGTCGGGGTCTGTCGTTGCTCGATCAGACGCCGGCGTGCGACCGACGGTTCCCTGGAACGACCGCCCTCAGCGGATGGAGTCTCCCGTTTCCTTGTCGAAGAAGTGGAGCTTCGACGTGTCGAGAACCAGGGTGGCGTTCGACAGCGGGCGAGGAGCGTGATCGGGGTCCACCCGGGCCGTGAACTTCGTCTCGTTGCCGAGGACCTCCTCGTTGGTGCCTTCCATCGCCTCGCGCAGATCCTCGGTCATCACCGGCGGGAACGGCTTCGAGAAGTGCACGTAGGCCTCCGAACCGAGCTGTTCGACGATCTGGGTCTCGACATCGATCGTCCGGTTCTCGATGACCGTATCGGAGCTGGCTGCCTCCCGGATCTCGAACGCCTCGGGTCGGATGCCGACCACGATCTCCTTGCCCTTGTAGTCGGCGAGACCGGGGCGGTCCGCCACTCGGGACGGAGCGATCTGAACTCTCTCGCCGGCGAAGGAGGCGAACACCCGGTCTCCTTCGCCCTCGATGGTCCCGTAGGCGAAGTTCATCGAGGGCGATCCGATGAAGCCGGCCACGAACAGGTTGTCCGGCTCGTCGTAGAGCTTGCGGGGGGAGTCGATCTGCTGGAGGTTGGTGACGGCCTGGCCGTGGATGGCACGTAGCACGGCCACCCGGTCGCCCATGGTCATGGCCTCGACCTGGTCGTGGGTGACGTACAACGTGGTCGTGGCGAGGCGGGCGTGGAGAAGGCCGAGTTCGGACCGCATCTGCACGCGCAGCTTGGCGTCGAGGTTGGAGAGCGGCTCGTCCATCAGGAACGCCGAGGGCTCGCGGACGATCGCCCGCCCCATCGCCACCCGCTGCCGCTGACCGCCGGACAGTGCCTTGGGCTTGCGCTGCAGCAACTCTGTGATCTCGAGCGTCTTGGCGGCGTCCTCCACCCGACGCTGGATCTCCTCGCGCGGCATCTTGCGCAGTTTGAGACCGAACGCCATGTTGTCGAACACGGTCATGTGCGGGTACAGGGCGTAGTTCTGGAAGACCATGGCGATGTCGCGGTCTTTCGGCGACACGTCGTTGACCACCCGTTCGCCGATGGAGAGCGTCCCTGCGGTGACGTCCTCCAACCCCGCCACCATGCGCAGGAGGGTCGACTTGCCGCAGCCGGAGGGACCGACCAGCACCACGAACTCACCGTCGTCGACGTGGATGTTCACGTCGTGGATCGCACGGGTACCGTCGGGGTACACCTTGCCGATCGAATCGAAGGTGATCGAGGCCATGGTTCCCTCCCGAAAAGTCGACCTGCGGCGTCGCCGAACTTACCATGCAGGTTCTCGCAGCGTCACTGGAGCGTCGTGATTCGAACAGTTGTCATCACAGGTGGCACCGGCGGACTGGGAACCGCCCTCGCCGCCCGTCTACTCGCCGACGACGTCCGGCTGGCGGTCACGTACCTCCTCCCCGACGAGGCGGCCGCATTCGAGGATCGATTCGGTCAGGACGATGCACGCCTGATGTTGCGGCGCGTCGACGCCACCGATCCCGAGGCCATCTCGGCCTTCATCGGAGAGGTGAAGTCGGAGTTCGGACCGTTCCACGGGCTCGCCGCTCTGGTCGGGGGCTGGGCCGGCGGGCGCGACGTCGAATCGACCGACGACGTCCGACTCGAGCGGATGCTCGACCTCAATCTGCGATCGACGTTCAACGCAGTCCGCGCCTCGATCCCACTGTTGCGGGAGGCCGAGTACGGGCGCATCGTGCTCGTGGGCAGTCGCGACGCCATCGATGCCCCGGCCGGTCAGGCGGCCTTCAACATGGCCAAGGCCGGTGTCATGGCGCTCGGCAGGACCGTCGCCCACGAACTGGAACCGACCAACGTCACCGCCACGGTTCTCCTCCCGACGGTGATCGACACGCCCGCCACGCGGGCGGCCCTTCCGTACGCCGACTACGTCGACTGGCCGACTCCCGACGAGATCAGCGCCGTGGCGGCGTATCTCTTGTCCGAGGAGGCAGGGGTGATGAACGGAGCCATGGTGCCCGTGTACGGCAAGGCTTGACGAGACGCTGCTAAGAAGCGACCCGGACCAGTAGCTCTCCGAGCGGGAGGGCGGGCGCGAACAGCCATCCCTGGCCGATGCGGCAGCCGAGGCGCAGCAGGTGCAGCCGCTCTGCTTCGGTCTCGACACCCTCCGCCACGGTGACCAGACCGAGCGTCTCACCGATCTCGAGGACCATCTCGGCCAGGCGGGAGCGTTCGGGTCCGGTCATCCGGGCCACGAACGCCCGGTCCACCTTGACGATGGAGATCGGCAGCGAGTCGAGCCGGGAAAGCGACGAGTACCCCGTGCCGAAGTCGTCCAGAGCGATACGCACCCCCAGGTCGTCGATGTCCGCCAGCAGGTGCTCTCCATGTTCGATCGCGGCGGTCTCCGTGATCTCGATCACGAGAGCCGACGGATCCAGGCCGTTCGCCTCCAACTCCGCCATCACCGTCGCCGCCAGCCCCGAATGGACCTGATCGGCTGAGATGTTCACGGAGATCCAGGCCCCGGGATGGTGGCGACGCAGCTCGACCACGTCCCGACAGGCTCGGCCGATCGTCCATCCGCCGAGCAACTGCATGAGTCCGGCCTCGTCGGCGATCGCCAGCGCCTCCGTGGCAGGGATCGACCCCTGCTCGGGGTGCTCCCACCGCAACAGCCCCTCGGCACCCACCAATCGCCCTGATTCGAGTTCCACGATGGGCTGGTAGCCCAGCTCCAGGGTGCCGGCCATCAGGGCTTCCTGGAAGTCTGCCCTCAACTCGGTACGCCGCCGCATCGCCTTATCGGCGGCATGACCGTGGACGTGGAACGATCCCTTGCGACCGTGCTTGGCGACGTACATCGCCTCGTCGGCGTGCGCCAGCACGGAATCGACCGAGTCGGTCGGTTTGAAGGCCGCCACTCCGATGCTGGCACGTACGAAGACCGCCCGCCCACCCACATCGAAGGGGCGCTCGAACGCCGCAAGCACCCTGGCCGCCACCATCGATTCCCGGCCGGGCTGCTCGACGTCGTTGAGGAGTACGGCGAACTCGTCGCCACCGAGACGGGCCACGGTGTCGTTGCTCCGGCAGCAGGAGCGAATGCGTGTCGCCACCATTCTCAGCAGTTCGTCGCCGGCGGCGTGGCCGAGCGTGTCGTTCACGCGTTTGAAGTCGTCGAGATCGAGGAACAGGATGGCGCCGCGGCCGGTCGGACGCTCCAGGGCATCGGCCACCAGCCGCCGGAAGAGGAACCGGTTGGCGAGGCCGGTGAGAGGATCGTGTTCGGCCTGGTGACGCAACTCCTCCTTCAGGTCGTGGAGGGCGGCGAGAGACTCCTCCAGCCTTCCGTTCTCCAGCGACACCGAGAGTTGTGACGCCAAGGTCTCGAGCAGTGTCAGGTCCGTGCGCGAGAAGGCAGCGAGGTCGCTCTCCGGATCGCGGACGAGGAACGCGCCGATGACCTCGTCTCCCGTACGCAGCGGGACGGCCATCGCATCGTGCCGCTTCCTGCCCGGATCGGTCCTCTCCAACAGGCTCTCCCCCGTGACCACGACCGAGTCGACGAGGGGACCGAGTGCTCCCGGCTCGACCAGTTCCATGCTGCGTTCGGTGCCACTCGACACCGACGTCAGGAAGACGTCCACCCTCTCGTCACCCTGGAACAGCACGATCTCGCTCGTCTCGGCGGCGAACATTCCGACGGCCTGTCTGGCTGCCGCCAGGACCGCCTCGTCCAGCTGGGGTGTGCGGTGCAGTTCGCGAGTCGCCTCGTACATGGCGGTCAGCCTGGCGTGCTCCTGTCGCTGCGCCACCTGCGCCCGATACGCCAGGAACAGCAGCACCGGCGGCACCAGCGCGATCCAGAGCGAACTCGGACGCGACCAGGCGATGTTGACCGCCACCAGGGCGAGGACCGCGTTCATCCCGGCAGCCGTGGCGCCGAGGGCGAGCACCTTCAGCACGTCCGCCCGGGTCATCCTGCCACCGGACAACCATATGGCGCTGTTGACCAAGAAGTTGGCGAGGACCAGCGCCGCGGCGACGCCACACAGGGTGGCGACGGCCGCCCGCAACCCGAGCGGGTCGGCCGAACCGATGATCGCCCGGAACACGATGATCGCCACCGCAGCCTGCAGGGTGAACTGCACGACGTTGAACACCAGTTTCTGGAGGTTCTGCCGCCTGTGCAGCGCCAGCGCGATCAGGCTCCCGGCCGCGTGCCCGACGATCACGGCGGCAGGACTGGCGAAGAACAACCCGAGTACCAAGGGGATCTCGCTGAGCGAGAACGAGTGGGAGTGACGGTTGAAGCTGAAGTGGACCACCGTGCGCTCGGCGGCGTAGAAGATCGGGATCAGCGACCACCACGGCATGGCGAGGGGCGCTCCTGGCATCGGTGGGCGGTCCCAGACGGCGGAGACCGCGCCGACCGCCACCACGGCGATGGCGGCGCACAGCCACCAGACGCGTCCGGTCCCGGTTGTCGGTCGGAGTCTCACGACCAGGTCGTGACCGACCAGGAGAGCCCTGACCAGGACAGCCCGGACCAGGACAGCCCGGACCAGTTCGCTCCCGACCAGGACAGACCGGACCACGACAGCCCGGACCAGGAGAGCCCGGACCAGGAGAGCCCGGACCAGGACAGACCCGACCACGACAGACCCGACCAAGACAGACCCGACCAAGACAAACCCGACCATGACAGACCCGACCAGGAACCACCGGCGAAGAACTCATCGCTCGGCGCCCCGTTCCAGGTGTTGCCGAAGATGTCGAGCTCGCCCTGCAGGGGGACCCCTTCGTGCTCGAGCACATGGGTCCCGCGGGCGGCGTCGAGCGATCCTGCCCCGGTCGAGAACGGGCCGCTGGGGGCGACGTCGGGGGTCGGCATCGTCAGCGCGACAGACAGGTCGATCATGCCGGCGCCCTGGCACTCGGCCGACACACGACGCAGGGGCTGAGCTGAATCCTGAAGCAGGGCTTTCACCTGATCGGGCGACAGTCCCGGCCGCTGATCGAGAATGAGGGCTGCCGCACCGGCCACGATCGCCGCGGCCTGGGAGGTACCCGAACCGCGGAACAGCCGGTCCTGCACCACCGCGCTCGGATTGTGATAGTCGACGAACGAGCCAGGGACCCGTAGACCCAGCACCGACTTGCCCGGTGCGACGACGTCGACCGTCCGCTCGACCCCGCAGTTCGAGAACGGCAACGACCGATCGTCCGCCGTGGCCGGCGTACCGCGTGTGTCGACCGCCCCGACCGCGATGACCGACGGATGACGGGCCGGGTTGCGGAGCGCCTCGCCGGTCCCGTCGTTGCCGGACGACGCCACGACGACGATGCCCGCGTTCCACGCCTGCTCGACCGCATAGGCGAGGGGGTCGACGCTCATGTCCTGCAGCGAATCGGTTCCGAACGCGAGCGCGAGCACCCTGATGTCGAGATCGTGAGCAGGATCCTGCCGGTGCCGAACGGTCCAGTCGATGGCGGCGATGACCTGCGACACGTCTGCCAGTCCCCGCCCGTCCGCCACCTTCACGTTCACGAGTCGGGCGTTCGGCGCGACGCCGACGTAGGAGGAGCGGTAGTCGTTCTTGGAAGGCTGGGCGCCGGCGGGGAGGTCCGAGCCGGCGATGATGGATGCCATGTGGGTGCCATGCCCGAACAGGTCGAGATGGACGAGCTCGGGGTCCAGGGCGTTGAAGGAGATGTCGGGCCCGTTGACCACCTTCGCCGGATCGTTCAGGCCTGGAACGGGGGCGATACCGGAGTCGATGACTGCGACGTCGACACCCTGGCCGGTGTGTCCCGCCGCCCAGAACTCGTCGGCGCCGATCACCTGATCGACGATCCGGGCGATCGAGCCCTCGTCGGACGGATTCCCACCGGCCCAAGAGCTCAGCTCGATCCTGGCGTCCGGCGTCACGGAGAGCACCGAGGTCGAGGCACCGACCAGGGATGCGGTCGACGAGGTCATCCGGACCGCGAAACCGTCGATGATCGGCAGAGGAGTGATCCCACCCGCTCCTCGTTCGGCGAGCAGCGACCCGACCGACGAGACCTGACCCGGAACCGCACGGACGATCCACGAGCCCGGGAGTTCGTCGCCGCCGGCGACGGGAGCCAACGGCGTCAACCCCAGCAACATGGCAAGCAGGAGGCCGACCAGCAGGAAACGACCCTTCGAGTCCTTCTCGTCGTCTCCCCATCCGACTCCGCGGATGGCCTTGTTGTCAGCGTTCGTGGGCAACCGAACTCTCCATGGTCGACACCCATCCCATCGGCATCCGACGGCGGAGAACTTGAACCGGGGCCCGAGATTTCCTCGAGCGGCGTGTCAATCCGTTCGGCCCGCAGAAAGGCTGACGGCGTTGGCAGCTTCGACCAACGCAGCGGTGTATTCCCGAGTGGGAGCTCGCATGATGTCGGACGTGCGTCCACTCTCCACCACGACGCCGTCTTTCAGGACGATGAGCTCTTCACACATGCGACTGATGACGGCGAGGTCGTGTGACACCATGACCAGGGTGAGCCCGAGGTCCTCGCGGAGATCCATCAGCAGGTTGAGGACCTGGGCCTGGACGGAAACGTCGAGGGCGCTCGTGGGCTCATCGGCATAGAGGACCGTCGGATCGACCGACAACGCGCGCGCGATGCCCACCCGCTGCAGCTGCCCACCGGACAACTGATGGGGATAGCGAGAGAGCACCTCAGGACCGAGACCGACACGTTGCAGCCAACGGATCATCTCGTCCTCCGCCGGCGACCGGCGCTCGATCGCTTTGACAGGTTCAGCGAGCGAAGACCTCACACGCATTCTCGGGTCCATCGAACTCGCCGGACTCTGGAACACGATCTGATTCCTACGCCGGAAACCCGGGGGGTCCTCCCGGAGCCACTCGGGAACTTCGCGACCGTCGAAACGCACGGATCCCCGGTCTGTGGACAGCAGCCCGCACATCAGACGGATCAAGGTCGACTTGCCAGAGCCCGACTCGCCCACCACCCCGAGTGTGGCGGCCTCCCGGACGTCGAAGTTCAGGCCGCTCAGAGTCCACGGGATTCCCCCGGCATCGACAGGCGCCTTCTTGTCATACCGGAAGTGCAGATCTCGGACCTCAATGAGCGGTGACATCGCCCGTCCCTCCGTGAGCCGGATTCCAGCACTTGAACACATGCCCGCCCCCCTGCCTCTTGGGAGCGGGCGGTTCCTCACAACGGTCGACCTCGAACTCGCACCGCCCGCGAAAGCGACACCCCGGAGGGAACCCGCCGAGTGGTGGGACGGACCCGCGAATGATCTGTAGGCGCTGGCCGAAGCGCTCCTCGATCTCGTCAGCGGCGTGCCCGGGATTCGCCGCGATCAGTGCCTCGGTGTATCGATGGTGGGGACGCTCGAGAATCACCTCGGTCGGACCCGTCTCGACCA
>DATHWB010000071.1:0-37353 GCA_035460965.1 Acidimicrobiia bacterium
ACCTCCCGTCTCCGACGCGGGAGTGTACGGATCGGCCTCAGGCGGCGCGGCGCTCCCGGTCGGGGGCGGATCCACGGGAAGTCATGGGCTTCGACCGCAGGAGCGGGCGCCGACCCACGAGTCGCTCGGGAGGTCGCAGGCGTCGTTCGCGGTCGTAGCGCTCGAACGCCATGGCTCTCATCATTTCAGGACTGCTCGACAGGTACATCTCGTTTCCTCTCTTCGCGAGAGCGCAACGTACGTCCACCGGTCCACCGGGACATCGGGAGCAACTACCTAGTTTGTCGACTGACCCCGCGCCTCCCTGACCGCCTGCACGATCGCCGGGACGATGACGTGGAGGTCGCCCACGATGGCGTAGTCGGCCTTGGCGACCATGTTCGCCTCTGAGTCGTTGTTGATCGCCAGTATCCGCTTCGACGCCATCGCTCCGACCCAGTGCTGAATGGCGCCGGAGATCCCGCACGCGATGTAGATCTCGGGAGCGATCCGGGTGCCGGTCTGACCCACCTGGTCGCTGTGCGGCCGCCAGCCGTTGTTGGTGACCACCCGCGAACACCCGACCACGCCCCCCAGCAGCTCGGCCAGCTCTTCGAGGGCGGCGAAACCCTCGGCGGAGCCGACACCGCGCCCGCCCCCCACGACCACCGGAGCGGTGGCGAGCGTCACCCCTGTCGAGAGCACCACCCGGTCCGCCACGATGGTGTGGGCCACGCTCTCGTCCAGGGCCGGCGTGAACCGGCTCACTTCCACCTCGACGGGAGCGATTTCGGGCTCGATGGCGTGCTCCGCCATGGTGAGGAGCGCCACCCGGGCGTCCAGCTCCGCTTCCTCCAGCAAGGAGCCTCCCCACCGGACACGTGTCACCGCCCAGGGGGTGCCCGGCCGGACCTCCAGGCAGTTGGCTGCCATCGGTAGGTCCATGGACGCCGCGACGTGCGCCATGACCTCGTTGCCTCGATCGGTCCCCGCGGCCATCACCACCGGGGCATCCTCGGCCACGGCGAGCTGCGCCACCGTCTCTCCCCACGCCAGCGGGCCGTAGTCCGTGATGAGCGGATGGGTGGCGACGTGGACGACGCCGGCCCCGTGACGCGCCAGCTCCTCCACCATCCCTTCACCCGGCTCCCCGACGACCACCGCACCGATCGAACCGCCCGCGGCGTCCACCACGCGGCGAGCTGCGGTCAGCGCCTCCAGGGTCGCACCTGCCAAACGACCGCGATCGTGTTCGACGACGACCAGCACCATCAGAGGACCCCGATCTCGGCGAGGATCTCCACGACCTTCGGCGCCGCCTCCGGCCCGTGTCCGAGGATCACCGTCTCGCTGACCTGCTCACGCGGCGGCCGGAACCCCAGCATGCGGAGACCGCCCTTGCCGCCCGTCGCCTCGACGATCTCGACCTCCACCTTCTTCGACGCCAGTCGACCCTTGAGGGTGGGATACCGGGGCAGGTTCAGGCCTTCCTTGACCCCGACCACGGCCGGAAGAGGCAGCCGATACTCCTCGAAACCTCCGTCAAACGGGCGACGCGCCAGGAGCGAACCGTCTGCGAACTCCAGCTTCTTCACGCCGTTGACCACCGGCCTGCCGAGTGCCCTGGCCGTGCGGATCCCCACCTGGAACCCTCCCGCATCCGCCGACTCGTTCCCGAAGAGGATCAGGTCGAAGATCCCGTCCCGCTCCTCCAGTCGACGGACGGCCTGGACGATCTCGACCGCCGTGTGCTGCGGGTCACGGTCGGAACCGTCGGTGCGGACCAGTGCCGCTCCTCCCACTCCCAGGGAGACCGCGTAGCGGAGTTGCTCCTCGGAGGCCTCCGGACCGACCGTGAGCACGGTCGCGTGTCCCCGTTCCCGCTCGACGATCTGGACCGCCTCCTCCACGGCGCACTCCTCATGGGGGCTCATGGTGAAGCCCAGATGGGCGGTGTCGAGCGACCGGCCGTCGGGAGCGATCACGATCCTGGCGCCCGGGGCCGGGACCCGCTTCACACAGACCAGCACCCGCATGTCAGCTCTTCATCCGGCTGTCGTCGGGATCGAACAACGGAGTCGATCCCACCCGCGCCACACGCACAGGGAACATCTCGTTCATGTACATGACGGAGAGATCGTTCCCCTCCTCCGCGTGCTCGGGCGGCAGATACGCCATCAGCAGGTACGCGTCGAGCGACGGACCGTTCCCGGCGGTCGTCACCCGCGACACCCTTCCCTTGGAGTCGAGGATCCGCCGCCCGTCGGGCGTGAGGATCGGCTCGTTGCCGCCGGTCATGTATCGCTTCGTCCCCGACGAATCCGTGTGGTCCTCCACGACGAGGGTGCAGAGCTGTGCCGCGACGTCCGCCTGGCGGGCCGCCAGATAGGCGTCCTTTCCGATGAAGTCGTCGTCCTTGACCCGCGGCCGAGCGAGTCCGGCTTCGACCGGGTCGTACTCCGACTCGAGCTCGGCACCCATCAAGCGGTATCCCTTCTCGAGCCTGCCCGTCGTGCCGTACACACCGGCACCCACGGGCCGCATCTCCAGGTCGCGCGCCCCGGCGTAGAGCGTGTCCCACAATCGCAGCCCGTGCGGGATGGCAGTCGTGATCTCGCAGCCGTTCTCGCCGACGTATGAGATTCGGAGCATGCGGGTGTGGATCCCGTCGATGATCACTTCCCGGGTGGTGCCGTACGGGAACGCCCCCTGGCTCACATCGGACTCGGTGAGGCCGGACAGGAGCTCCTGGGCCTTCGGGCCCCAGACGCCGATGGTGGTGGTGGCCTGGCTGAGGTTGACGAACTGGACCGACCCGTCGGCCGGCAGGTTCTTCCGGAACCAGTACTCGTCGCGCCCTCCGTCGAACGCCCCCGTGACGATACGGAAGCGATCCTCGGCGAGGCGCAACACCGTGAGGTCCGACCGGAAGCCACCGTTCTCGGCCAGCACCGGCGTGTAGATGGAGCTGCCGACCGGACGGTCGCACTTGTTCACGGTCATCCGCTCGATGTAGTCGACCACGCCGGGACCGCTCACGTCGAACATCTGAAACGCCGAGAGATCGATCAGGGCGCCGTGCTCCCGCATGTGGAGGTGCTCGGCTGTGATGATCGGGGACCACCAGCGGCGATCCCACTCGTGTGGTCGATCCGCCACGTCGTAGCGGTCGACGAGATCGGCGTTGGATCGGTACCAGTGGGGCCGCTCCCAACCCCTGGCATCGAAGTACTCCGCCTCCAGCGCCTCAGTCCGGGCGTGGAACGGCGCCCGATTGACCCCCCGTTCGGATCCCCACTGCTCGCGCGGGTGCACGATGCCGTACGTCTTGTTGAAGTGCTCGGACGCCCGCGCCTCGATGTGGTGAACCGTCCGTTCGTGCGGGTAGAGGCGGGCGATGTCGGACCCGTGCGGGTCACAGACGTGGGGATAGCCGTGGGTCATCCACTCGGCGACCATCTGGGCGATCCCCGGGCCCTCCTTGATCCACACCGCCGCCGCCGACCACAGGTTCTCGACCTCCACCGTTTCGCCGAGAACCGGCATGGCGTCGGGGGTGAGCGAGAGCAGTCCGTTGATGGCATACCGGATCTCGGCTGTCTCGAGGATCTCACCCATCAGCTCCAATGCGTCCTCCAACTGTTCGTCGAAGTCCTCCGGTGTGAACGGCATCTCGGTCGGCGACAGGGCCGCCTCCTCGTTCGAGGGGATCTCCTCGGGGCGGTGGAGGATCGGGCGGTGGGCGTACGACCCCACCTCCATCGATCCGGCCGACTGCCGCTCGTACATGAAGGTGTCCATGTCGCGGACGATCGGATACCCGATCTCTTTGCCCGTCCGCTGGAGGATGTCGATCGGGCCGACGTCGGCCATCTGATGTACCGCCGGGGTGAGCGGGATGGTCGCCCCCGCCATCGCCGCGATCCGAGGACTCCACACCCCACAGGCGATCACCACGTGCTCGGCGTGGATCGTGCCCTTGTCGGTGACCACCGCCGAGATGCGGGGCCGGCCGAACGCGGTCGGCGTGGTCTCGAGTCCGAGTACCTCGGTGTTGGCGTGCACCCGCAGGGCTCCTGTGTCCGTCGCCTTCTCCCGCATCAACGTGCCTGCCCGCAACGAGTCGACGACGGAGACCGACGGGGTGTGGAAGCCTCCCAGGATCACCGATTCGTCGATGAACGGGACGAGTTCCTTCACCTGGGCGGGCGTCAGGAGTTCGGCGTCGATCCCCCACGCCTTCGCCGAGGTCATGCGCCGGCGCAGTTCCTCCATGCGCTCCTCGGTCCGCGCCACCTCGATTCCCCCGCAGACCGTGTTGACCCCCATCTCCTCGTACTGACGCTGACTCTCGAGAGTCAGCAGCGCCATCTCCTTGTTGTGATCGGTGGGGAAGATGAAGTTGGAGGCGTGGCCGGTGGAGCCACCCGGGTTCGGGAGTGGCCCCTTGTCCAACAGCACCATGTCGGTCCATCCCAGGTCGGCCAGATGCCCGACCAGGCAGTTCCCGACGATCCCCGCTCCGATCACGACCACCTTCGCCTGGGATGGAACCTCGGCCATGTCGACTCCTCGCTCGCGACCGGCACGACACTACCTCCGACTGATATATCTGTCATCTACCAGTCGTCGCGTAGTAGCGTGCCATCGTGGCCACCGCACCGGTTTCACAGGCAGAACTGGCATACGAGGCGCTGCTCGACCTCCTGGTCCGCCTCGAGATAGCCCCTGGGGCGCCGCTCGTCGAGTCCGAGCTGATGGAGAGGATCGGGGTGGGACGCACCCCGCTGCGCGACGCCATCCACCGACTCGAGATGCAGCGGCTGGTCGTGATCCACCCGCGGCGGGGCACCTTCGCGGCGGACGTCAACATCGGCGACCTGGCGCTCATCACCGACGTCCGGGAAGAACTGGAGGGGCTGGCGGCGGGGCTGGCGGCCACACGCTCCACCGAAGCCGACAGGCTGCAGCTCACCCGCCTGCTGGACCGTGTGCAGCGCCCGGGCACCCGCAAGCCCATCGACCTCGACACGGCAGTCCACCGCACCGTCTACGCCGCCGCCCACAACCACTTCCTGGCCGCCACCGCCGAGATGTATCACAACCTCTCCCAACGGCTCTGGCATCTTTACATCGACCGTCTCGACATCACCGGCCACGTCGAGGAGCATCGGGATCTGCTCGGTGCGATCCTCGCCCGCGACGACACCGCCGCCGCCGTCGCCGCCCGCCGCCACGTCCGCCGGTTCGAGGCATCCGTGGCGGCTGTGATCTGATCGTCCCATCAAGCGGACTCATCCCACATCGTGGAACGTACCGAGCACCGGGCGATCGCGATCCCAGCCCAGAAACACGCAGGATTTCGTCGACAGCACCCCTCCGGATCGGTACGATTCCGACCAGCACGATTCCACATCGTGAGACCTGGCGTTCTGCTCCCCCACCCCACCCGTCCACCCCCTGAGGCGACATGAGTGACGAAGAGCTGGTTCTCTCCGACCTGGACGACGAAGAACTCGTCGCACAGATGCACGACGACCTGTACGACGGCCTGGCCGAGGAGATCGCCGAAGGCACGCAGATCCTCCTCGATCGTGGCTGGGAGGCACCACGGGTCCTCAACGAGGCGCTGGTGGAGGGGATGCGGATCGTGGGCATCGACTTTCGGGACGGGATCCTGTTCGTGCCGGAAGTGCTCCTCGCCGCCAACGCCATGAAGGCGGGCATGGCCCTGCTGCGGCCCATCCTGGTCGAGACCGGCGCCGAGACGATCGGGAAGGTCGTGATCGGCACGGTCAAAGGCGACATCCACGACATCGGGAAGAACCTGGTGGGCATGATGCTCGAGGGGGCCGGGTTCGAGGTGATCGACCTCGGGATCAACACGGATGTCGACGAGTATCTCGCTGCCCTGGAGGAACATCAGCCGGACATCCTGGGGATGTCGGCTCTGCTCACCACCACGATGCCCTACATGAAGGTCGTGATCGACACCATGACCGAACGAGGTATCCGCGACGACTACATCGTCCTGGTCGGGGGGGCGCCCCTCAACGAGGAGTTCGGCCGTGCCATCGGTGCCGACGCATACTGCCGCGACGCGGCGGTGGCTGCTGAGACCGCCGAAGCCCTGGTACTGGCGCGTCGCCTGACGGCGGGCGAGGACTGACCGTGCCCGGCCGCCTGCGCGTCATCGCCTGCGGCGCGATCGTCCCGGAGCTGAAGCAGGCGTTCGCGGCACTTGGTGCCGACGTCGTGATCGAGCCGCTTCCAGCCCCGCTCCACAACACTCCGGAACGGATCACGGCTGCGGTGTTGGACAGGATCGCCGCCCATCCGCACGATCGCATCCTGGTCGGATACGCCGACTGCGGAACCGGCGGGCGGCTCGACGCCGCCCTCGCCGACCTCGGGATCGAACGGCTCCCGGGAGCGCACTGCTACGAACTGTTCGCCGGATCCGACAGGTTCGCTCGACTGCACTCCGACGAGCCGGGGACCTACTACCTCACCGATTTCTTGCTGCGGAACTTCGACCTGCTGGTCTGGCGCGGCCTGGGCCTCGACCGACACCCGGAGCTACGAGACAGCTACTTCGCCAACTACCGACGACTCGTCTTCCTCTCCCAGCGGAACGACCCGTCCGATGTCGACGCCGCCCGCCGAGCGGCAGAACGACTCGGCCTCGACTTCGCCCATGTCCACACCGGACTCACCCCGCTGACCATCACTCTCAAGGCGGCTGCGGCATGACCACCCCCCGCCTGACCGTCATCGCCTGGCGCGACATCCCCGCCCAGGTCGTCGCCTCGCGCGGCCGGGACAAGGCCCGCCGCCAGCTCTCACCACGATTCCAGGCGGCGATAGACCGGGCGGCGATGACGGCGGGGATGAGCGGAACCGACGCCTACCTGGAGCAGTGGACCCGGACCAGCAGGAACTGCGGCGAGGACCTGGAGGCAGAGGTGAGCGGGGAAGCTGCCCGCCTCGAGCTGGATTACGACCGAGACCGTCTCGAGCGCCTCGTCGCCGCCTCGGGACTCGAGGAGGGACCGTGACCGACACCGTGCTCAGTTCGGCGACCCGGGAGGTCGTGATCGGCTTCGATCGGCCGTTCACCGTCATCGGCGAACGGATCAACCCCACCGGACGCAAGATGCTGGCCGAGGAGATGCGGTCGGGCGACTTCACGAGGGTGGAGGCGGACGCCGTTGCCCAGGTGGCGGCGGGCGCCACGGTCCTCGACGTGAACGCCGGGATCCCGCTGGCGGATGAACCGGCGATCCTCGCCGCCACGGTGGAACTCGTGCAGTCCCTCGTCGAGGTTCCGCTCTCGATCGATTCCTCAATCGTCGAGGCCCTGGAGGCGGGGCTGGCCGTCTACCGGGGCAAGGCGCTGGTGAACTCGGTGACCGGCGAGGACGAGCAGATGGAGAGGGTGCTGCCCCTGGTGGCGAAGCACGGTGCGGCGGTGGTGGCGATCACGAACGACGAGACGGGCATCTCCCAAGACCCGGACGTGCGATTCGAGGTGGCCAGGAAGATCGTTTCCAGAGCGGCCGACCACGGAATCGACCGCGCCGACGTCATCGTCGATCCCCTCGTGATGCCGATCGGAGCGATGCGGCACGCCGGCCGCCAGGTCTTCGCCCTCGTCAGGCGCCTGCGGGAGGAGTTGGGCGTCAACACCACCTGCGGGGCGTCGAACATCAGCTTCGGACTGCCGCAGCGACCGGCCATCAACTCGGCGTTCCTGACGATGGCGATCGCCAGCGGTATGACATCCGCCATCACCAACCCCCTGGAGCCGGAAGTCCGGACGGCGATCCAAGCGGCCGACGTCCTGATGGGCAACGACCCGGACTGCGCCACCTGGATCCGGGCGCACCGAACGCCTGCGCCGGACGGCGAGTCCCGACGCGGCGGGCGGCGCCGGCCGCGCCCGGAACGCTGATGCCCGAGGTGGTCTTCCTTCCCGCCGGCCGACGCGGCATCGTGGATGAGGGGACCACAGTGCTCGAGGCAGCCAGGAAGCTGGGGGTGGACCTCGACTCCATCTGCAGCGGCCGGGGCATCTGCGGCCGGTGCCAGGTCCGCGTCGGCTCCGTGCCCGGGATCCCGCAGGAGCCCGGGCAGTTGAGCCCGCCCGGTTCGACCGAGCTCCAATACCGGGGGCGCCGGCCACTGGATGCCGACCACCGGCTGGGGTGCGCAGCCCACATCCTCGACGACGTGGTGGTGGACGTACCGGCGGAGAGCCAGATCCACCGCCAGATCGTGAGAAAGCGGGCAGGAGTGTCCTTCCTCCCGGTGGATCCGATCACGACGCTGCACTACGTGGAGGTCGAACCACCCGACCTCTCGAGCCCGAGCGGCGATGCCGAACGCCTGCTCGCGGCCCTGACGGCGGACTGGGGATTCGAGTCCCTCAAGTTGGACGACCACGTCCTGACAGACCTGCAACGGACCCTGCGCGAAGGCAAGTGGGCGGTCACCGTGGCGGTCAGAGACCGACGCCAGGTCACCGCCATCTGGCCGGGTTTCGAAGACAGGATCCTGGGGGCGGCGTTCGACATCGGGTCCACCACCATCGCCGGGCACCTGTGCGACCTCGCCACGGGAACCATCCTCTCGACGGTAGGGCGGATGAACCCGCAGATCGGTTACGGCGAGGACCTGATGAGCCGCGTCTCGTACGTGCTGATGAACCCCGACGGCGCCACGATCCTCACCGAGATCGTGCGGTCGGCGGTCGACGAGATGCTGGGAGAGCTGTGCGCGGAAGCCGGCGTCGCCAGGACCGACGTCCTCGAACTGGCCGTGGTCGGCAATCCGATCATGCATCACCTGTTCTTCGGGTTCGATCCGCGCGAGCTCGGTACGGCTCCCTTCGCGCTCGTCACGACCTCCGCACTGACGGTGCGCGCATCCCAGGTCGGACTCGCAGCGGCGCCGGGCGCACGCCTGTACAGCCTGCCGTGCATCGCAGGTCATGTCGGGGCGGACACCGCAGGCTGCGTCCTGTCGGAAGGTCCGCACCGAAGCGAACGGATCCAGCTGCTCGTCGACGTCGGAACCAACGCCGAGATCGTCCTCGGCGACTCACGCCGACTCGTGGCCGCCTCGTCACCCACAGGTCCCGCATTCGAGGGCGCCGCCATCACATCCGGGCAACGGGCGGCACCGGGCGCCATCGAGCGCGTCCGGATCGATCGGGACACCCTCGAGCCGGCCGTGTCGGTGATCGGTACCGAGGGTTGGTCCTCGGACCCGGCGGTGGCCGACGAGTTGGCGGCGTCGGGGGTGACGGGGGTATGTGGATCCGGGATCATCGAAGCCGTGGTCGAGCTGCGGCTGGCGGGGGTGATCGATCGGTCCGGTGTGATCCGCACCGATCTGGAACATCCCCGCCTGGTCCGCGACGGTCGCACCGCCTCGTACCGGTTGTGGGACGAGCCGGAGCTCCTGGTGACCCAGACCGACGTCCGCGCCATCCAGCTCGCCAAAGCGGCACTGCGGGCAGGGATCGAACTCCTGATGACGCATCTCGGGATCGAGGCCGTGGACGACATCCGACTCGCCGGGGCGTTCGGGGCGCACATCGATCCCGCCTACGCGATGGCCCTCGGGATGATCCCGGACTGTGAGCTGAGCCGGGTGCACCCGGCGGGGAACGCGGCTGGGACCGGAGCGATGATCGCCTTGCTCTCGCACCGTGCTCGGACCGAGATCGAGGAGGTCACGTCGCGGATCGACAAGATCGAGACGGCCACCGAGCCCGGATTCCAGGACGCCTTCGTGGCGGCGATGGCCATTCCCCACGAGACCGCGCCGACACCCCATCTGGACGGGGTCATGGAGTTCCCGGCAGGGGCACAAGCGCCGCGCACCACGGGCACGAGGCGAAGGAGACGACGATGAGTGAACGCAGAACACGGGCCGGGGGGCGGGCGGGACGCCAGGCTGCGCGCGCCGCCCGCGTGCTGAACGACGCCCCCTTCCTGCGGCGGTCCCTCGCCCCCTTCGAGATTCTCTCGGAGGAGGGCTTGGCACTGATCGAGCACAACGCCGACACGTTGCTCGCCGAGGTGGGCATCGAGATCACCGACCACCCCGGCGCGCTGCGGGCCTTCGCGAGCGCGGGTGCCGACGTCATCGGGACCCGTGTCCGATTCCCGCCGGGGCTGGTTCGCTCACTCGTGACCGCCACCACCCCGTCGTCGTACGTGCAACACGCCCGCAATCCCGAACGATCCGTCGAGATCGGCGGCGCCGCCACCGTGTTCGCCCCCGCATACGGTTCGCCCTTCGTTCGGGACCGGGAGGGGGGACGCCGCTACGCCACGATCGAGGACTTCCGGAACTTCGTGAAACTGGCATATGCGAGCCCGACGATCCACCACTCCGGCGGGACCGTGTGCGAGCCGGTCGACGAACCGGTCACCACCCGCCATCTCGACATGCTGGAAGCGCACATCCGTTACAGCGACAAGCCGTTCATGGGATCGGTCACCGCCGGGTCTCGGGCGGAGGACTCCGTCGAGATGGCTCGAATCGCCTTCGGGGGGGACCTGGACGGCCGGGTCGTCCTCACGTCGCTCATCAATGCCGCCTCGCCGCTCACATGGGACGGATCGATGCTCGGTGCGGCCGAGGTGTACGCCCGGCACGGCCAAGCCAGCATCTTCACACCGTTCATCCTGGCCGGGGCGATGGCCCCCGTGACGCCGGCGGCCGTCTGCACCCAGGTTCTGGCCGAGGCGATGGTCGGCATCGCCTTCGCCCAACTCGTCAACCCCGGGGCACCCGCCGTGCTCGGGGCATTCGTGTCGACCATCGACATGCAATCGGGCGCACCCACGTTCGGTACCCCCGAGACGGCCCTGGTCATGTACGCCGTGGCGGCACTGGCGCGTCGCCTCGACGTCCCGTTCCGCACCGGCGGTCACCTGTGCTCCTCCAAGGTGGCGGATGCACAGGCGGCATACGAATCGGCCGCCGTGATGCAGCCGACGATGCTGGCCGGCACCAACTTCGTGCTCCACGCCGCCGGATGGCTGGAGGGCGGTCTGACGATGGGATACGAGAAGTTCGTCCTCGACGCCGACCAGTTGGGCGCCTACGCCACCATCGCCTCCGGTATCGACCTCTCGGAGAACGGCCAGGGGATGTCGGCGTTCCGGGAGAACGAGCCCGGCGTGCACTTCCTCGGCACCGACCACACGCTGCGCAACTACGAGACGGCCTTCTGGAAGAGCGACCTCTCCGACGCCAACAGTTTCGAACAGTGGCTGGAGGAAGGTTCGAAGGATGCCGAAACCCGGGCCACGGCCCGGTGGCAGGGGTTGCTCGCCGCGTACGAGCAGCCTCCGCTGGATGATGCGGTGTCGGAGGAGCTGACGACATTCGTGGCTCGGAGAAAAGCCGAGCTACCGAAGTCCGAGTACTGACATGCCGACCGTCCAGAGCATCGAGAGGGCCTTCGGCATCCTGCACGCTCTGGCGGTGCGCCCTGCGGGCGTCTCCGAAGTGGCGAACGCGGTCGATCTACCGAAGTCCACGGTGGCGCGGCTCCTCGCCACGCTCGAGGCCGTCGGGGCCGTCGAACGAACCGACGACGGCGGCTATCGGGTCGGATCCGGGCTGCGGGAACTGGCTGGATCGGTGGACTCGACGGTGGCGATGGCGACGGCGGTCCGTCCGCACCTCGACCACCTGTCGTCGATATTGGGCGAGGCGACCGGCCTGACCATGCCGGATGGCTTCAGTGCGGTCTTCGTGGCGCAGGTCGAGAGCCCCAATCCCGTGCAGGTGCGGGACTACACGGGGCTCAGCCTCCCAATGCACGTCGGTCCGGGCAGCCTCGTGATCTTGTCCGAGTGGCCGGCCGAACAGGTCGCTCGATACCTGTCGCGCCCGCTGCAGTCCTTCACCCCCTTCACGGTCACCGATCCGGAACTCATCCTCAAGCGGCTGGCCTCGATCCGGGCCGACGGCCACTGCTGGATCCACGAAGAGTTCGCCGAGGGAATCAACTCGGTGGCGGCGCCGGTGCGTGACGGAGACGGCCGGATCATCGCCGCCATCTCCGCCCACGGACCCTCCTATCGGTTCCCCGAGGTGGGCGAGGCCGACCGGATCGCCGAACGGGTCAAAGCGGCGGCCCGACGGTTCTCTCTGCAACTCGACACCATCTGACGTTCGACCGCTAGGTCTCGCGGACCGTCACCCACCGCCTGGTCACTCGCCACAGGCGATCGAACCGAAGATGACCTCGACGACGTCATCGGGCTCCAGCCCGGACAGGAAGCCCCACTGCCACCCCGGCCCGGGCGGATCGTACGAGAAGACCGGGCCGTAGATCGGGTCGTCCGTGACGGCTTCCGCCCCGAGGATGGCGCGCACGTCGCCGACGGCAGTACCCAGCGAGACGCCGTCGACAGTCACGAGGTCGAGTTCCCGCCCGGCGAAGTACACCGACTGGCTGTAGGAGGCGAAGTGTCGAATCCCGTCCTGACGCCAGTCGCTGGGGCCGTCGGTGAAGAACACCTGGAAGGTGCCCCATCGAACGAACCGCACCTCGTCCCCGAGACAGATGCCGTAGTGCGACGCCTGATCGACCCATCCGGAGTCCTCGTCCGGAGCACCGAGGAGTTCGAGCAACACGTCGAGCACCTCGCCCCACGGGTCCCCGAACCGCAGCCTGCCGACACCGTCCGCCCGCAGCAGGAGGTCGTCCGTGGGGAACGCGGGAACAGTGGTCGATGTGGTCGAGGTCGAAGTGGTGGAAGTCGTGGGCGTCGTCGACGTGGATGTGGTCGTTGGTGCCGTCGTGGTCGTGGTGCTGGTCGACGTGGTCGTCGAGGTGGCGGTCGAGACGGTCGTCGCCGCCTGCTGGTCGTTCCCGCCCGAGCGCGCCACCGTCGCCGCCACCGCCACCACCGCCGTCACGAACACCAGGGCCAGGAGAAGCCCCAGCGTCGCCCGCTGGGAGGGGGACATGAGGTCGAAGGCTCTCCGCACACGATTCATCGGGAGGAAAGATCGTACCGCCATCCCACTTCCCCCCTCCGAGGGGTAGGTTGAGAGCCATGACGGAGTTCGTGGTCAGGCTCGACAACCGACCCGGCTCGCTCGCCCGCCTGACGGAGCTGTTGGCGGAGGCCGGGGTCAACATCGACGCCCTGGCCGCATGGGGCCACAACGGCGACGGGGTCGTCCGGCTCATCGTGGACCAACCGGAAGCCTGTGCCCGGGTTCTCGACGAAGCCGGCCTCGGGTTCGAGGAGCGCACCGTCCTCACGGCGTTCCTCTCCGACCTCCCGGGTGAACTCGCCCGTGTCACGAGGGCGATCGCAGACGCCGAGGTCAACATCGAGGCGATCTTCATCCTCGGGACGCACGCCGACGGCCTCGAGGTGGCGTTGGCCGTGGACGACCCGGAGACGGCCGAGCCGATCCTCCCCGTACGCGGCTCGTTGACCGGGCTCTGAGGAGCCGCCGACGCAAACGGCGGCGGCTCCTAACCTGCCACCGATGCGCGCAACCGTCTTCGTCGTCTGCCTCGCGCTCGTCGCCGCCGCCTGCGGAGGTGACGACGAGCCCGAACCGACGACCACCCTTCCCACCACCACCACTCGACCGTCGACGACCACGACGATCAGGCCGACCACGACCACGACCACGACAGTCCACGTCGGCCCCACCTCTCCGCTCACGGGCCTTCCCGTCGAAGACGAGGAGTCGCTCGACCGGCGGGCCCTGGTGGTCAAGATCGACAATCACCCCAATGCCAGACCGCAATCGGGGTTGCCGCACGCCGATGTGGTCCTGGAGCTCCCCGTCGAAGGCATCACCCGACTGGTCGGCGTGTTCCACACCCAGGACGTCGAGGCGGTAGGACCGATCCGCTCCATGCGTCCCAGCGACTGGCAGGTGGCGAACCTGTTCGGAGGCCCGCTCGTCATGTCCGGCGGCCAGAACTGGGTGCTGGCCGTCAATCGCGACAACGGAGCCGAACTGATCGGTGACGTCGGGCGCCCCGTGACCTTCCGCAGCGGATCGCGCTCGGCGCCGCACAATCTGTACGGAGACACCGAGGCGATGCGGGAGCTGGCCGACGCTCGCGGCTACGACGACGACCCGCCGAACCCGATCTGGGAAATCGGTGACATGCCGGTCACCGCCCAGCCGGCCACCGACATCAGACTCGTGTTCTCGGGTTCGCTGGTCGCCGGATGGGAGTGGAACGGCCGTGAGTACGAGCGGAGCACCAACGGGGCGGAGCACGCCTGGATCGACCGGGACGGGGAAACGAGCCGCATCACCGCCGAGGTGCTCGTCGTGCTCCAGATGCGCACCTATCTCGCCCAACCGCCCCCGGGAGGCGGAGCGGCACGGGCAGTCGACTCGATCGGCGAGGGCGCCGCCTGGATCTTCGCCGGTGGCCGCGTCACCGAGGGGGACTGGTCACGGTCGGCCGGGGACGCCCCGTTCGAACTCACGACGCCGGACGGGGACACCATGTTCGTTCCGGCCGGACGCGTGTGGATCTCGTACTTCCCAACCGGCCAGACCCCGGAGTGGTCGTGATCGACGCCACCACGATGGTGGCAGAGATCGTCAAGGGCGACCGCTCCGTCCGCGACACCGTCGCCGGGTCGATCACCGCCGCCCGGGCGCAGCAGGAGCGTCTGAACGTGTGCACCCTCATCGACGAGGAACGGGCGCTCGAGAGGGCAGAGGCGTTGGACCGGCTGGTGGGGTCGGGGCGCAGCCCCGGGCCCCTCGCCGGTGTGCCGATCGCCGTCAAGGATCTGATCGACCACGCCGGCCGCACCACGACCTGCGGATCCGGCTTCTACCGCCACGAGGCGGACGAGTCCGCCGAGGTGATCCACCGACTGGAACAGGCCGGAGCGGTCGTCGTGTCCCGCACCGTCCTGCACGAGTTCGCCTACGGGTTCAGTTCCGAGAACGAGTGGACGGGTCCGGTTCGGAACCCGCTCGACCCGCGCCTGTCCTGCGGAGGTTCGTCGGGAGGTTCGGCAGCGGCAGTCGCCGCCGGCCAGGTCCCGATCGCGCTGGGAACCGACACCGGGGGATCCGTACGCGTGCCCGCCGCCCTGTGCGGCGTGTACGGCCTGAAGGTGACGCACGGGCGGGTTCCCCTCTCCGGCGTCTTCCCGCTCGCCCCGTCCCTCGACACGGTCGGCCCGTTGGCCGGCACCGTGGCCGATCTCGCCCTGTCCTACGCTGCGATGGCGGGCTATCACCCGCAGGATGCCTGGTCGTGGCCGGCACCGGTCGTGTCGCCGTCGGCCACCCGCCGGGACCTGCAAGGAGTCCGGATCGGAATACCTGTGCCCTGGGTCGACGACAGTCCGATCAGCGAGGAGGTGGCCGACGCCTTCACCGAGGCGATCCGCCGCCTACGCGAGCTGGGAGCGGAGGTCGAGGAGTTCCGGGACGAGACCGTCGCGAACGACCCGGCGATCATGACCTTGGCGGGAGGCGAGATCGCCCGTATCCACCGGACGTGGGTGCGGGAAGGCCGCCCGTACGGTGGGGAGGTGGCCGGTCGACTGGAGGGCGCGCTGGCCGTCACGCTCGACGACTTCACGGCAGCCCTGGAGTGGCGGTCACGATCCCGCCAGCGAGTGGCGGCGGCGTTCGGCAGCTTCGACTTCCTGGTGACTCCCACGACCGGCACCGTCCGCAAGACGATCGGGGAGGAGATGGTCGAGACCATCGCCGGACCGCGCCCCTACCGGCCGGTGCTGTCGTGCTTCACGGCGGCCGTCAATCACTTCGGCTGCCCTGCCATCGTCGGCCCGCTTCCCGGCGGCACACCTCCACCGTCCCTGCAGCTGATCGGCGCGATGTGGTCGGAGCATCGCCTGCTCGAAGTCGCCGCTCTCCTCGAACGGGAAGGCGTGTTCCAGCGTCCGGGACCGTCCGTGTCCGACCACCACGGGTGACGTTTGGTGTGCGCGGGGCGTGCCTATCATCGGCCTTGCCTTGACAGCACAGTTCTTGGCGACGGCTCCGGTTCAGATCGGGGCATGGAACGCCGATGCAACACCCGACGGACCGGACGCGGTTCCGGATCGCAACCAACACCGACGACGCCTGATCCTGGCGCGCACAGACACAGAGGAAGTGATGGCCCGTGACTGAGGAAACGGCCACTCTGGAACACTCGACCGAGACCCTCCAGGTCGAAAAGATCGTCATCCGCCTCGCCGGAGACTCCGGGGACGGGATGCAGCTGGCAGGCGGGCGATTCACCGATGCGTCGGCGGCGTTCGGCAACGACCTCGCCACCCTTCCGGTGTTCCCTGCAGAGATCCGCGCTCCCGCCGGCACGCTGCCCGGCGTCAGTTCCTTCCAGGTTCAGATCGCCGACTTCGACATCCTCACCGCCGGCGACCAGCCCGACTGCCTGGTGGCGATGAACCCGGCGGCACTCAAGTCGAACCTGGCCGACCTCCGCGAGAACGGCACGCTGATCGTCAACGAGGAAGCCTTCGAGGAGCGGAACCTCGCCAAGGCCGGCTACACCTCCAATCCGCTGACCGACGGCAGCCTGGCGGGTTACAAGGTGATCCAGGTTCCGATGGAACGCCTCACGAAGGAGGCGGTGGCCGAGTCCGGCGTGAGTGGCCGCGACGTGCTCCGGTCCAAGAACTTCTTCGCGCTCGGCTTGCTGGCGTGGCTGTTCAATCGCCCGCAGGAGACGACCCTCGACTGGATCACGACCAAGTTCAAGAACAAGCCGGAAGTGGCGAAGGCCAACGAGTTGGCGTTCAAGGCGGGGTACACGTTCGGATTCGCCACCGAGGCGACCCGCACGACCTACATGGTGAAGCCTGCCCAGTTGGAACCCGGGACCTACACCCAGATCACCGGCAACACCGCCCTCGCCTGGGGGTTGATCGCAGCAGCTCAGGCCGCCCGGCTCCCGCTCTTCTACGGGACGTATCCGATCACACCGGCCTCGGACGTGCTCCACGAGTTGTCCCGCCACAAGAACTTCGGCGTGCGCACATTCCAGGCCGAAGACGAGATCGCCGGCATCGGCGCGGCGATCGGCGCCGCGTTCGGCGGAGCGCTGGCAGTCACCGGGTCCTCCGGGCCGGGGATCGCCCTCAAGAGCGAGTCGATCTCGCTGGCGCTCATGACCGAGCTGCCGCTGGTCGTCCTCAACGTCCAACGCGGTGGCCCCTCCACCGGCTTGCCCACCAAGCCGGAGCAGTCAGACCTCTTGTTCTCCCTGTTCGGACGCCATGGCGAGTCGCCCCTGCCCGTGGTGGCGGCATCGTCGCCCTCGGACGCCTTCGCCACCGCCATCGAGGCGGCGCGCCTCGCACTCAAGTACATGACGCCGGTCATCCTGCTGTCCGACAACCTGATCGCCAACGGCTCGGAGCCGTGGAAGCTGCCGGACCTGGACGCCCTCCCCGACATCTCCGTTCCGTTCGCCACCGTTCCCAACGGTCCCGACGGCACCTTCCTGCCGTACGAACGGGACATCGAGACCTTCGCCCGACCGTGGGCGGTGCCGGGAACTCCCGGCCTCGAGCACCGGATCGGGGGACTGGAGAAGGCGGCGGTCACGGGCAACGTCTCCTACGAGCCCGACAACCATCAGCTCATGACCGACACCCGAGCCTGGAAGATCAAGGGCATCGCCAACGACATCCCGCCGGTGGAGGTCAACGGTGACGAAGACGCCGACATCCTCGTGCTCGGTTGGGGATCGACGCTCGGAGCGATCCGGGCGGCCGCCAGGCGGGTGCGGATGGCAGGCAAGAAGGTCGCAACCGCCCATCTGCACCACCTCAATCCGTTCCCGGCCAACCTGGAGGACGTGCTCGGGCGCTACCCGAAGGTGTTGATCCCGGAACTCAACACCGGACAGCTCCGTTTCCTCATCCGGGCCAACTTCCTGGTACCCGCCGAAGGGCTCAACAAGGTCTCCGGCGAGCCGTTCAAGGTCGCAGAGATCGAGACTCGCATCCTGGAGATGATCTGAGATGACAGCACCCACCTACACCCGCAAGGACTTCCAGACGGACCAGGAGGTGCGTTGGTGTCCCGGCTGCGGGGACTACACGATCCTCGCCTCGGTCCAGAACTACATGGCGACCATGGGAGTCGAGCGGGAGAAGATCGTCTTCATCTCCGGTATCGGCTGCTCATCGCGTTTCCCGTACTACATGAACACCTACGGGATGCACTCGATCCACGGTCGCGCGCCGGCGATCGCGTCCGGTCTCGCCGCTTCCCGGCCCGATCTCTCGGTCTGGGTGATCACCGGCGACGGTGATGCCCTGTCGATCGGCGGAAACCACCTGATCCACTCCCTTCGCCGCAACCTGAACATCAAGATCCTGTTGTTCAACAACCAGATCTACGGGCTGACCAAGGGCCAGTACTCGCCCACCTCCGAGGTCGGGAAGCGGACCAAGTCGACCCCGGTCGGCTCGCTCGACTATCCCTTCAACCCGGTGAGCCTGGCGTTGGGGGCAGAGGCGGGTTTCGTCGCCCGAACACTCGACATGGATCGCAACCACACGATCGAGATGCTGGAGGCTGCTCACGCCCACCGCGGCGCGGCGTTCGTCGAGATCTACCAGAACTGCAACGTCTTCAACGACAAGGCCTTCATCCAACTCACCGGCAAGGAGGAGCGGGTCCAGAACCGGATCGACATGACTCCGGGGAAGCCGATCGTCTTCGGTGAGAACGACTCGAAGGCCGTGGTGTTCCGGAACGGGGCCTGCGAGGTCGTCGACAGGGCGAGCGTGGCGGATTCCGAGATACTCGTCCACGACCCGGCCCGTCAGGATCCCACCATCGCCTTCTCTCTCAGCAGGCTGTCACACGGTCCGTACGGCCCCACCCCGCTGGGGATCTTCCGCAACGTCGAACGGTCGGTGTACGAGGACCAGATGTCGGCACAGCTGGTGGACGCCCAGGCCAAGCGCGGCCCAGGTGATCTCGCCAACCTGCTCGCCTCGCAGGGAACCTGGGAAGTCGACTGAACCGGGCGGTCAGCGCCGCGGCATGAGCTGGCGGTAACCGAGCACGCAGAAGAACAGGACGATCGGGACCACCGCCATGGTGGCCGATCCGGCGATGTCGGCGTGATAGCTGACGATCAGACCGATCACCACCGACACCATGCCGATCAAGGCAGCGGTGACCATCATCGTCGGCACCCGCCTCACGAGTAGGGCGGCAGTGGCGGGTGGGCCGACCAGGAGTCCGAACACGAGCAGGGTTCCGACCGTCTGGGACGATCCGACGATCGCCAGGGTCATCAACATCAGGAGGATGGCGTGGGCCATCCCCGGTCGCAGCCCGAACAGGCGCGCCTTCTGCTCGTTGAACGACAGCACGAGGAAATGCCGGTAGAACAACACCGAGATCGTGATCGAGATGACACCGACGGCAGCCACGAACCACACGTCGTCGGCGGTCACGCCGAGCACGTCTCCGAAGAGCAGGGTCGTGAGGCTCCCCGAATACGAGGGGGTCCGGGACACGAGGATGACTCCCAGTCCCAGCATGCCGACGAACAGCAGGCCGATGCCCGTGTCCTCGCTGAAGGCGGTCTGACGGTGCACGAGGTTGATGCCGCCGATCATGACGAGTGCCGCCAACCCCGCGCCGAGCAGGGGCGGAATGCCGAAGACCACCGCCAACGCCAGGCCCGGGATGACTCCGTGGACCAGGGCGTCACCCAGGAACGTCATCCCCCGCACGATCACCCAGGTGCCAACTACTGCGGTCGCCACCGCCGCCAGCGCGGCACCGAGCAGCGCGCGCTGCTGAAACCCGAGGGCGAACGGCTCGAACAACCAGTCCATCAGTGGCGACGCTAACTCGAGCCCAGCGCCGCCGCGATCACACGGGCGTTGTGCAGCAGCATCCCGGCGAGCGTGTCGCCCGGCTCCCCCGGTGCCGCCAGTGACCCTTCGAGGATCTCGACCACCCGGACCCCTTCGATCTCTCCCGCAATCGCATCGAGCAGGGCCGCCGGACTCGTGGTCTCGGCGAAGAGCACCGTCACCTCGGCGTCACGGATCGCCTCCACCAGCGACGCGATCTGCGCGGAACTCGGCGCTGCCAGGGTGGACCCACCGGGGACCGCCACCCCGACGATCTCGAAGTCGTACCGGTCGGCCAGATAGCCGAGCGAGTCGTGGTTGGTGACCAGCTTGCGACGCTCTACCGGGATCGCCGCCAGGATTTCGGTGACCTCGTCGTGGACGGCCAGCAACTCGGTCGCCACCCGCTCCCCTTCCTCGACCCACCCGCCCGACGGGTCGATCTCGTGCAACGCCGTACCGATCAACCTCGCCGCCTCCGCCATCCGCACCGGGTCCATCCAGGTGTGCGGATCGAGGTCGTGTCCGTGATCATCGTCGGCAGGATCGTCATCGGCATGATCTTCGGCGTGGTCGTCATCAGAGTCATCGGCGAACTCGATCGGATCGACCAGCGCCGAGAGCTCGAGGACGCTGACGCCCTCGGCGGCGGCACTCTCCAGGACGTCGACGAGGCCTTCCTCCAAGCCCAGACCCCACGCCACGACGAGATCGGCGTTGCGAAGCGCCGCCGCCTGCTGCGACGACGGCTGGAAGTCGTGCGGATCGGCTCCGATCGGCATGAGCACGTTCACCGTCGCCGAGCTCCCGACGATCTGGGTCACGAGGTCGCCGGCGATCGACGTGGTGGCAACGATCGTGATCTCCCCGTCCGGCGCCGCGTCCGGCGACGAGCAGGCCCCGAGGAGGAGCGCGAGGGCGACAGCCGCCACACGACGCATTCCCGTTCGTTTGCTGAAAATGAGAATCGTTCCTAACATGTTGCGGCAAAGCTATCAGACGTGGGGATCAACGTGCAAACACTCGACCATCAGGTGGCGCAGCGCCTCTCCGAACGGGGGGTCAGATACACGGCGGGACGCCGGGCGGTGGTCAATGCCCTCAGCACTGCCGACGGGCCGCGCAGCGCCCAGGAGCTGTATCAGGAGCTCGACCTTCCGTTGTCGTCGCTGTACCGAACTCTGGCGGTACTCGAGGACGCCTCGGTCCTCACCCCCCATCACGGGGTGCGCGGTGTCACCCGATACGAGCTGGCCGAGTGGGCCGCCGGACACCACCACCATGTCGTCTGCGCATCGTGCGGTACGGTGGACGACGTGCATCTCGACCCGGCCGTCGAAGCCGACCTGGAGAGACTCGTGGCCGAGATCACAGGTTCGCTCTCCTTCTCTCCCACCGGGCACGCCCTCGAAGTCGAAGGACGCTGCGCCGCATGCCGGTGAACGCCATCACCGGTCTCGGCGTGTCCGCCGCCTACGGCTCGACGCAAGTCCTGAGTCGCTCGGACTTCACCATCCCGGAGGGAGGCATCACGGCCCTCATCGGACCGAACGGCTCCGGCAAGTCGACGCTGCTTGCCATGATCGCCGGACTGCATCCGCTCGCCTCGGGCAACATCGACATCCTCCCGGTGGACGGGCGCCCCCGCCGTCTGGCGTACGTGTTCCAGAGCACGAAGGTGAACGACACGCTGCCGGTCACCGTGCGGGAAGTGGTGGCGATGGGCCGATACCCCACGACCGGCCCCCGGCGGCGTTTCACCCCCGAGGACCATCGGATCGTCGACGACGCGCTGCAGCGAATGGGCATCGCCGACCTGCAGGCACGACATCTCAAGGAGCTCTCCGGCGGTCAGCGCCAACGAGTGTTCGTCGCCCAGGGACTCGCCCAGGACCACGACGTGCTCATGCTCGACGAACCACTGACCGGCCTCGACATGCCCAGCGCACGAGCGATCGACGACGTCATCCACGACGAGAACAGCCGCGGGTGCACCGTGATCATCACGACTCACGACCTGTCGGAGGCCCGCCGGTCCGACCACGTCATCCTGCTGGCCGGGCGGGTCGTGTCCAACGGACCGCCGGCCGATGCGCTCGCCGACGAGCACCTCACCGCGGCCTACGGCCCCCACCTCCTCCACGACGAGACCGCCACCCCGCTCATCGACGACCCGGCCCACATCACCCGCCAGTCCCACCGCCACCGCCCGCGACCGGGCTGAGCGCGGGGGCGCCGCTCAGGGATCGCGACCGGAGGCTGTGTACCGGGTCCCGGTCGGGCTGGTCCACAGGATGTCGCCGTCGTCGAGATGGCGATACGCCCAGCCCGACCGATGGCGCACCCCGTGATCGTGCCTGCACAACGGAGCCGAGTCGGCGCCGTCGGTGATGCCCGACTCGGCGTAGGGCGTGGTGTGATCGAGATCGCAGTCCACGGCAGGCATGCGGCACCCGGGGGCAACACAAGTCTCGTGGCGGGCGCGAACGCGCCTGGCCTGCGACGTGGTGTGGCGGCGCCGGGTGTGACCGTCGGCGAGAGCCCGCTGGGTATCGGGGTGGGTCACCGTCCATTCCCAGCTCCCATCGCCGGTGTCGAGCACTTGCCGTGTGATATCGGTGACGACCGGACCGTATCCGGCCAGGTCGCCAGGCGTGTCCGCCAGTCGCGCCAGGGTGGCGAGATCGACCGTGAGGTGGACCCTCCCGACGGTGGGTGACGAAGTACCGGTCAGGAGGTCGACGGCCACGTCCGCCCGGATCTGGTCGATGCTCCGGCTCTCGCCACCTGCGCTCAACTGGCGGGCCATCCGGTTGATCCGGTCGGACAGTTCCTGTCCCCGCAGCGGATCGACACCGGAAACCTGCACCGTCATGGTCCCGTCCGGCTCGCTCCACGTCATGAAGCGGCGCTCCGCGGTCCCGCGGGCCAGCTGCCGGCGGACGCTGTCGGAATCCACGGCCACACAGGCTCGCCTCACTCGCACCGCGAGCTGGCCGGTCGTGAGCCGCCCCGCCCCTCCCAGCACCTCGTCAGCCACCTGCCTGGCATGGGCGATCGACTGCAGGTGGGCAACACCGTCGACGATCGTCTTGGCGCGACGCTTGTCGATGTGCCCCGCTCGCAGAGCTTGCAGCACGGACGGGACCCGCGCATGAAGGTCGGTCGCCAGGTCCAACTCGGCCTCGGCATGACGGCGGGTCCACCGCAGCGCGGCCCGCAGTTCGAAGGTGGTCCCGTCGTGCACGTCCTTCGGGTCGCCCAGGTCGAGCGACCGGTAGGAGTCGGCGACACGATGGATGCCGGCAATGCCGACGGCTTGCGTATGGGAGGTCAGTCGTTCGCCGGCGGTCACGTACCGGATCCGGTCGGCGTCGGACAGGTCGGCAGGATCGACGTGATCCAGGAGCACCGCCAGGCGACCATCCGCCGGCCAGGTCTCCAGGTTCGGCGGCAAGACCACCGGTTCGTTCGGATCCGGTTCCAGCACGCCCGATTCGAGCAGCTCGTCGATCAGCCGGTCCTCAGCATCGAGATCGGCGGGGGTGAGCCCATCGGGAGAAACCACGAGTGCCCGGTCAGTCCGCGCGGTCCGCGCACTGCTGCCCGATGAGGTGGTGGGGAAGCTGGTTGCGAGTGCGTCCAGCGTATCGAACATCTGTTCGATCACCATACCGAATCACACCCTCGGAATCAACCACTGCTCCCCATATCACGCACGCGGTCCCCCTCCCCTGCCAACATGCCCCGCACGACGACTGGAAGGATTGGTGATGTTCGAGGCAATCGCCGCTCGGCTCCCGCGAGTGCTCAAGTTGGAGGAGCCGGTCCACCGGGAGATCGCGGAGGACGAGTCCGCGACGGCCCAAGCCATCGTCGTCACCATCCTCGCCGCCCTCATCGCCAGCCTCACCTCGGAGGGGAGCTTCGTGACCAATGTCGTGGGCGCGATCATCTTCGCCCCGATCGGCCTCTTCGTCTGGACGGGGATCTCGTTCCTGCTCGGCAAGATGTTCGGAGGCACCGCCAGTTACATCGCCCTGCTCCGACCGATCGGATACGCCGCCGCTCCGTACGCGCTGGCGATCGTGCCGATCATCGGCCAGTTGGCCGGCGCGGTCTACTCGGCCGTGATCCAGGTCAAGGCCCACCAGCAGGTGAACGGCCTCTCGCAGGGAGCGGCCATCGCGGTGGTGGTGATCCCCCTCGCTCTGCTGTTCATCTTCGCGATCCTGTTGGCGATCCTCGCCGGCATGGCCCTGCTCGCCGGGCTGGGAGGTCTGGCCGACAGCTGAGCCGAGTCAGGCCATCGCCACCAGGTCGAGCATCGACTCGTCGAAGTAGTGCAACTCTCCCTCGGGCATCATCAGTGCCCGATCGGGACCCAGCTGGGCCACGAAGTCGGTGTCATGGGAAACGAGCACGATCGTTCCGAGATAGGTCGCCAGGGCGCCGAGTAGTGCCTCTTTGGCCTGCGGGTCGAGGTTGTTTGTCGGCTCGTCCAGCAAGAGGACGTTGGGACGCGACGTCATGAGCATGGCGAGCGCCAGCTTCGTCTTCTCCCCGCCCGACAGTGTGGCGGCGTCCTGATCGACCTTGTCGGCCAACAGGAAGTGCCCCAGGAGCGCCCGCAGCTGCTGATCGGGTATCCCCTCGGACACCTGCTTGATGTGGTCGAAGACCGTCACACCCGCCCGGATCTGCTCGTGCTCCTGGGCGTAGTAGCCGAGCGACGCCTTGTGTCCGAGCATCACCTCGCCCAGATCCTGTGACTCGACTCCGGCCAGGATGCGGAGCAGGGTCGTCTTCCCGGCCCCGTTGAGCCCCATGATCATGAGGGCCTCACCCCGCTCGACCGCCACGTTCACGTCGACGAACACCAGGTTGTCCCCGAATGACTTGGCCAGGCCCCTTCCCTCCAGCGGAATCCGGCCCGAGGGCTCGGGCTGAGGGAAGCGCACCGTGACGTTCTTGCCGCGGGCCTGCACCTCGACCAGGTCACGCTTGAGCCGCTCAGCCCTGGTCTCCATCGAGCGCGCCCGGCGTGCCATCTTCTCGGTCGAGCCTCGGAACCGACGCACGTTCTCCTCGAGCGCATGGATCTTCTGGAGCTGGTGCTTGCGCTCCTTCTCCCGTTGGGCGCGCCGGCGGTCACGCTCCGCCAGGAAGAAGCTGTAATTGCCGTTGTATCGCTCGATCTTCTGGTTCTCCAACGACAGCACGGACGTGATCGCCTCGTCGAGCAGCGGGAGATCGTGGGAAACCACCAGCAGCGCCCCCCTGTAGCCGGTGAGGTACTCCACCAGCCACGCCTTCGCATCGAGGTCGAGGTGGTTGGTGGGCTCGTCGAGCAGCATCACGTCGGTCTCGGCGAAGAGGATGCGTGCCAGCTCCACCCTCCGCCGCTGACCGCCAGACATCGTCGCCACGGGCTGGGACAGGTCGTCGTTGTCGATCCCCAGATTGGCGGCGGTCCGCTTGGCCTCCGCCTCGGCGATGAACCCTCCCTTCGCCTCGAACTCGTCCTGGAGCCGGGCGAAGCGCTGGATCGCCTTGTCGCGGGCGTCGCCCTCGAGTCGTTCGATCTTGCGACGGGTCTCCTCGATGCGATGCTGCATCGCCCCGATCTCGCGGGCTGCCAGGATCCGCTCGAGGGCGGTCATCCCGGGATACTCCAGATCAGGCAGCGCTGCTTCCTGCGAGAAGTATCCGAGGTTCCCGGTACGCGTCACCGTCCCTGCCGCCGGGAGGGCGTAGCCGACGAGTGTGCGCAGCAGCGTCGTCTTGCCGGCGCCGTTGCGACCCACCAGGCCGACCTTGTCTCCCGCCTGCACGGTGAAGTCCGCGCCGTCCAACAGGACGCGCGGACCGACTTCGAGGCGGAGATCACGGACAAGGAGCATCGGAGGTCCTCACGTTAGGAGGACGCACACCCTTCCATGCCGGGCATTTTCGATTCGGGCCGGGTGGCCTCAGCGGGCGAGGACGGTGGCGAGGGCGTCGACGATCCTGTCCACCTGGGAATCCGCGATCACGAGCGGTGGACACATGACCAGCGCGTTCCCGAGCGGCCGGACGATGACACCTTCGGCCAGTACGCCGTCCCGATCCTTCATGACGTCCCGACCCTCGGGCAGTTGCACGGCCCAGACGGCACCCTCGCCGCGTACCTCCGTGACGAGCCCGTCCCCGAGCAACGCCCTCAGCCCCTCCCCCAGACGCCGCTCGATCGACGGGACGCGATCGAGGAGACCTTCGTCCTCCTGGATCGCCAGCGCCTGGACTCCGGCCGCCGCTGCGATCGGATGCCCCGAGTAGGTGTACCCGTGCTTGAGCGCGAACCCCTCGTTGGCGGTGAGAGCGTCGCTCACCGCAGGGCCGACGACGACGCCGCCGAGTGGGATGTACCCGGATGACACTGCCTTGGCGAACGTGATCAGATCGGGGGTCACGCCGTAGCGCTGGGCGCCGAACCACGTCCCCAGCCGTCCGAACCCGGTGATCACCTCGTCGAGGATCAGGAAGGCATCGTGCTCGTCACACAGCGCCCGGAGACCCTCGAGGTATCCCTCAGGGGGCGGGAACACCCCTCCCGCCCCCTGCAGCGGCTCGGAGAGGACTGCGGCGATGCCGTCCCCATGTTCGGCGAAGAGTCGAGCCATGGGTTCGATGTCCGGTCCCGGCACGTTCACGACGTTGCCGACCAATTCGCCGAAGCCCTCCCGATTGACGGGGATTCCCTGAGCGGAGGTTCCGCCGAAGTTGGTGCCGTGATACCCGTGCTCGCGGCTGACGATCATCGTCTTGTGCGGTCGACCCGCCTCCCGCTGGGCGATCCGGGCGATCTTCATGGCGCTGTCCACGGCCTCGGATCCCGACGAGGTGAGGAACACCCGGCCACGGTCGAACGGGGAGAGATCGACGATCCTGTCGGACAACGTCTCAGCCGGCAGGTTCGAGAAGGGAGCAAAGGTGTGATAGCTGGCCAGTGCCTTCGCCTGGGCGGTGATCGCCTCGACCATCCTCGGGTGGCCATGACCCACGTTCATGTACCAGAGGGAGGCCATTCCGTCGATGTAGCGATTTCCCTCGGTGTCCCAGATCTCGGCACCTTCACCTCCGACGATGGTGAGGTACTCGGTCATGCGGGGCGGGCTGAAGGGGTGGAGGAAAGCGCTCATGATGTGCCGAAAACTAGTCGCCGACCGTCCACCACACCGTCGCCAGCCGTCGGATCGGCTCTCCGACGACCAGGCGACCGTCGCCGACGTCGCGGACGTCCGGTTCCAGCAACGGGCGCAGCTCGCCTGCGCGGGCCGCCGGTAGCACCAGCCGGCGCCGGTACAGCTCCTCGATCTCCGCCCATGACTCGAACCACGTGCCACCCGGCCGCTCCCACCACTCGACCTCGGGCCGGACTCCACACTCCTCGGTGACCACCGCCACCAGATCGTCGACGGTGGGCCCTGCAGGACGGTCGAGTCCGTGCAGGGCGCGGTAGTAGGGACCCAACGGCGCCCAGGGATGGGTGTCGGTCATCTCCAGCACGACCGCCCGGCTCGCATGCTCGGTCATCGATCGGAGGAACGGGCCGAGATCTGCGACGTCGTAGACGACATGAGCGGCCAGGGTCACGTCGAAGGCTCCCAGATCCTCGTCGAGAGGCCACGACCCCTCCACGACTCGGTAGCCGTCCACATCGGCCACTTCCTGGCGGAGGGCTGCCGCCATCTCCGTGGAGCGCTCGACCGCTGTCACCGGGTGTCCGGAACGGGCCAGAGGAATGGACACCCGGCCCGTGCCCGCCCCGATGTCGAGCACGCTTCCGCCCGGACCGGCCATCCGATCGACCAGCTCGACGGTGGGTGACGGACCCGACTCGTCGGCGCTGATGTTGCGCCGACGGAAGAGCTCCACCGGCCATCGATACGGGGAGTCCTCGACCGCGTCGAGCAGCTCGTCGGGGATCGCCCAGTCGGCGAGCTGCCGCTTCCAGTGCTCGGCGGCAGTCACCGCAGACCAGCGAACAGGTCGTCCTCGCGCTCGGGCGCCTCCACCCGCGTGAAGACCCGCACGAAACTCTCGCGACCGAATGCCAGGACCTTCTGATCGTCCGCCATCGTCAGCCACGGCCAGTCGGCCGGAATCTGCGACCGGTGGGCTCGCAGCGCCTGCTCCTTGACGCCGACCTTGTCTGCGACGTCGACCCAGCACGTGATGTACTCATCCGGCGTGCCACGATTCTCGGCCTGGGCGAGTTCCTCCTCGGTGATCTCACCCGCCTCGAAGCGAGCCTGCATCATCCTCTTGACCCGACTCCGCGGCCACGTCGTCCAATAGAGCTTCTTCGGCTCCCACAACTCCTCGCCCTGCTCCAACGGGAAACGGCCGAGGTCGATACAGCCGGTGTAGGCGGCGAGACCGATGCGATGGACGTTGATGTGATCGGGGTGGCCATACCCGCCGTACGGGTCGTAGATGACGAGTACATCCGGACGGTGGCGGCGTATCTGACGTACCAGCCGGGCGGTGGCATCCATGAAGTCTGCCTGCCAGAAGCACTCCGGATGCTTGTTCGACTCCTCGCCCATCATCCCCGAGTCGCGATACCCCAGGAAGGCGTGGTGTTCGACCCCGAGGATGTCGAGGGACGCCCGTACCTCCTCGGCCCTCACCTCGGCCAGGCGCGACTTGATGGGGTCCGGGTCGTCGTAGTTGTGGACCTCGCCTTCCGCACCGTCGGTGGCTGTGACCACCACCACGTGTTCGCCGGCGTCGACAGCCTTGCTGAGGACACCGCCGGTCTGGATCACTTCGTCGTCAGGGTGGGCGTGGAACGCCATGAGGCCGGGCATCCGAGAGACGTTAGTGCCGGACGAGAACTCGTCTCCCGGCGCCCGAGACCGCAACTCGACGGTAGCCTCGGGTCGTGCCCGTTCACCTCGATCACACGATCCTCGAAGTCGACGACGCGGCAGCGGCCGTGGCTTTCTACCGGGACGTCGTCGGGCTGGAGCATCGTGGTCCGAGCGGGCCCTTCGAGGTGATGCTCGTCACGCCGGATCTCGCCATAGACCTGCACGAGGTCGGCGCATCGACCTCCCGACACCTGGCCTTCGCCATGGATCGGGAGACGTTCGACGCCACCTTCGAGAGGATCCGCCAGTCCGGCATCACGTATGGAGACGGACCGGGTAGCCCCGACAACAATCGCGGTCCAGGACGCTCCTCTGGGGTGCACGGAAAGACCGACTCGGTCTACTTCCACGATCCCAGCGGCCACATCCTCGAGATCCTCACGTACGACCGGGGCTGAGGAACGTCGCTGACGCATTCGTCCCACCGACCGGAGACCGGCCCTCGTCACGGCCGGAATCGACCCCCCGAACGCCAGTAGGCGCCGTCCGCCCGTGTCATCAGACCCTCGTCGACCAGGTAGCGCCTGAGGCTGGCGTGATCGGGGTGGAAGAGTTGCAGCCGCCGATCGACCTCCCGCTCGTCGTAGCGCAGCCCGGGTTCGAACTCCTGGGCGATGCGCTCGAGGACGACCAATCGTTTGGTTCGGGAGGCGGGGATCTCCGATAGGCGGTCCCGGGCGAAGAATCGAGCGAGAATCTTCCGCTCCTCGGGAGTCCAGGAACCCTCGAGGACCGAGTCGTCCGCCGGGGCGACCTCCGGCAGCTGAGCGGCGATCGCACGGAGTCCGTCGAGATCGAGTCGGAGTCGGTCGTCGAGCAGCCCGGCGGCACGCAGGCGTCCCACGGCGCGCTCCACCCGGTGGACAGGCACCCCGAGCCGTCCCGCCAGGTCTGCGACGTCGACCGTCGCCACCGCCGCCTCCCCGAGAACGGCGAGGCGGATCGGATCGAGGGCCAAGCGCAGGAACTCGGTCGGATCGGTCATGGATTCCTCATTCAACCAACCGGCGGGTCTCCAGCCGATCACTCACTCGGGGCTAGGCTCGATCGCTCGATGCCGTCGCAGTCCTTTCAGTCCGCCGCACGCGCCGCGGTACCGGTCGATGAAGCGTGGGCGGCGCTCCAGCACCCGACGGTGTGGGAAGGTGTCGCCGGGGTCGACCACGTCACCGACGCCGAGCACGACCGTGAGGGCAACATGGTGGCCTTCGCCTTCGCTGCCGTCGTCGGCGGTATGCGCTACCCGGGAACGTCGCAGGTGACGCACCGCCGCCCACCCGCCCACATGCGGCTCGAGCTCGACACCTCGGAGCTGGTCGCCACCATCGACGTGGCGCTCGCCCCCGCCGAAGCCCAGACCGATCTCCGCTTCGAATTGACGGTCAGGACGAAATCCTTGCTGGCGGGAATGTTCTTCCCGGCGATCGCCGACTCGATCGGGCGCGGGTTCCCACAGGCGGCAGACGATCTGGCGACGCGACTGAGTGGCTGACATGCAGGATCACACTCGACAACGGCTGGCCGACCTGCTCGTCGGTGGGCTCGTCGGTGGGTTGATCGGGGCCATCGTGGCCGTCAACGTCGTCATCTACTCGGGCATCGAGCAGGGATACCAGGCGTCGCTCCCGGAGGTGTTCGGCTACAACCCGGTGATCGGAGTGGTCGTCGTCGTCATACTGATCGCCGGACCGGTGCTGGGAGCGGTGAGCGCTCGTCGGTTGCGCTCTCGTCGTCGCTCCGGTGGCTGAGCCGGACTACTCCTCGGCCTGCTGCAGGGTCTTGGCCAGTTCCACCGCATCCTCCTTGGACCCGGTGGAGATCTGTGCCCGGTCGGTCAGCAGGGTCACCTGGTTGTTCAGCACCTGCAGGAAGCCGCCATAGACGCCGATCGTCGTCTTGGACGTTCCGTGCTCGACGGTGACAGCCCCGGTCGTGAGGGCGGCGAGCAGAGGCTCGTGATCGGCGAGGATGCCGATCTCCCCCTCGGTGGTGCGGGCCACCACGAAGTCCGCTTCGCCCGACCACACGGTGGCCTCGGGCGACACGACGTCGAGCTGAAACGACTTGGCCATCAGGCGGCTGTGCCCTTGGCGATCTCGTCCGCGCGCCGCTTGACGTCGTCGGCGCCGCCGACCATGTAGAAGGCCTGCTCCGGATACTCGTCCATCTCGCCGCGGGTGATCGCCTTGAACGAGGCGATGGTCTCCTCCAGCGGGGTGTAGATGCCCGGCTGACCGGTGAACTGCTCGGCCACGAACATGGGCTGGGCCAGGAACCGCTGGATACGACGGGCGCGGCCCACGACCAGCTTGTCCTCCTCGGACAGTTCGTCGATGCCGAGAATGGCGATGATGTCCTGCAGATCCTTGTACCGCTGCAGGATCCGCTGGACCTCGACGGTGACCGTGTAGTGCTCCTCACCGATGATCTGCGGGTCGAGTGCACGACTGGACGAGTCGAGCGGATCGACGGCCGGGTAGATGCCGAGCGCCGTCAACGGACGGGACAACACCGTGGTGGCGTCGAGGTGGGCGAACGCCGTGTGCGGCGCCGGGTCGGTGATGTCGTCTGCGGGCACGTAGATGGCCTGCAGCGAGGTGATCGACTTGCCCTTCAACGACGTGATCCGCTCCTGCAGGAATCCCATCTCGTCGGAGAGCGTCGGCTGGTATCCCACTTCCGACGGCATGCGGCCCAGCAGGGTCGACACCTCGGATCCGGCCTGGGTGAAGCGGAAGATGTTGTCGACGAACAGCAGCACGTCCTGGTTCTGGACGTCGCGGAAGTACTCGGCCATCGTCAGCGCCGACAGGGCGACCCGGAGACGCACGCCGGGCGGTTCGTCCATCTGGCCGAACACGAGCGCCGCCTTGTCGATGACTCCCGACTCCTGCATCTCGAGGAAGAGGTCGTTGCCCTCCCGGGTGCGCTCACCCACCCCGGCGAACACCGACACGCCACCGTGCTGGGTGGCGACGCGGTTGATCATCTCCTGGATCAGCACCGTCTTGCCCACACCGGCACCGCCGAACAGACCGATCTTGCCGCCCTCCAGGTACGGGCAGACGAGGTCGAGCACCTTGATCCCGGTCTCGAACACTTTGCGCTGCGGCTCGACGTCCTCGAACGCCGGCGGCTGGCGATGGATCGGCCAGCGAGGCTCACCGAATTCCTGGTCCGGAGCATCGAGCGAGTCGCCCCACACATTGAAGATGTGGCCCAGCACCTGATCCCCGACGGGCACGGTGATCGGAGAGCCGGTGTTACGGACCTCGGCGCCCCGGGTCATGCCGTCGGTGGGGGCCATGGCGATGGCGCGGACGACGTTGCCGCCCACATGCTGAGCCACCTCGGCGATGATGGTCTTCGTCTCGCCACCCAGATGGATGTCGATCTGCACGGCATGGAGGATCTCGGGGAGGGCGCCGGGCGGGAACTCGGCGTCCACCACGGGGCCGGCGACCTTGACGATCCGCCCGTTCGGTGTGGTTTCAGACATGTGCTCGCTCCTTCAGAACGGTGGGAATCACTCTTTGAGCGCTTCCGCACCGCCCACGATCTCTGTGATGGCGGTCGTGATCTCGGCCTGACGGGCCCGGTTGGCCTGGACGGTCAGGAGCCGGATCAGCTCTTCTGCGTTGTCGGTGGCTGCCTTCATGGCTCGCCGACGAGCCGAATGCTCGGAGGCGCTCGCCTCCAACAGCATGTTGAACACCGTGGCCTCGACGTACCGCGGGAGCAGTCGGTCGAGGATGGCTGCCGGTGACGGCTCGTAGCTGTAGTCGGCGGTGGGTCCGGTCGAGTCCGATTGGGGTGGCGTGATCGGGAGTACCTCTGCCGCGGTCGGCACCTGGGTCATCGCCGACTGGAACCTGGTGTAGAACGCCTCCACCGCGTCGATGTCCGCCGAGCCGTAGGCGTCCATGATGGCGTTGGCGATCGCCCGGGCGTCACCGTATCCGGGAGTGTCGGTCACGCCCAGGTACGAGCCGCGGATCGACCAGCCGCGATAGCGGAAGTAGGCCTGTGCCTTCTTCCCCACCACGAACAGGTCGACGTCGACTCCCGCCCGACGATGCTCCAGCATCCGCCGCTCCGCCAGACGAATGACGTTGGTGGCGTATGCACCCGCCAGTCCCCGATCGCTCGTCACGACCAGCAGACCGACCTTGCGCAGCTCGCGTCGCTCCAGCAGCGGATGGGCCGTCGACCCGGCGGCGCCGCCCACGTTCTGGATCACCTCGATGAGCTTGGCCGTGTACGGCTTGGAGGCGTTGACCCTCGCCTGCGCCTTCGGGATGCGAGAGGCGGCGATCAACTCCATGGCGCGGGTGATCTTCTTGGTCGCCTCGATGCTGCGGATGCGGCGTCGGGTGTCGCGGAGGCCGGCTCCTGCCACTGGTCGCTACTCCTCCGCCAACGCGGTCCGCTCGAAGGTCGCCTTGAACTCGGTGATCGCGGAGTCGAAGTCCTCCGGCGACGCCATGACTCCCGACTCGCGAATGCCTTCCAGCAGGTGGTTGAACCGGGACGTGAAGAATTCGCGCAACCCGGTCTCGAACCGTCGGATGTCCCCGACCGGGACGTCGTCGGTGTGGCCTGCGGTCACGGCGTAGATCACGAGCACCTGGTCTTCCACCGGCAAGGGCTGGAACTGCGGCTGTTTGAGGATCTCCACGACCCGACGACCACGCTCCAGCTGTGCCAGCGAGGCGGCGTCGAGCTCGGAGCCGAATTCGGCGAATGCCGCCAGCTCCCGGAACTGCGCCAGGTTCAGTCGCAGAGGTCCGGCGATCCGACTCATGGCCTTGATCTGGGCGTTCCCACCCACCCGGGACACCGAGGTGCCGGCGTTCATCGCCGGGCGGATGCCCTGATAGAACAGGTCCGTCTCGAGGAAGACCTGCCCGTCGGTGATGGAGATCACGTTGGTCGGGATGTAGGCGGAGATGTCGTTCGCCTTGGTCTCGATCACAGGCAGGCCGGTCATCGACCCTGCCCCCAGCTCGTCGGACAGCTTGGCGCAACGCTCCAACAGCCGGCTGTGCAGGTAGAACACGTCGCCGGGGTACGCCTCGCGTCCCGGTGGGCGCCGCAGCAGCAGCGAGATCTCGCGATAGGCCACTGCCTGCTTGGACAGGTCGTCGAACATGACGAGGGCGTGCTCTCCCTTGTACATCCAGTACTGGCCGATGGCCGAACCGGCGTAGGGGGCGTACATCTGCAGGGCGGGGGCATCCGAGGCGGTGGCGTTCACGACCACCGTGTACTCGAGGGCCCCGTGCTCACGCAGCGTCTCGACGACCTCGGCCACCGTCGAGGCCTTCTGGCCGATCGCGACGTAGACGCACTTCACGGCGTCCTTCGTGCCCCAATTGCGCTTCTGGTTGATGATCGTGTCGACGAGGAGAGCGGTCTTGCCTGTCTGGCGGTCCCCGATGATCAGCTGCCGCTGACCGCGGCCCACCGGTGTCATCGAGTCGATGGCCTTGATACCGGTCTGAAGCGGCTGGTGCACCGGTTGTCGCTCGACCACCGACGGAGCCTGAGTCTCCAGCAGGCGGCGTTCGGTGGCCTCGATCGGGCCACGACCGTCGATGGGATTGCCCAGCGCGTCGACCACTCGGCCGAGCAGGGCGTCGCCGACCGGCACCGAGAGCACCCGGCCGGTCTGCTTGACGGGGTCCCCCTCCTGAATGTGGCTTGCTTCGCCCATGAGCACGACCCCGAGGTCGTGCTCATCGATGTTGAGGGTCACGCCGTTGAGGCCGCCGGGGAACTCGAGCAGCTCCGACGACATCACGTTCGGCAATCCCTCGACCCGAGCGACACCGTCGGCGATCGAGGTGACGTACCCGACCGTCTCCTCGGACGTGTCCGGGGACCAGTCGGCGAGGTTCTTCTTCAGCGCGTCGGTGATGGACTGCGCACTGATGGTGAGTTCTGACATGGTTCTTCCCTATCGAGTCTGGAGGGTTTCGCGAAGCGACCGCAGCCGGCGGGCGACCGAACCGTCGATGACCGTGTCCCCCACCCGGGCGACCACGCCGCCGAGCACCGAGGGATCGACGATGGTCCTGACCTCGACGGAGCGGCCGGTGCGACGCTCCAGTGCGGCTGCCAGCCGGGCGACGGTGGCGTCATCGAGAGGAACGGCGGTGCGGACCTCCGCAACGGTCTTGCCGACCGATGCCGCCCGCTGCCCGGCCAGTGCGGACACGATCTCCCCGATGTCCCCACCCCGCCCCTGGGCCACGAAGAGCGACACGAGGTTGACGGTGACCCTGGACGCGTGGGCACCGATCACGTCGCGCACGATCGCTTCCTTGCGGTCCAGCGAGAGTCGCGGGTCGGTGAGCGCCTCGCGCAGATCCGGCGAAGAGTCGATCGCCTGCCCGATCGCGAACAACTCCTGCTCGACCCGGTCCAGCTCGCCTTCAGCCGAGGCGAGGGCGTAGGCGGCGGCCGCGTATCCGTCGATCCGCTCGCTCACCTATCGCTCCAGTTCTGCGATGTACCGCTCGACCAGACCGAGCTGGGTCTGCCGGTCGAGGTTGCTTCCGACCACCTTCTCCGCCAGGTCGACGGTGAGGTTGGCCACCTCTCGCTGGGCATCCTGCATGACGCGGGCCTTCTCGGCGGCTGCGTCGGCCCGAGCCTTGTCCAGGATCTCGGCCGCCTGCGCCTCGGCCTTGGCGATCAGTTCCGTCTTGACGCCGTCCGCTTCGGCGCGGGCGGCCTCGATGATCTGGTTCTTCTCAGCCTGTGCCTCGGCCAGCTGTGCCGCGTAGTCCGCACGGAGCTTCTCCGCCTCCGCCTTCGCCTTCTCTGCCTCCTCCATCTGACCCGTGATCGCCTTGCGGCGGTTCTCCAGGGAGTCGTTGATCGCGGGCATCGCCCACAACCGGATGAAGAAGAAGACGAGAGCGAAGGCGATCACACCCGCGATCAGCTCCGGAGTGGCGGGCAGCAGGAGTTCCAGTCCTCCGTCTCCCGACTCCTCGGCTGCAAGGATGGTCGTCTGCGCCAGGTCGATCATCTGTGATCAGCCCAGGAAGAAGAGCACGAAGCCGATGAGGGCGAGCGCTTCGGTGAAGGCGATTCCGAGGAACATCGTGGTCCGGACCATGCCGGCGGCCTCCGGCTGGCGAGCCATAGCCTGCACCGCGTTACCGGCGATCAATCCCACGCCGATGCCCGGTCCGATCGCTGCCAGGCCGTAGCCGACAACGTTGAGGCTGCCAGTGATGCCGCTGGTACCGGCCTCCTGGGCGAGGACCTGAGCAGTCGCCAGCACTGCGAGTACTGCGTCCATGTGTTTCTCTTTCCTTTCTTGCGTTCTGGTCCGACGACCTAGTGCTCCGGGTGGAGCGAGGACTGGATGTACACCGCTGCGAGCAGGGTGAAGATGTAAGCCTGGACGACCGACACGATGATCTCGAAGACGTAGATCCCGATGCCGAACGCGAACCAGGCAGGGCCGGCGAGGCCCTTCAGTCCGATCTCGCCGAAGTTGGTGACGAGGTTCAGGGTGAAGATCCACCCGGTCACTAGGAGCAAGCTAAGCATCGTGTGACCCGCGACCAGGTTGGCGAACAACCGAACCGCATGGGAGAACGGCCTCACTGCGAACACGTTGACGATCTCGATGATCCCCACGAGCGGCTTCAGTGCCAGCGGGACCCCTGGGGGCCACAACAGGTCGGTCACGTACCGGATCCCGGACGTCTTGAAACCGAGGAACACGAAGACCACATACGTGAGGAGCGCCAGGAACAAGGGGATCGCCATCCGCGAGGTGATCGGGAAGTTGACGAACGGGGTGACCTCGAAGAGGTTGCCGACGAGGATGAACATGAAGAGCGACAACAGGTACGGGAAGTACTTGACCCCGTCCGGCCCGATCACGCCGATCGCGATGTCGTTGCGGACCATGTCGACCATGCCCTCCACCGCCGCACCGAACTTGGTGGGGACGGCGTTGCGACGGCGATAGGCGAAGTACAGGACACCGATGACGATGAACGCGGCGACGAAGGTGAGGACCACCGTTCGGTTGATCTGGGTGCCGAACAGATTCGGGAACACGAAGAGCTCGGTGATCTCCGCCGGAGCGCACACGGGCTCGTTGACGAAGTCACAGTCCTCAACTGCCAGGACTAGCTGGTCCAATCCACATCCCTTTCTCTCCCGCGGGCTACTGCCACCGATTCGAGGATCAGCAGCACCATATACGTGATGACCGCCGCGAGGCCAAATGCCAGTCGGTCGATGTCCACGACGGCGGCGACGAGCAACATCGACCCCATGATCAGGCCCAGGCGCAGGAAGAATCCGAAGAGCGCGACGGCGTGGTACATGCCCAACGAGATCCGCAGCGCCACGCTCAGCATCGCCCCGGCCAGCAGGAAGTTGCCGACCACCACGGCCACCCCGACCGCCGCCGCCCAGGCTCCGTCGAGGCCTCGGAAGAGCCAGAACGCCGCCACCACCAACGGACCCACCCAGATCGCCCGCATGACCGTGTGTCGGGCGATGACGGCCTCGACGGGCGTGCT
>DATHWB010000072.1:0-1503 GCA_035460965.1 Acidimicrobiia bacterium
CGGGATCGTCCAGAACGCCGTCAAGTACGGCGGTCCGCACATCGAGATCGCGGCGACGGCCGAGGCAGACCGCTTCGTACTCGAGGTTCGCGACGACGGGCCCGGAGTCCCGACCGCCGAGGTCCCCAGGATATTCCAGCCGTTCCGCACCGGACACAGCGGACAGCGCATGGGAACCGGCATCGGTCTGGCTGTGGCCAGGTCGATCGTCGCCGACATGGGAGGACTCCTCGAGTATCGCGCCGGAGATCCGGGCGCGGTGTTCGCCCTCACGCTTCACGTCGAGTCCGACTCGCCCCGGGCTGCTCCCCTCGATGCCGAGCACGAACGACCCGCCCTCCTGGCGGAGCTCATCGAATACGAGCGCGATGCGGCCCGGCTGCGCCTCAACCGACTGGCGTTTCGTCACCGGGCGACCGAGGTCATCGAAGAAGTGGTCCGTCCGGTGATGTACGACCTGGGCGACCAGTGGGCGCGGGGAGAGGTCTCGGTTTCCCAGGAGCACCATGCTTCCTCGGTCGTGCAGAGCTGGCTGATGGACGCTCTGGCACGCTTCCGCCCGTGGCGACGCCACAGCGTCGTCTGCGTCTCCGGACCCGGCAGCCACCACGAGATCGGTACAGCCTCCGTGGCGGTGGCGTTGGCAGAGGCCGGTTATCGGGTGATCTACCTCGGACGCGGGGTACCTGTGGAAGACCTGGTCAAGACCGTCGGTGTGGCGGAGGCGAGTGCGCTGATGGTCTCGGTCACGCTCCCCGAACAACTGGATGGAGTCGGACAGATCGCCGATGCCCTCCGGGAACAGGTGAGGGCGGGTCTCATCGTCGGCGTCGGAGGACACCTGTTCTGGCGTGGTGTTCCGGCCGCGAATCTCCCGGCGTTGTACCTCGGTCAGACGTCGACGGAGGCGGTCGCTTCCCTCGACGCCCTCTTGGCGGCGCGGGCCGTCCGCTGACAGCTCCGGATCGGGAACCGGTGGTGGTGCTGGCAGAACGGGCCGACCATCTCGCTTTCCTGGCAACCGATCTCATGTACGACCGGCAACCGGACCTGTGGGAGATGGGAGAGCACGGACGTCAACGCACACTCGAGGACTTCGGCCACCACTTCCGCGCGCTGGCACGGGGACCGGACGCCTTTCGGGCGCACGTCGACTACTGCTACGAGCTGTTCTCCGGCCGAGGATTCCCCCGGAGCTGGCTCGACGACGCCTGGACGACCATGGCCGAGCTCTGCCGCACGTCGCTCCCCACCGACGTCGCGGCACAGGCTCTTCTCGCCCTTGTCGTCGTCGAGGAGCCGCGATGACCTCCGGGGCGTTCGTCGCTCACAGCGAACTGTTCATCGAGCCCGACGCCTCGACCACCCTCGAGGAGGCGTTCCGGGACCGGCTCGGTGAAGTGGACCACTGGCCGGGCTTCCGTCACCTCGAAGTGTGGCGCGACGAGTCGACGCCCGGCCGGTACGTGATGGTCTCGTGGTGGACCGACCGCGAGGCTTTCA
>DATHWB010000073.1:0-2875 GCA_035460965.1 Acidimicrobiia bacterium
GGCGCGACACCCACCCTACTCCGCGGCCGCCCGTGATCACAGGGAGATCGCCTCACCGACGGCGGGGTTTAGCGTGTCGGCCCATGGCACGTACCGCCACCCGTGGAGCCTGGCCGCTGTTCGTGGCCCTGTCGTTCCTGATGGTGGGAAACGGGCTCCAATCCTCCCTGGTGGGACTGCGTGCCGACCTGGAGGGTTTCACGACCGCAGTCACCGGGGTCGTGATGACCGGCTACTACGTGGGATTCCTCGGCGGCGCGTTCGTCGTCCCGCGCATCGTCGGCACCGTTGGTCACGTCCGCGTGTACTCCGGGCTGGCGTCGCTGGGATCGATCGCGCTGCTCGTCTACACGCTGTTCACCTCTCCCGGCCTGTGGTTCGGGATGCGGGTCGTCTCCGGCTTCTGTATGGCCGGGTTGTACATCGTCGCCGAGTCGTGGCTGAACGGTGTCGTCTCCAACGACAACCGGGGAAGGGTCCTCTCCATCTACATGGTGGTGGTCAGCGGTGGCCTGGCCGCCGGACAGCTCCTGCTCAATCTCGCCGATCCCGCCGGGTACGAGCTGTTCGTGCTCGCCTCGGTGTTGGTGTCGATGGCGGTCGTCCCCATGGCCCTCGCCCCGAGCAATGCCCCGGTGGTCGTTCCCCCCGAACGCCGGCTTCCCTTCCGGGACGTGTACCGCACGGTGCCGCTCGGTATGTCCGGGGTCGCCGTCGCCGGGATCTCCGGGGGGGCCCTCTTCGGGATGGGTGCCGTGTGGGCGGCGAATTCGGGGCTCGGGGTGGGGCGGATCTCGCTCTTCATGGGGCTTTCGCTGATCGGGGGCGTGGCGTTCCAGTGGCCACTGGGAGCGCTGTCCGATCGCATCTCGCGCCGTCGCGTGCTCTTCATCGCCACCACGGGCTCGGCACTCGTGGCGGCGTGGCTCCTGACGCTGGACAGCGGTGCTCCCCTCCTCCTCGTGGCGGCGTTCCTTTTCGGGGGCTTCTCGTTCCCCATCTATTCGCTCGGGGTGAGCCACGCCAACGACGCCATCCCGCCGGACCGGCTGGTGGCGGCCAGTGCCGTTCTCATGTTCTCCAACGGCGTGGGAGCGGTCCTCGGACCGGTGTCGGCCTCGATCACGATGGCGGCACTCGGCGCCAACGGCTTCTGGGCATTCCTCCTCGCCGTCCATGGCCTGTTCGGCGCGTTCATCGCGTATCGACTGGTCGTGCGCCGGAGCATGGACGTCGACAAGCGGCGCTTCCTCTCGGTCCCCACCCGCTCGACCTGGCTCGCCATCCGCCTCGGTAGGGACCGGGACCCGAAGCCCTGACGGACCGGGGGCAAAGGTTCAGCCCACCCCGCCCTCGGCGGTCCGGCGAGCGACGAAGTCGGATAACTCCTCGGCGACCGCCTCGTCGAGAGCGGGAGGCTGGTACTCGGCGAGCACGCGCTTCCAGAGTCCGTTGGCCCGCGTCTCGGTGTCCACGGAGCCGGATTCGGTCCACGAGCCGAAGTTCTGCCAGTCGGACAGCAGGGGGGCATAGAAGGCCGATTCGTAGCGGTCCAGGGTGTGCTGGGTCCCGAAGAAGTGACCACCCGGGCCCACGTCGGCGATGGCGTCGAGTCCCAGGCTGTCCACGTCGACCCTCACCGGCCTGAGCGTTTCGGCGAGGGTCTGCAGCATCTCGACGTCCACCACGAACTTCTCGAAGGAGGCGACGAGGCCGCCCTCCATCCAGCCGGCCGCATGCATGACGATGTTGGCGCCCCCGAACACGGCCGCCCACAACGACGTCTGCGACTCGTACGCCGCCTGGGCGTCGACCGCGTTGGCGGCGTTGGCGTTGGAGCTGCGGTACGGGAGGCCGTAGCGACGGGCCAGCTGCCCGCCCACCATCGCCGCCCGGGCGTACTCGGGAGTGCCGAACGCCGGCGCCCCGGTCTTCATGTCCACGTTCGACGTGAACCCTCCGTAGACCATCGGCGCCCCCGGGGCGACCATCTGTCCGAACGCGATCCCGGCTAGCGCCTCGGCGTTCTGCAGCGCCAGCGCACCGGCGACGGTGGCCGGTGCCATCGCTCCGGCCAGGGTGAAAGGCGTGATCACCACCACCTGCCCATGGCGAAGCATCTCGATCATCCCCTCGATCATCGGACCGTCGAGCCGCAACGGGGTGGAGGTGTTCACGATCGTGTGGATCGACGGCTCCGAGACGAAGGCGTCCAGGTCGACACCGCGCCCGATGCGGGCGATCTCGATCGCGTCGATGATCCGCCCCCTGCCCAGGGAGTATGCATGCCACACCTTGTCGCTGAGGGTGACGAACGAGGCGAGCGCCCGCAGGTGCCGGGTCGACGGAGCGAGGTCCTGCGGTTCGACCGGGTAGCCGCCGAACCCGTGCACGACGTTGAACGACTGGCCGAGGCGGACCAGGTCCTCGAAGTCGGCGAATGTTCCCGGCCTCCTGCCCCGGTCGAGGTCGGAGACATTCGGCGCGCTCGCCACGGAGAGGAACACCACGTCCCGGCCCCCGATCCGCAGGTCGTGGTCCGGATTGCGCGCTCGCATCGTGAATGACGACGGGGCCTTTCCCACCCACTCGAGTACCAGGTCCGGGTCGAACCGGACACGGGGACCGTCGTCATCGACGTCGGCACCGTGCGCCCTGAGAACCGCGATCGCCTCCGGGTGGAGAAAATCCATCCCAACCGTTCGGAGGATCTCGAGGGAGGCGTCGTGGATCGCCTCGAGACCGTCCTCGTCGACAGCAGGAAGCGGAGCGAAGGGATTGACGATCCGCCGCCAGTCCAGCTGTGCGAGCGTGCCGCCGGTGCGGGCGGCGCGACGGGCCGCCCGGGCTGATCCGTCTCTCGGCATCCGACCTC
>DATHWB010000074.1:0-2824 GCA_035460965.1 Acidimicrobiia bacterium
GGACTTCGGAGGTGATCCGGGTGGACACGCCGGGACACACCCAGTCGCGGGTCAGGGAGTTCGACTGGCAGCGGCTACCGCGTCCGATCTTCCCGCTCGATCCCGAGGCCGGGCTCGACTTCGACTGATCAGTCCAGCACGATCACGCACTTGCCGGTGGTGGCGCCGTCGAACGTCCGGTACGCCTCCACTCCCTCGTCGAGCGAGAATCGGTGCGTGATCAGATCACCGAGCGGGACAGCACCTTCGACCATGAAGCGGGCGATCTCCGCCAGCTCGGACTTGCTGAACGTCCAGCCTCCGTACACGGTCACGGACTTGCGGATGACGTCGACGTTGACGTCGATGGTGGCGGGTGCTCCGACCCCGACGTAACAGCACCGCCCGAACAAGCGGAGGGCTTGCAGGACCTGAGCACGTGCAATGGGGTTGCCGGAGGTCTCGAGTGTCGCCGACGCCCCGGCGCCACCGGTCAAGGCACGGACCTCCTCGACAGGGTCGACCCGGCTGCTGTCGATCACGTGGTCGGCACCCAGCGCAGCGGCGAGGGCGAGACGCTCGGGCACGATGTCGACGGCGATCACCCGTGCGCCCATCGCCTTGGCGGAGATCGTCCCGCTCAATCCCACCGGGCCCTGACCGAAGATGGCGACCGTGTCGCCCCCGGACACCGACATCTTCTTCAAGCCGTTCCACGCGGTGCCGGTACCACAGGAGATCGACGCTCCTTCCTCGAAGGTGAGCTCGTCCGGTAGCGGAATCAGGGTGCGCGACGGAACCAGCATGAGATCGGCGTGGGATCCGTGGGCTCCGGTCCCGTAGGTGGTGTGGCCACTCGGGCAAGCCTGTTCGAAGCCCATCACGCACACCTCGCACACCCCGCACCCGGCGTAGTGGTGGACCATGACGCGGTCGCCCACCGCCAGTCCGGGGGGAGCGCCCGGTCCCAGCTCTGCGATCACCCCGCAAGGTTCGTGCCCGATGATCACGTCACCGGGTAGCTCCGCGGTGGAGCGATAGCGCTTGAAGTCGCTGCCGCACAGCCCCGACGCCCGAATGGCGACGACGGCTTCGCCCGGACCCGCCTGCGGGTCGGGGAACTCGCGGAGTTCGGAGTTGCGGTTGCCGGTGAAAACGAGGCCGCGCATGGATCGAGATCCTTCCTGGTCTGGTGGGTGGACGGTGCCGGTCAGAACGCCGACATCACGCCCTTCTCGCGGGTATAGCTGAGCAACTCCTCCAGGCAGCCGCCCTCTTTCCCGATCCCGCTGAGCTTGTATCCGCCGAAGGGGATTCCCCGCGGCTTGGTGTTGTTGTTGTTCACCCACACGAGGCCGGACTGGACCTTTGCGACCATCCGGTTGGCGCGGGCGATGTCTCGGGTCCAGATCCTGGCGGTGAGACCGAGGTCGATGCCGTTGACCTGCTCCATCATCGTGTCCTCGTCCGACCAGCGGATCACGGCCATCACCGGTCCGAACACTTCGTTGCGGAACAAGCGCATGCTCGGGTCGACGTCGGTGAACACGGTCGGAGCCACGTAGTAGCCGCGGTCGAGGTGGTCGGGGCGGCCGCCACCGCACACGAGGGTCGCCCCGTCCTCGACGGCATCGGAGATGTGCCCGAGGACGCGCTCGTAATGTGCGCGGAAGCCGAGCGGTCCCATCTCCGTGCTCTGGGAGCGAGGATCGCCCACGGTGATGCCGGCGCAGATCTCGGCGAGTTCCGCCACGAACTCGTCGGCGATCGACTCGTGCACGAACACCCGGGAGTTCGACTGACAGGACTGTCCCATCGACTTGCGCATGTTCATCCCGTTGACCGCCTCCCGTGCGGCGAGCGCCGGGTCGATGTCCTCGCAGACGATCATCGGGTTCTTCCCGCCGAGTTCGAGGGTGACGTGCTTGATGTGTTCGGCCCCCGCTCGCATCACTGCTCGGCCGGTCTCCACGCTCCCGATGAAGGCGATCCGGGGGATGCGGGGGTGGGAGGCGATCGCGCCCCCGACTTCCGCTCCCGAGCCGGTGAGCACGCTCAGCACGCCGGGGGGAAGCAGGTCCTCGACGAGACGGGCGAAGGCCAGCGAGGCGAGAGGGGTCTGGTCGGGAGACTTGAGGAGGACCGTGTTGCCGGCGACCAACGGTGCGGCGACCTTGCCGGCGCTGAAGTTGAACGGGTGGTTGAACGGGATGATGCGTCCCACCACCCCGTACGGTTCGCGCAGCGTGTAGGCGAGGATCCCGTCCGGGGCGGGGACGGTGAACCCCTTCACCTCCCCGGCGATGCCGGCGAAGTACTCGACCTCCTCGGCGGCCCGCAGGATGTCGGATCGGGAGGGATTGATCGGAAGCCCGGCATTGTCGACGTCGATCAGCGCGAGGTCGTCGACCTGGGCACGCATGCGGCCCGCCATCTCGCGGAGGACGTCCGCCCGGTCCCGCCAGGAGCGCCGGGCCCAGTCGCCGGCAGCGGCCTCCGCCGCCGTGACGGCGTCGTCGACATCCTCGGCGGTCCCGGCCGCCACGTGGGTGAGGAGTTCCTCGGTGGCGGGGTTGAACGTCGGCATGGCGCCGCCTCCCCGCGCCTGGCGCCACTCGCCGCCCACGAACATGGGAAGGGTCTCTCCGGGTGTGTAACTGGTCATTTGACGCTCCTGGTCGGCTTCAGTAGCCGAGGTCGACGTCGACCAGACCGAGCAGGTCCTGTCCGGCTCCGAACCGGCGGACATTGTCGCGGACCCGGTCGACGAGTTGCGTGCCGCCGATCGATCTCGGGTTGGCGGTGTGCGGGGTGATGATGGCGTTTGGGATCGTCCACAGCGGGT
>DATHWB010000075.1:0-23065 GCA_035460965.1 Acidimicrobiia bacterium
CGCCGAAGTCGACGTCACACCGGGGACCCACCAGTTCCAGGTGCGGGCCACCGACGGGACCGGCGCCACCCAGACGGAGGAGATCACCCCCGTAGCCCCGGACGGGGCCACCGGGTATCACACCATCACCTTCCTGGTGAACGAGGCCTGACCGGAGGTCAGGTGTCGGGGCCCTCGGTGCGGGCGTCGGCGGCGGAGAACGCCCAGCCAAGTCCGTCCACCGGATCGTGGACGGCCAGCTGCAGGCGCCAGCCGGTGGTGGTTCCGTCGCTCCACAGCCACCACTCCAGCGACTCACCCGCCTCCCGCAGTGCTGCCGGATCGACCGGCCAGTCGAGTCCGACCAGTGCTGCCACTGCCGACCAGGCGAGGAAACGGCCCGCAGCCATTCCACGGCGCCGTCCGTGCGCTCCACCCGATGCCGCGGTCCATGCCATCCACTCCAACACCGTCGGCAGCCCCACCCGGGCGCCGGTGGCCGCCGGGACGCCGAGGGCGGCGATCGCCGCAGCCGCGTCCCCTTCTACGATCGCCAGGTCGGTGACGCCGTTCGACATCGTCGTCCACGGGACCACCAGCGCCAGCAGCGCCTCCTCCGTGGGCTCGTCCTCGATTCGGGCTGCGCCATGCGGGAGTTCGATCGCTTCGCCCTCCACGGCGGGCGGTGTCGGGAAGTCGGCCCGATCCGACTTGTACTCCGCCAGCGGGTACTGGGGCTCCCAGTCGGTGACGAGCGGGATGTCGAAGACCGACGACTCGACGGTCGCACCGATCCGTTCTCCCCGCAGCGCCCGTTCGTGGGCGACGATCGTTCGCTCGGTGGGGCTCGTGAGGTGCGGATCCATCTCCTCGAAAGAATTTCCCTGGGCGACCACCTCGGTGAGCGGCCCGAGGGTGAACCGCGCCGGACCCTCCAGCACGACCGGAACCGCCACCTCGGCCGGCGCCTCCAGCGCCAGGCGATACCGGACGTGCTCGTCGACTCCCCACAGTTGCCTGCCGCGTTCCACCGCCGCCGCCAGGTGCGAGCGGAGCACGACCATCTCATCCCACGCCCGGCGCCCTGCCATGCCGTCGACGACCCGTACCAGGGCGTCGGTATCGGCCAGTTCGATGGCGGTGAGCGTGTGCTCGTCGAGACTCATCGGTCGCCGATCCCCACCGGCGCGTCCTGGTGGCGTGACCAGTCGCTCCAGGACCCCTCGTAGAGGCGGGCGTCGTCGCGCCCGGCCAGGTGCATCGCCAGGATGTCGTGACAGGCACTCACGCCGGACCCGCAGTACACGATCGGGTTCTCGTCGACGGCGTCGTAGCGCCGGGCGAGGGCGGATGGTTCGAGAAAAGTGCCATCCGGTGCGAGGTTGTCGGCGTACGGGAGGTTGATCGCCCCTGGTATGTGCCCGGCCACCGGATCGATCGGCTCTCTCTCGCCGGAGAACCGTTCTGGCGCCCTGGCGTCGATCAGCTGAGCATCGGTGGCGGCCACGTCGTGACGGTTCACGACCCAACGCCAATCCCGGACCGTGGCGAAATCGCCGGGGATCGGGCGGGGGACCGCAGTCGTGACCGGCAGACCCTCCGACTCCCACTTCGGAAACCCACCGTCCAGCACCCGCACCTGCTCGTGACCGAGCGAGCGCAGCATCCACCAGAGGCGGGCAGCCCACGCACCACCGTCGTCGTCGTACGCCACGACGTCGGTGGACGGACCGATACCGAGCCGGCGGGCGGTGGCGGAGAACTCCTCGGGACGGGGGAGCGGATGACGCCCCGGACCCTCTCGACCGGTCAGATCCCGCTCGAGATCGACGAACACCGCCCCCGGGACGTGACCGGCGTCGTAGCGACGTCGGCCCGCCTGGGGATCGGCCAGGTCGGTCCGGACGTCGAACACTCCCAGATGGCGACTGCCGATCAGGGCGGCGAGCTCGGCGGTGGAGATGAGGCCCATTCCCGACCGAATGTAACGGGCGTCCACCGCGGTCTCAGTTGCGGAAGAAGCGGTCGAACACCGTGAGCAGGATCGACGCCACCACCGAGACCAGGATCATCGAGGTGATCGGGAAGAAGAAGGACGCGTTGTCGCCTTCGGACCGGATGTCACCCGGGAGTCTGCCGAACCACGAGAACCAGCCGAGCCGCACCATCACTCCGACCGCCACGAGGGCGATGCCCGCGTAGATCAGGAGGTTGCCTGCCCGCATGTCACGGCCCGTCGGGTGTCGGATCGGCGTGGTGAGAATCGTCGACCACGTCCGACTGATCTCCATGCGGGTGGGTGTCGTCGCCGGTCTTGCGGAGCTCCGCCCCGAGTTGGGAGAACGTCTGACCGATGGCGGTGACGAACGAGGCGGCGGCGTCCTTCACCTGGTCGCGGACTTCAGGATCCTTCATGGCCGAGCCCATCGAGTCCGCCACCGCCCGGGCGGCCTCGCCCAGCGTCTCCAGCGCCGACTTCACCTCGTCTTCGCTCGGCCCGCCCTCCCCGGACATCTCCCGATAGCGCTCGCGCAGCTTCTCGCCGATCGACGCCCATCGGCGCCCGGCTTCCTCCCAGGGGTCTTCTGCCTTCGAATCGTGTTCGGTCACGGGCGGAATGGTACCGAGGGCAGCGAACTGGGCCTCTGACGCCTCAGTCGTCGGGCAGCCCGAGCCATCGATACAGGACCGGCTCTCCGCCCTCGGATGCGACGACGTAACCGTCGGTGGGCCACAGGAAGGCGCCGTTGAAGCCGGTGGCGGGGGAGACATCGATCGTCACCGGGTCGGCTCGCAGGGAGGGCAGCCAGAGGAGCCCGGCGTCCACTTCGCGCGTGGCCACCCCGCCCGCCCAATCGAACAGGTACTGGAACAAGTGGCTGTTGCCGAGGCCGAGGAACTCGTCCGGGAGCGTCACCGGCTCGACTCCGACGTCGTCGTCGAGCACCAGCCGGTATGAAGTCTGAGGCGGGTCACCAGTGACGATCACCACCTCGTCGCCGAGCCTCAGCACGTGCCACGGACGAATGTCGATTGCCGTCCATCGGCGCCCGCCGTCGACGGACACTCGCAGCGCCCCGGGAGGCCAGTCGTCGCCGACCGATTCAGCGGCGAGGACCAGACCGTCGCCGAGCGGCATGACATTCACCGGGTTCCAGGAGAGCACGGTCTCCGTCACGGGCAGTTCCGGATTCAGCGGCACGGTGAACCGCGTCGTGGTCGAAGCCAGTCGCACATACAGGATGACCTCATCATCGTGGGCGTCGAAGCCGGAGAGGCGGCCCGGTGCTGCGGCGAGCGTCCGGAATCCGTCATCTTCGAGGACACCGACGGCGACGTCCCACTGGTCGGAGCCCACCACCACCGTCTTCCCCGCCACCCGTCGCATCCCCGAGAAGGTCCAGTCGTCGGGAAGTGGGAGTGCCTCCCACGTGGACCCGTCCTCGCTCACGAACGCGGTCGGGCTCGGTTGGCGCTCGGCGTCATCCGACAAACCTTTCGCCAGCAGCACATCGTCCTCGACCCACACATACGTGTTCGGCCAGGGGAGGGTCGCCACCAGCTCCCATTGGCGAATGCCGTCGGGCACGTCCGGCATTGTCACGGTCGTGACCGACGAAGGATGCCAGATCGCCGGCTGGCCGAGTGACGACCCGACGAGCAGGTCGTCGGCGGCGGCGGCGAACACGGTGGTCCAGCCTCCGGTGGCGTGCTCGGGGTTCTGCATCGACACGATCGCCCACCGGTCGGTGGGAAGCAGGCGCCACAGATACGGCAGATGCGGCCGGTCTCTGTGGGCGGCGACCTGCCCGCCGACGAGCTCGCCACCCACTGTTCCGATCCAGGAGATCGCCCGCGATCCGGGTTCGCCCACCGGCAGCCACACGCCCTCCCGGTGTCGGAGCAGCCGGGAGTCGTTGTCGACCTGGCGGGCGATGGCGTAGATGTCCGGACCGACTGCCGCCACGTCGGTCATCATCGTCCCGGGGTCTGTCTCCGGTCGCACCTCGGACCAGGCGGCTCCGCCGTCCGACGAATGCCAGATCGCCGCTCGATTGCCGGACCCGCCCACAGCCACCCACTCCTGACCGGTGGTCATGACCTCGTTCACGACCACTCCGCTGCCGGGAGGGGTGATGTCCGTCCAGTCTCCAGGTCGGCCCGTGAGGACGCGGGACGTGTGCGTGGGGTCGAACGGGGTGGAGGTCAGCCGGCCCACGATCACGAGCCGGCCGTCGAGCACGCGGACGACCTCCAGGCGACCGGGCGAGGCGAAGGGGCGGTCCACGATCCCCAGCGGCCCGCCGAGGGGACCGGACCACACTGTGGCCGTCGGGGACTCGTCGCCGACGGTGCCGACCACCACCACCAGCTCCCCGTCGAAGGCCACGGAGACCGGCCGGGCTCGAGCCGAGTCCTCCAATTCGAGAGTCCGCCACTCCGAACCGTCGTGTGCCCACACCATCGGTGCGCCCGCACCCGAAGACCAGGCGGCACCGATGTGGGCGATCGCAACGGATCCGGTGTCCCCGACGGCGACGTCGACGAAGCTCCCCTCGCCGGGAAAGTGAGTGACCGCCCATTCCGAGAGCGGGCGAGAGGGAACCGGTGCGGGGGACATCTCTGCGGTGATCGGGACGTCGTCCTCGGAGAGCAGCGCCGAGACGGCCGTGAGTCCGACGAGCAGACCGATGACGATCAACGGCCATCGCCTGGGACTCCGTGCCTGTGGTGGCGGCTCTGGAGGCGCCCCTTCGGCGGTCGGGACCTGAACACTCACACTGTCGCGGATCGTACGTGACCGGGGAGAGCAGCGGGCAGGGTGACCCGCGACAATGGCCGGGTGATGCTGCATCTGCTCGACGCCACCTACGAACTGTTCCGGTCCTATTACGGAGTGCCTCCCCGCACGTCGCCCGACGGGCGGGAGGTGGGGGCGGTGCGCGGGATCATCGACTCCACCCTGGCGCTGGTGGTCGACGGCGGAGTCACCCACCTCGGGGCGGCCACCGACACGGTCATCGAGTCCTTCCGCAACGAGATGTTCGCCGGGTACAAGACGGGGGAGGGCATCGAGCCGGCCCTGTGGGCGCAGTTCCCCTTGGCGGAGCGGGCCCTGCGGGCGATCGGCGTGACCGTGTGGGGGATGGTCGAGTTCGAGGCGGACGACGCCCTCGCCACCGCCGCCCATCGATGGAAGGACGATGTCGAGCAGGTGGTCATCCTGAGTCCCGACAAGGACCTCATGCAGTGCGTGGAGGGGGATCGGGTCGTGACGTTCAACCGGCGGGAGGCGAAGCGGTTCGCCGAGGAGGACGTGCGAGAGAAGTTCGGGATCTATCCGCACTCGATCCCGGATTACCTCGCCCTGGTCGGCGACACCGCCGACGGGGTCCCCGGCCTGCCCGGATGGGGCGCCAAGTCCAGCGCCGCCGTGCTGTTCGAGTACGACCACCTCGAGTCGATCCCCGACGATGCCGCCGAGTGGACGGTGCCGGTGCGGGGGGCGGCCAAGCTCGCCGCCACCCTCGCCGAGCGTCGGGCCGACGCCATGCTGTACCGGGACCTCACCACTCTGCGCCGCGACGTTCCGCTCACCGAGTCCCTCGACGACCTCCGCTGGCGCGGCGTCGTGATGGAGGCCTTCGAACCGCTGTGTCACGAACTCGGCTTCGACTCCCTCCTCACCCGCAACCTCCCCACCGCCTGAAACCCTGGGTTCGTCACCACACTGATTGTGTTCCAGAGCCCACGGTTCGGAAGAACGCTGTGGTTTCGGCCTCCCGGGCCATCAACCCGGCGTGTGGTCCTGAACCGTGGGCTGGCGAACACACTGGGTGTGTTCCTGAACCCAGGGTTCGCCGAAGGACCCGGACCCGACTCCCGGGGGAGGCAAGGGCGGCGGGTGTCGGGCTGAACCGTGGGCTGGCCAACACGCTGGGTGTGTTGGCGAACCCAGGGTACGCCCGGGACCCCCGCCCTCCTGACCCCGGGGTCAGGCTTCGGTGCGGTACCAGTAGCGGTAGGACTCGGTGAAGCCGAGGCGGTGGTACAGCGCGATGGCTGCCAGGTTGGTCGACTCCACTTGCAGGTACGAGCGCTCGGCGCCGCGGGCCGCCGCCCAGGCGAGCATCGTCTCGGTCAGTCGGGACGCGTGCCCGCGCCGGCGCTGAGCCGGGTCGCTGATCACGTCGTACAGGCCCACCCAGGTTCCGTCGATCACGGCCACCCCGACGGCACCCGGGCTCATGAACACCCCCGTGTCGAGTGTCAGCGAGTTGAGCGACTCGGCGATCTCGGAGGTGCGGAGCTCGTCGTGGCCACCCCACGTCGAGTACCGCTCCAGCCAGCTCGGTCCCGCCGCCCGGGCCGCCGCCGTCTCGTCATCCACCCGACCGCCCACCGGCCCGGTCATGAGGATCACCTCGGGACCCCGCTCGTACCCGCGAGTGTGCAGCCGGTCGTCGAGGTGGGCGTCCAGCGGCGTGAGGCGGAACCGTGCCAGACGACCGCGGGAGGCGTACTTGCGCTCCACCAGCTCGATTCGCTCGAACAGCTGCCGGCGAGGGTTCTCTCCGAACGTCGTGCAGGAATTGAGCCGAAGGGCGGTGCCCCGGCCCAGCGCCACCCTCCAGCGGCCGAAGTGGACCACCTCGGCCGGGGGCATCGCCCGCACCGACCGCTCCTCGATCTCGAGGATCAGCTCCCGGTCCATGCCAATGCCGACCTGGCAGCGCGGTGGCCGCACATACCGTGCGTGCCGGCGCCGGGCGGCGTGGACGACGAGCACAGGAACACGCCGGGGAGGGGCGTGGCGTAGGGGTCGCGTTGCGGGAACGGGCGAAACACCAGCTGCCGGATGGTGTGCGCCCCACCCGAGATGTCCCCGCCCTGGTAGTTGGGATTGTGGTCTTCCAGCCCGGCGGGGCTGGTGGAGTGGACGGCCCGCACCGTCGACCGGAACCCCGGGGCGTGCTCCTCGATGCGGTCGATGATGTGCTGGGTGTGATCCCGGGGCGAGCCGTTGGGAACGTGGGCGTAGGCCCACACGGTGTGGGTGCCCTCCGGCGCCCTGGTCGGGTCGAATCCGGTGGCCTGGACGACCAGGATGAACGGTCTCGCGACGTGGTGTCCGGCGAACGTCCCGGCCTCCGCCTCGACGATGTCGTCGACGGTGCCGTCGAGGTGGACGGTCCCTGCCCGGGCGAGCGTGGGGTTGGCCCACGGGATGGGACGATCCGTGACGGCATCCAGCTTGAACACGCCGGGGCCGCGAACGAACCGGGTGGCGCGCCGCAGGTATCCAGGCGGGAGGTCGTCGGCCGCCATCGTGGCGAACTGGTTCGGAGTGACGTCCAGCAGGGTCAGCGATCTCGGGGGCAGCTCCCGCAGGGACTTCACCTCGACCCCCGTGCGGAACTCGACTCCGCGGCTGCGGGCGTAGGAGACGAGGGCATCGCGCAGCGTGGAGCTGCCGCCGCGCGCCACCGGCCATCCCGCCAGGTGGGCGGTGGCCATCAGGAACCACCCGAACGACGCGGTCAGAGGTCGGGTGAGGGGGAGAAAGGAGTGGGCGGCGCAGCCGGCGAACAGTGCCTTGGCGCGCTCGGTCCGGAATCGTCGAGCGGTCAGGGTGGCCGGGGCGAGTGCATTGATTCCGAAACGGACGAGCGACACGGGGTGGGCGGGGATACGGGGAATCGGTCCGAGGACGGCGTCCTCCAACTTCGCCCAGTCCCGCACGATCGGTCCCATCACGCCCCGGTAGGTGTCACCGTCCTCGCCGAGGGAGTCGACCGCTTCGTCGAGGTCGCGGGGGAGGGGGACGGCGACTCCGGGGCGAACGGCGTGGGCGGCCGGGAACTCGGCGTGTACCCACTCGAGGCCGTGGTCGGCCAGGGGCAGGGTGCGGTAGTAGGGCGAGAGGACCGCCGTGGGGTGGGCGGTGGCACAGAGATCGTGTCGGACCCCCGGTTCGGTCAGCTCGTACGATCGGGTGCCGCCGCCGAGGTCGTCCGAGCGCTCGAGGACGAGCACCGACCGGCCGGCGTCGGCCAGCGTGGTGGCGGCTGCCAGACCATTCGGCCCGGAACCGACGACGACAGCGTCGAATCGTTCCATCGCCGCCATTGTGGTCGGCCGGTCACCGGGCCTCGGCGTTTGGTCGCGTCCTCCATCCGGTGTCGCGTTCGATGAATGTCGAACTGTGCCAAGTTTGTCTTGACAGGAGCGGAGAGATGCGTGATACTAGTGCTGTTCGATAAACATCGAACGACTCCACGAATCCCGACCCAGTTCGACACTCTTCGAGAAGGACCGACCGACATGACACCGGAGCCGAAGGACTACCAACTCCGACTGGATGCCAGCGAACGGCGCACGCGGTTCGAGGTGGTGGCGCGTCCGGAGTCGATCTTCGACGTCATGCTCGCCCTGTGGTCGGCGTTCGGTGGGGACGACATGGTCCAGCAGCACGAGGTGGGCAAGAAGTACTTCGACAACTTCCGCCAGGCCGTGCCCGCCGAGACGATCGCCCAGATGGAGAGCGCCGGACTCGACGACGGGTCGTTGTGGGCCACGCTCCTCAGCTACGTGGCCGCCAACGCCCCGCTCGGCGATGACGAGGCACTACTCCAGTGGCTCGAGGCGACGGAGGCCGACATCGCCGGGGAGGTGCTGTGCGAGCTGGCGTGGGCGGCGGAAGCCGACGACGTCGAGGCCGCCGTGTCCCGGCGCGATCCAGACGCCCTCGACACCGTCCTCGACTCGGTCAAGGAGCACGCTCGGGCCTGTGTGCGGACGGCCATGAAGGTGCCGGTGGGCGATCTCGGACCGACCGTGGCGAAGGTGCTGCGCTCGGTGAGGGACACCGCCTACGCCCCCCACCTCGCGACCTGGGTACCGTCGATCGCCGCATCCGCCGAGAGCACCCGAATCCTCTTGGGCACCCTCGACCCCAACTCCCTGCTGGAGCGGGTGACCAACGGCATCTCCTACGAGATCCCCCTCGGAACGAGGCAGTTGGTGCTGGTCCCGACGGTCACGTTGCGGCCGTGGACCCTCGTGGCCGACTTCGGCGACTCGATCGTGGTCGCCTACGCGGTCGCAGACGAGCACCTCGACCAGGATCCGGACGCCGCCCCCGGCTGGTTGGTCCGGTTTCACAAGGCGCTCGGCGACGACAAGCGTCTGCGCATCCTGCGTGAGGTCGCCAACGGCGGCTCCACCCTGGGCGAGCTCACCGAAGTGCTCGGCCTCGCAAAGTCCACGGTGTTCCACCACATGGGGATCCTGCGGTCGGCCGGCCTCGTCAGAGTCGTCTTGGGCAAGCACGAAGAAGGCATCAACAGCTACCAGTTGCGGCACGAAGCATTCGCCGACGCCGACGTCCAGCTCCAGAAGTACCTCGAAGTCGTCATCACCCCGGAGGGAAACCGCTCATGAACCACTACCTCGAAGGCTATGTACGCGCCCGACGCGTGCTCGATTCCCAGTGGATCGACCACGCCAGGGCCGAAGAGATCGTCATCCGGCAATCCATGCGGATTCGGGTGGGGCACTCGCTGGTCACTCTCGGCAACCACCTGATGGGGGTTTCCGACACGGAGGTGCGGCCCGCCGCCTGACCGATCGGGAAGCAACTGGTCCTCCTACCAGTGGGGTGATCCCCCCGCCTCCTCCCGACACCGAAACGCCCCCGACCGGCCAGGTCGGGGGCGTTCTCGCGTCAGTCGTCGAGGGGGTCCTCCATCACCACGTCGAATCGCTCGGCGCAGTCGGCACAGCGATAGGCGAAGGGGGTGCCCGGTTCAGGATCGGGTTCGCCCTCCGGCGGCAGGAAGGAGATGAGCCAGGCATCCCCTCCGCAGTCGATGCAGGTGATCTTCTCGGGGGGTCTCATGTCGGCGCTCCCGTCTCGTCGGTCTCCCGATCTTCGCGCACCCTGGGAGATCTGCGATCGGCGGCGATGAGCACCGCACTCCCCAGCAGTCCGGCCACGATCGAACCGGCGAAGATCCCCACCTTGGCGGCGTCCGTCAGCGCAGGATCGGTGAAGGCCAGGCTGGTGATGAACAGGGCCACCGTGAACCCGATGCCGGCGGTGATGGCGACGCCGATCATGTGGAGCCAGCCGGTGCCGGCGGGGAGACGGCTCAGGCCGAGACGCACGGCCAGCCACACGAAGAGGCTGATCCCCACCGTCTTGCCCACGACCAGCCCGACGGCCACGCCCATCCCCACCTCGGACCGGAGCTGATCGACGATCGAACCATCGAACCGGACTCCGGCGTTCGTGAGTGCGAACAGCGGCACCACCAGGAACGACACCCACGGGGTGAGGGCGTACTGCCAGCGGCTGAGCGGAGCCACCGCCTCGCGGGACACCTGTGCCATCAGCAGTGCCTCGTGGTCGGCACGATCGCGATCCTGGTGGGAGTCGGTCGAGTGGGGGTAGCGGGCGATGATCCGTTCGGCTCGCGTCTCGAACTCGCGGGCGCCGTACATCGGCCGGGCTGGTGTGAGGAATCCGAGCGCCACTCCGGCCAGGGTGGCGTGCACGCCGGACTGCAGGAAGAAGTACCAGACGAGGAATCCGAGCGGGATGTAGAGCACTTCGCTGCGGATACCGACCCTGGTGAAGAACCAGACCAGGAACAGCCCCGCTGCCGCCAGGCTCATCGCCGCCAGGTCGAGGTCACTGGTGAAGAACAGGGCGATCACCAGGATGCCGCCCAGGTCGTCGACGATCGCCAACGCCAGCAGGAACAACTTGGCGGCCGGTGGAACCCGGCGGCCGAGCAGGGACAGGACCCCCAGGGCGAAGGCGATGTCGGTGGCCACCGGCACCGCCCACCCGCGTAGGGCGGCGGGATCGCCCGCCGCCAACGCGACGTAGATGAGGGCCGGGGCGATCATGCCGCCGACCGCGGCGAGGACGGGAAGGGTGGCGTCGCGCGGATTCCGCAGCTCCCCGAGCACCAGCTCGCGCTTGATCTCGAGTCCGACGACGAAGAAGAAGACCGCCATCAGGCCGTCGTTCACCAGGTGCGCCAGGGACTGCTCGATGGAGAAGGGCCCCAGTTCGAAGAGGAAGTCGGTGTGCAGCACCCGGTCGTACGCTTCGTGGGCGGCAGAGTTCGCCCACACCAGCGCCGCCACGGCCGCCAGCAGCATGAGCACACCGGAGGCCGCCTCGTAGCCCATGAATCGCCGGACCGGCGAGACGAACGTCTTGGGGACGAACCGGTTCGAGTCGACCCACGTGCGGTGGATCGGTTCCTGTTCGTCGGGCATGTGGCTCGTCAGCCGATCGCCGTGCCGGCGGAACGCAGCTGGACGCACGCCTCCGTCACCCGAGCGGTCATGGACGCCTCCGCCTTCTTCATGTACGAGCGGGGGTCGTAGGTCTTCTTGTCGCCGACGTCGCCGTCCACCTTCAGCACACCCGAGTAGTTGGTGAACATGTGATCGGCGATCGGCCGGGTGAAGGCGTACTGACAATCCGTGTCGATGTTCATCTTCACCACCCCGTAGTCGAGGGTTTCTTGCACTTCGTCGAGGGTCGACCCGCTCCCGCCGTGAAACACCAGGTAATGCCGCCCGTCCGGCCCGAAGCGCTCTTCCATCGCCTGCTGGCCGTCGCGCAGGATGGTGGGCCGCAATTGCACCGCCCCCGGCTTGTACACGCCGTGCACGTTCCCGAACACGGCGGCGAGCAGGTACCTGCCCCGCTCGCCGGTGCCGAGCACCTCGGCGGTCCGCACCATGTCCTCGGGCGAGGTGTAGAGCTTGGCCCGGTCGACGTCCTCGTTGTCGATGGCGTCCTCCACTCCTCCGACGATCCCTATCTCGAGCTCGAGGATGACGTCGACGTCGGCGCACTCGTCGAGCAGGTCGGAGGCCAGAGCCAGGTTGTCCTCCAGGGGGAGCTCGGAGGCATCGAGCATGTGGCTCTGGAAGAGAGGACCCGCCCCCCGGGCGCGACGGTCCCGCGACATCGCCAGCAGCGGACGGATGTAGCTGTCGACCTTGTCCGGCTGGCAGTGGTCGGTGTGGAGTGCGATGTTCACCGGGTAGGCGTCGGCCACTACGTGGGCGAATTCGGCGAGAGCCGACGCCCCGAGCGGCATCTGCTTGTTGCGCAGTCCCGACAGGAACTCGGCGCCGCCCGTGGAGATCTGGACGATCCCGTCGGACTCGGCCTCGGCGAACCCGTTGAGGGCGGCGTGCAGCGTCTCGCTCGACGTGACGTTGATCGCCGGGTAGGCGAATCCCTCCCGACGCGCTCGGTCGAGCATCTCCCGGTAGGTCTCGGGCGTGGCGATCGGCATACGGACTCCTCCTCGGAACGCGTCGCAAAGGTAGCCGGTCGAGGGGGACCGCTCAGGTGGTGGCGGCGCCGACCACCTTGCGCGGGCGGCTCCACACGAACCAGACGGCGTAGATGCCGACCAGTCCGATGATGGTCCGCACCAGTTGGCTGGAGGTGAGGACGAACCCGGAGAACGACAGGGAAGTGAGGATTCCGGCGGTGGCGACCACCTTCATGCGCAGGGTGAGCCCGCCCCGGTAACCGTTGATGATGCGTCCGAACACCTTGTGGTTCACGAGCCAGGCGTGGAAGCGGTCCGAGGATCGGGCGAAGAAGAAGGCGGCGAGGAACACGAAGTCGAAGGTGGGGATTCCCGGCAGGAAGCTGAGGTAGGCGAAACCGAGGCACACCAGGCCGAGCACGAAGTAGGTCGCCCGGAGAAGGCGACTGCGGGGCTTCTTCGGTGCGGTGTCGCCCGTCGTCACGACGAGGGATGATCGTCCGGTCGGGATCCGAAACCGAGTCGGGAACCGGAGCTCGTTCAGGACCCCGGCCCGATGTGACCGTCCAGGAACTCGGCGGCCACCGCCGCCACCCGCCGGCTGCGAGGCGAGTTCACGGCATCGAAGGCGTGTTGAGCACCCTCCACCTCGAGATAGCGGACCTCGGTCAGGGAGGCCGCTCGCAATGCCTCGACGAACACGCGCGCCTCCGCGGGCGGAACCAGCGAGTCGTGGCTTCCGTGGACCACCAGGAACGGAGGGGCGTGGGGACCTACCTGGTCGAGCGGAGACGCCGCCCGGAACGCCGCCGCGTCCACGACGGGATCGGCCTTCATCACCACCTCGGGGATCAGGGGCCAGTCATGGCGGGTGCGATTGCGGTTGAGGAAGTCGTAGATCCCGTACAGGGCCACGCACGCCGCCACGCTGGTGTCGGCGTCCTCGAATCCCGGCTGGTATTCGGGTCGGCCGGGGGTGAGGGCGGCGAGGGCGGCCAGATGCGCGCCGGCCGAACCGCCCGCAACGGCGATCCGGGTGGGGTCGACGCCGTGTTCGGACCCGTGGTGGCGCAGCCAGGAGAGAGCACGCTTCACGCCGATCAGATGGTCCGGGAACGTGGCGTCGGGCGAGAGGGGATAGCGCACGGTGGCAACCAGCCATCCGATGTCCGCCAGGTGGTGGATCAGTGGACGGGATTGGGCATGGGGATCGCCGCCCGTCCAGGACCCTCCGTGGAGGTAGACCAGGGTGCGGTGAGGCGCGGCCGGCACGAAGTCCGTACGCCGGTAGAAGTCGATGGTCACGTCTGCGGCCACCGCCAATGGGCCGGCCACTTCCAGCCCCGGCGGAAGGGTTCGCGCCCAACCAGTCAGCCGGGAGGTGAGACCGCCGGCGGTCGGCAGACGGCCCGGGTGGTGGCGCAGCATCCGCACCGACTTCGTGCTGCGCGACCACAGGATGGGGAGGCCGAGCAAGGACAACCCAACGAGCCACATCCCCCAGCGTCCGACCCGCTGATCGAGGGCACCCGCCCACCATGCGAGTCCGGAGACTGTGAGACGGGAGAGCAGGGTCAGCAGCGGAAGCTCTCCGTTGAGCATGGCGAAGATCCAGATCGGAGGCAGCCGCGACTCGGGAGGCGACGGTCGCCGAAGGGCGTTGATCGTCGTGAAGGCGACGAAGACGCCGTAGGCGAAGAAGAGGGCGGACACGCACAGCAGTGAAGCGGGATCGGGTCCCAAGTGGGAGTTGTACCGTCCCGTCCGTGCAGACCCGATCGTCACGCTTCCTGTTTTCCAGCGTGCTGGCGATGACGATGGGGTCGGCGACCTTCGCCCTCACGTGTTACGCCGTGTTGGCCCCCGATCTCATCGCCGAGTTCCGGGTGGACCGCTGGCAGATCGGCGCCCTCGTCACCGCCATGTCGTTGGGTGGGGCCGTGATGTCACCCCGGGCGGGTGCGATCGCCGATGCGATCGGGGCGAAGCGGGCGGCGACCACCACCATCGCGCTGGGGGCGTCGGCACTCGTCGGGCTGGCGGTGGCGCCCCGGTACTGGCTGATCGTGGCGGCGGCGATCCTGGGTGGCGCCGCACAGGCGATGGGCAATCCCGCCACGAACAAGCTGATCGCTCTCCACGTGCCGCCCGGGAAACGAGGAGTCGTCACCGGGATCAAGCAGTCCGGGGTGACCGCCGCATCCGCCTTGGGCGGTGCGGTCCTGCCCCCCGTTGCGATCGTGGCGGGGTGGCGATGGGCCGTTGCCGTGTTCGTCCTCCTCGCCTTGGCGGGCGGGGTCCTCTCGTTGTTCGTTCCGCCTGATCCGGGGAGGGTGCCGGGGATGAGGCGGCAGCCGCGGGAACGGGTCGACCCCTACATCGTCCGGATCGCCCTGTACGGGTTCGCCTTGGGTGGGGCGGGGACTGCCATCTTCACTTTCCTTCCGCTGTTCGCCGTGGAGTCGCTCGGGATGGACACTCCGGCGGCAGGACTGTCGGTGGCAGTGCTGGGGGTGGCCGGGGTGATCGGGCGGATCGGGTGGGCGCGGGTGGCCGAGCTGAGGCTCGGGACGTACAGGGCGTTGGAGTACATCGCAGCGCTGGCCGCCCTGACCGCCGGGCTGCTCGTTGTTGCCCCGACGTTCCCGTGGCTGCTGTGGGTGGCGGCGGTGACGACCGGGTTGTCGGCGTCGGCATGGAACGCGGTCGGGATGCTGGCGGTCATCCAGACGGCGACACCCGCCCAGGCTGGGCGGGCGTCGGGTGTCGTGCTGTTGGGATTCCTGGCCGGCCTCGGTTTGGGCGCTCCGGCGTTCGGCTATTCGATCGATCGTCTCGGGACGTATCGGCCCGGCTGGGTGGCGGCGGGGGTTCTGTTCCTCGTGGGGCTCGGCGTGATGCGATTCTCGCCCCCGGTCAAGCGGTCGCCACTCCGGACCACCGGCTGAGTTCGGCGTCCAGGTCGAGCCGTTCGATGATCGCCTTGGACTCGTGCTCGCCCCACGCCTCGCGAGGGAGCATCCACATGATCTCGAACTCGTTGCCGTCTGGATCGACCCCGTACAGGCTCTTCGTCGCGCCGTGGGACGACTCGCCCGTCATCGCTCCGGAGGCGGTGAGTTGTCGGCGAGCGGCGGCCAGGTCGTCGATCGTCGGGACTTGCCAGGCGAGGTGGTACAGCCCCACCCGTCCGCGTTCGTTCGGAGCCGCGGTCGGGCCCAGCCCGAAGAGCCCCAGGTCGTGGTGGTTGTCCGAACCGGCCGCACGGAGGAAGGCGGCGTTGGCCCGCGGTTCGGTGGCGATGACCTCGAATCCGAAGGTCCCCGTGTAGAAGTCGAGGGCGCGATCGAGGTCGGACACGAACAACACTGCGTGGTTGAGTCGGGCGATCTTCATGGCTGCTCCTTCGTCGCAACGACCCCGACCCGGCAGGCGGGTCGGGGTCGATGTCGGGCGTGGGTGGGGCTCAGGCCTTCGCTGCCTGCACCTCGAGCTCGATGGTGATCTCCTTGGACACGAGCAGGCCACCCGTTTCGAGGGCTGCGTTCCAGGTGAGTCCCCAGTCCTCGCGGTTGATCTTGGCCGAGGCCTCGAGCAGCACCTTGGCGTTGCCCCAGGGGTCGTTGATCAGGCCGAGGTAGGTGGTATCGAGCGTGACGGGCTTCGTGATGTCCCTGATGGTGAGATCTCCCGCGACCTCGAAGCGGCCGTCGTCGAGTTGGTTGATCTCGGTCGAACGGAACCGCATCGTGGGATGGGCCTCCGCATCGAAGAAGTCACCGGAGCGAAGATGGTTGTCCCGATCCTCGGAGTTGGTGTTCACCGACGTGGTGTCGATGGTCACGTCGACGGTCGACTGCGTGAGGTCCTCGGCGACGTCGATCGTCCCGGAGAACCCTTCGAAGGTACCGCGGACCTTGGCTGTCATGAGGTGACGGGCGACGAATCCGATGCGGGTGTGGGAGGGGTCGAGGGCCCACGTTCCGGCTTCCGGCTTGGTGAGTGTCCTTGTGGTGGTCATTTGGTTCTCCTTAACTAGTCAAAGTTTGACTGCTCAAGGATCAATGTATCGCAGAATAATTGAGATGTCAACTATTGATCATGCAACAGTTTCCCGGTACCATCCGGGCATGACCACCACCGCCCCCGACATCGCCCGCGTTGCCCAGCTGTGTGACACGGCAGCCATCCACGCATACGGCGTGACGGTGGAAGCCCTCACCAGGCTCAACCGCGCGTTCGATCGTCGTCTGCGGAACGAGTGCGGCATCACGATCGCCTGGTTCGAGGCGCTGCTGCGGATCGGGCGTCACGGAGGCTCGATGAAGATGAGTGAGCTCGCATCCCAGCTCGCTCTCACCAACGGCGGTGTGACCCGCATGGTCGACAAGATGGAACGAGCGGGCTACCTCCGCCGCGAGTCGTGCGCCGAGGACCGTCGGGTCTCGTATGCGACGCTGACCAACGCCGGCATCGCCAAGTGGACCGAAGCGAGCGAACTCCACGTCGACGACCTCCACCGCCAGTTCACCGGCCGGATGACTCCCGCCGAACTCGAGGTGGTCGTGGCGGTCATGGATCGCATCCGCTCCGGCCCGTGATCGATCCCACCGGGGATGTCGACCTGGGGGTTGCCCCCGCCCGGTGAGCCTCAGCCGAGGCAACCAGGCGCTCGCGAGAACGACCGAGCTTCACTCGTAGGCGATGGCGGCGAGGACGTCGAGGCGTGAAGCCCGGCGAGCGGGGTACGTGGCGGCGAGGACGCCGAGCACGGCGGCGATGAGAAGCCACAGAGTCAACTGGTCCACCGGGAGGGAGAGCACCAGTTCCTGCCCGATCGACCACACGACCGCCACCCCGAAGACCACACCGATGATCGTCCCCAGCACCCCGCCGAACACGGCGATGATCACGGCCTCCCAGCGGATCATCCGTCGCACCTGTCGTCTGCTCATGCCGATGGCGCGGAGCAGGCCGATCTCCCGGGTGCGTTCCACGACCGAGAGCAGCAGCGTCCCGATGACGCCGAGCGTGCCGATGACGATCGAAACCGCCAGCAACGCGTAGAGCAGGTTGACGATCCCTCCGATCTGGCCGCTGGCTTCCTCCCGAAACCCGTCCTGGTCCTGGATCTGGATCGAAGGAAAGCTCTCGATCGCCACTCCCACCTGACGGCTGGCTTCTGCGACGTCGACGCCCGGGAGGAAGCGGACGAGGACCTGGTTGTCGAGCCGCTCGGAGAACAGCGACTCGAACGTGTCCATCGACACCAGGAACGCGTTCGGATTGCGGGCGTAGATCGCCACCACCTCCAGCGCCTGGAGCCCGCCCACCGGAGTGGTCATCTCGACGACATCGCCCACTGCTGGACTGTCGTCGCCCTTCCGCACGGCCACCGTCCCCGGACCGAGGCGATCGAGCGAACCGTCGAGCACGTCGAAGGACAGCAGGTCGAACACTCCCGGCGTTCCGCCTGCCATGAAGCGGCTGCGTCCGTCGGCGAGCACCTCACCCTGCCGTACCCGCCCGACGACGTCGACGGAGTCGAGGGTCGCGATCGCCTGGGCTACCTCGGGGCTGAAACCGAGGGAACTGAACCCGGTGGGGGCGACGATGAGGTCGGCCCGGAACCGGTCCTCGATCAGCGACTCGGCGGAGGTCCTGGCACTGTCCGCCAGGATCGCGACCAGACCCACCAGGGCGAGGCTGATCATCAGCGCCGACGCCGTCAGTCCGGTGCGGCGCGGGCTGCGCATGGCGTTCTCGCGAGCCAGCACCCCGGCGACGGCGCCCGACGCGGCGAGAGGACGACCGAGCAGGCCGGCGACCGGCCGGGCCACCACCGCAGCGAGAACGGCCACGCCGAGGAAGAGCAAGACAGCACCGACGCCCACGAACCACACGGCGTCGGGCGCTCCCTCGGGGAGGGGGGCGAACAGACCCGCGGCCATGGCAGCTGCGCCGGCCGCCGTGAGCGGGCCCCCGGTCAGTACGCGGCCGCGCAGCGCACGGCGGCCCGGCGGGATGAAGCCCTCGCGCATCGCCTCGATCGGGCTGACCCGCGACGCTTTGACCGCCGGGATCATCGCCGCTCCTGCGGTCACGGCCACCCCGGTGAGTACGCCGAGGCCGACGGCCGCCGGCGTGACCTCGAGCGGCCCGGGCGGCAGCGGCACTGCGGCCGCCTCGAAGGCGGTGCGGATGAGCATGGCGAGGCCGATCCCGCCCACCGCCCCGGCGGCCGAGGCCAAGATCGAGATCACGCCTGCCTCCGCCAGCATCAGGTTGCGGACCTGCCGGGCGCTCGCTCCGATCGCTCGCAAGACCGCCAGTTCTCTCGTCCGTTGGGCGATCGTCACCCGGAAGATGTTGGAGATCACGAAGGTGCCGACGAACAGCGCCACGCCGGCGAACACGAGGACGAAGGTCCGTATGAACCCGATGGCATCCTGGAAGCCCTCCACCTGCTGGCGGGCCAGATCGTCCGCCGCGATCGCCTGGAAGCCCTCGCCGAGACGGTCCTCGATCCGCTCTGCCACCAAGGCAGTCTCGTCGTTCGTCACGACCTCCAGCGTCGAGTAGCGGCCTTCGAGGCCGAACAATCGTTGACCGAGTTCGACCGACGAGAAGACCGTGATGATCCCGCCCGCGGACTCCGCCTCTCCGAACTCGACGATTCCGGCCACGACCACCTCGGTCGGGATGCCGGTTCCGACCACCACCATCGTCTCCCCGACCTCGATCCCCTCCTTGGTGGCCGTGGCCGCATCGATCGCCACCTCGTCCAAACCCGAAGGCGGGTCGCCCTCCCGGATCGAGGCGATCGACGGCACCTCGGGCCAGGTCAGGGCGAGGATCGGCGGGCCGGGCGACTCGATCGGTTCGCCGTCGGGGCCACGCAGGGCGAGAAAGCCGGTCACCGAACCTTGAGCCTGCTGGACGCCCGCCACCGAACGGACGACGTCGAGGACCCCCGCATCGACGGGATCCGGAATCGAGAAGGTCAACCCCGGGTCGATCTCGCTCCTCACCTGGAGATCGAATCCGGCGAAGCTGTCCTCGAAGATGCTTTCGAACGACGTGCTCAGCGTGTCGGTGAAGACCAGCGTCGCCACCACGAACGCCACCGAGCAGCCGACCACCAGGCCGGTGATCACGAGCCGCGCCCGGTGCCCGAGCGCCCCCTTGAGCGCCGCCCGCCACATCAGGCGTCTGCGGGCTTGATCCGGTCGAGCACGGACTCGACGGTCGGGTCGGGCAGGTCGTCCACGACCCTCCCGTCACTGAGGAAGAGGACTCGATCGGCGTACGAGGCAGCGGTGGCGTCGTGGGTGACCATCACGACGGTCTGACCGAAGTCGTCGACGGCCGAGCGGAGGAATCCGAGCAGCTGCGACCCGCTGCGTGTGTCGAGGTTGCCGCTGGGCTCGTCGGCGAACACGATCTCCGGCCGACCGACCAGGGCGCGAGCCACCGCCACCCGTTGCTGCTGCCCGCCGGAGAGTTGCGACGGCCGGTGATCGAGGCGGTCGCTGAGTTCCAGCACCGAGACCACCTCGTCGAACCACGCGGGGTCGGGTCTACGACCGGCGATCGATGCCGGGAGCGTGATGTTCTCCCGGGCGTCCAGCGTCGGGATCAGGTTGAAAGCCTGGAAGACGAACCCCATCCGATCGCGGCGCAACCGGGTCAGGTCGTCGTCGTCGAGCGTTCCCAGATCCGTCTCACCGAGGAGTACCTGTCCAGACGTCAGTGTGTCGAGACCTGCCAGACAGTGGAGCAGTGTCGACTTGCCGGACCCCGACGGCCCCATGATCGCCGTGAAGTGACCCTTGCGGAACCCGGCGTCGACGCCGTCAAGCGCCCGCACCGCCGTCGGTCCCGAGCCGTACACCTTGGTTGCGGCGACGGCTCGAGCCGCCATGTCCTGGGTCACCGCCGGAAGGCTATAGGTGGGGATCGGGTAACACGAGTTGCCGGTTCACTCCGACCCTGCGAACCCCTGCTGGCGCCACGCCTCGAAGACCACCACCGCCACCGCGTTGGACAGATTGAGAGACCTCACTCCCGGCCGCATCGGGATGGTGAGGACGTCGTCGAGACGTCGATCGGCCAGCACGGTTTCGGGGAGGCCCACCGACTCGGGTCCGAACAGGAAGGCGTCACCCGCCCGGAAGGCGACGCTGTCGTATCGGGTCGTGCCCGACTTGGCGACGGCGAAGACCCTGGCAGGGGAAGTCGACTCGAACCAGTGGTCGAGGTCGGCATGCCGGTGGACGGTGGCTCGGTCCCGATAGTCCATGCCGGCGCGCCGGAGCCGGGCATCGTCCATCTCGAAGCCGAGTGGTTCGATGAGGTGGAGGGTGACCCCGGTGTTGGCGGACAGCCGCATGGCGTTGCCGGTGTTGGGCGGGATCTCGGGACGGAACAGCGCAACGTGGAACACGTCAGAACAGCGTCAGGTCGTCGGATTCGACCTCACGCAGGCCGTCGTAGTCCACTTCGACCACCGTCAGCCCGCGGGCTTGGCCGAGGTTGCGGGCTTGAGGAGTCACGGACTGGGCGGCGAGGATTCCCCGGACCGGTGCCAGCCGGCTGTCGAGGTCGAGGCGCTCGATGTAACGGGTCAACTGTTCGACCCCGTCGATCTCGCCCCGGCGTTTCACTTCGACCGCCACGATCCGACCCGAAGCGTCGGTACACAGCAGGTCCACCGGCCCGATGTCGGTCGGGTACTCGCGGCGAACCAGGATCAGGCCTTCCTCCAGGACCCAGGGCCTCTCTGCCAGCAGGACCTGGAGGTGGGCCTCCACACCGTCCTTCTGCAGACCGGGGTCCGTTCCGAGGTCGTGGCTGGTGTCCACCACCACTTCGTGGAAGGTGATCACCAGCCGCTCGCCCTTCGGATTCGAGACCTCCCACACGCCTTCGGTCTCGACGATGGTGTTGGGAGCGGTCATCCAGTTGAGCGGCTTGTAGGCGCCACCGTCCGAGTGGATCGCCACGCACCCATCCGCCTTCACCATGATCAGCCGGCGCGCCCGCGGCAGGTGAGCGGTGAGTCGGCCGGCGTAGTCCACCGTGCACTCGGCGACCACCAGCCGCATCAGCCGAGGGCGTGGATGGCGAGAACCTGGGCGAGGATCGAGTTGCGCAGTTCGCCGAGGTCCTGGCTCTCGTTCGGGGCGTGGATGGCCGAAGTCGGGTCGCCCGCGCCGGTGAGGAGGATCGTGGCGTCGGGGAACAGCGACGAGAAGTCGGCGACGAATGGGATCGACCCGCCCGCCCCCATCTCGACCGGCTCGGTCTTCCAGACCTGGCGCATCGAGTCCCGCCAGGCGTCCGCTGCCGGGCCCGACGTCGCCAGCTGGAACGCCGAACCCTTCTCGACGCCCGTGACCGTGACGTCGACCCCCCACGGGGCGTGATCGAGCAGGTGGCGTCGCAGGGCATCGAGAGCCGCTCCCGCATCCTGGCCGGGAGCGATTCGCATGCTGACCTTCGCCGAGGCGGTCGGAACGAGTTGGTTGATGGCCTCGGACACGGGCGGGGCATCGACGGCGAGCACCGAGATCGCCGGTTTGGTCCACAGACGGGAGGTGATACCTCCGGTGCCGAGATCCCGCAGGCCGGGAGGTGCGCCCATGATCTCCCGGATCTCGTCGGTCGTGAGGTCGAGTTCTTCCCGTTCGTAGGCCACCAGGCCGCCCACGGCCACCGAGCCGTCCTCGTGGTGGAGGGTGGCGAGGAGGCGGGCCAATGCGGTGATGGCGTCCGGGAACAGCCCGCCGAACTGCCCGGAGTGGACGGCATGGGCGGCCGTCCTCACTTCGACGACGCAGGCTGCCAGGCCGCGCAGGCTGGTGGTCAGACCCGGTGTCCCGACCCGCCAGACACCGGCGTCGGCGATCACGATGACATCGGCTCGCAGGAGCTCGGCGTGGGCGGCGAGGAAGTCGGCCAGGTGCGCCGAACCGACCTCCTCCTCGCCCTCGATGAAGACCTTCAGCGTGGCGGGTGGCCGGCCTGCGAAGGCGCGCAGCGTGGCCAGGTGCATGACGACGCCGGACTTGTCGTCGCTGGCGCCACGTCCGAAGAGTCGCCCGTCGCGTTCGAACGGCTCGAACGGATTGGTCTCCCACTCGGCCGCAGGCCCGGGCGGCTGCACGTCGTGGTGCGCGTACAGGAGGACGGTCGGCGAACCCTCGGGGCCGGGAACCTCGCCGAACACCGCCGGGTGTGCCCCTTCCAGCTCGAGCAGCTGGACCCGGCTGGCCCCCTCTGCCGCGAGGAGCTCGGCGATGTGCACGGCGGAGCGCCGCACTTCGTCGGCCGGATATCCCGGAGCCGACACCGACGGAATCCGGACGAGGTCCTCGAGGACCGCCTGCATCGCAGGAAACTGTTCGTCGACGGCGGCGGTCAGGTGAGTCGTGTCCATGACGGCGAGTATGACGACCCGTCGGTCGCGACGCCACCGACAGCCGTGGGCGTCAGCGCTGCGGGTTCTCCACCACGCCGGCGAAGAGCATGCTCCCAGTGGCATCGTGCTGAACGAAGAACACGAACGGGCGATCGAACCGAAGGACCATCGGCTCGCCGACGGGTCCCGAAGTGGTGCCCACCACCACTGCCGTGGCCGCCGCCGCCTCGGTGCCGGCCTCGTCGACGGAGACGAACGACTTGTGGAGGACGCCGGAGACGAACAACTCCCGCTGTTCCGTCAGTCCTGTGAAGTCCGCTCCTCCCTCTCTCGTCGGAGTCTCGAAGGC
>DATHWB010000076.1:0-2859 GCA_035460965.1 Acidimicrobiia bacterium
ATGGCCGTCGACACGGCGATGCCGACGACGAACAGGAGCGACACGATCGTCCACAGCCACCGTCGCCCACGTCGGGCTCCAGCCTCGGTCTTCACCAACGTCCCCCCTCAGCCCGTCTATCGCTCTGTATCGGAGGTGGCCACGGCCTGGAGCTCGGCCTCCCGCTGCTTGACCCGGAGTGCGGCCTCCTCGGCCCGCGCCTTGAACTGCTCGCGCATCTGCCGGAGGCGCTCCTGGGAGTCCCCATCAGACGTGGGACCGCGTTCTTCCGTCGGCGGCTCCTCGGCCGTCATCGACACCCCGTCGTCCTGCCGTTCCGGGTCATCGGGCGACAGAGGAAGACTTCCCCCGCCCAGTTCGAGGTCGTCGAGATCGAGATTCGGACCAAAGACCTCTTCATAGGTGCGACCGCGTCCATCCGTCGGCTGGTCCTCTGCCGACGGATGCCCGTTCGTCTCCGTGACCGCCGCCTCACTGTTGTCCGCCCCTCGCTCGGCGTCGTGTCTGCGCCGGACTCGTCTGGACGAGATGGACATGACGACGAGGCGCAGCAGAGAGACGCCCAATCCGACCGCGGATGCCAGCCGGAGGATGCTCCAGACGTCGTCGACTCGCTCCGCCGTGACTCCGAACGACCAGGCGAGAGCGAGCGCGAACAGGAAGGACAGGGTCACCCACGGCCACCGTCGATGATGCCGGGCAACGTGTCCGAACATTGTTCCCCCCAAAAGGCTTGGTTCGAAGGTCAATATCGGCGCGGGTTTGGGTCGTGCGTATCCGCCCTAAGGACTATTTCTCCGTCCCGATGTGTCGGTTGGAGCAGCCCCCGGCAGTCACCTGGTCGGCCTACACCGTCGACCGTCTCTCCGCCGAATCGGCGGCGATCCGGAATGCCGCCGCCACGGATGCGAGGGTCTCCTTGGGGACGACAGCCTTTCTGCTGAAGCGGCGGATCTTCGCCGTCCTCTCGAGCCCCTCCAGTGCTCTCCTGACGTAGTTCGGTGCGAAGCCTTCCAGCTTTCGCCCGGTGATCTGGACGTTCTCGAGGAACGGGAGCGGGACGCGGACCGTTGCCTCGTCCTCCGTCTCCGGGAGCACCAGGGCGTAGATCCGATCCGCTTCTATCCGGGCGGTCGTGGCGATGTCCAAACGCAAGCTCACGGGGCACCTCCCTCAGGTCGTTCCTCTTGGGTTCCTCAGACCTCCTAGTACTCTCGGCGCGATGGCCGTCCAACCTGATGGGTGAGCGGCTCTTCCACGCCAGGGCGTCGAACGTCGGTAACATGCCGCCGGACGCCGACGGAGTGTCCAGATCGTGGAGGGTTCCCCGGAGTGAGCGACATCTCGCAGCGAACAAGCGCCGGATCCGAGGGTCGTCACGCGGCCCAGGGGTCGTCGCCGACCGACATCCTCACCCGGGGTTGGGTCACGGGGCTCGCCAGAGGGGGGCTCGCCTTCGTGGTGATGGCCGCTCTGGGGCAGGCCATGGCGTTCGCCGTCAATCTCGCCCAAACACCCAGCACGTCGGCCGGCACGGCGGCGAAGCTGGGCTGGCTGTACTTCGGCTGGTTCCACCGCGTCGCACTCACGGCTCACCTGACGCCCTCGGAGGACGCGATCGGTGGCCCCGGCGACGCCGCCCTGACGGCGGACGTGGGGCTGGCGATGATGCTCGCCACGTTCCTGGCGATCGGGATCCTGTACCGCGGAGGCTGGGCCGTCGCGGACCGCGTGGGGGGGGACGGGATCGCTCGAGCCCTCCACGGGATGAAGGTGGCGCCCGCGTACGCCATCCCGCCCCTGGTGGTTTCCGCGCTGGTGACCATCCAGATCCCCGTTCCGCGGAACGCGTTGGCGGCCGGCGCCCTCGAGATGCCGTCGTCGGTCCTCCCGTGGTTCGTGCTGCCCTTGCTGATCGCGCTGGCGGCGGGCGCCGCCGGCGGTCTGCGTTCGGGCCGGTTCGAGTGGCTCTCACAGGAGCCCTCGGGACGGCGCGCCGCGGGGGTCATCGCCGGAGGCCTTCGGATGTTCGTGCTCGGCCTGGTGCTGTCGTTCGCCGGGCTCCTGGTGCTGGCGGTGGTCAAACCCGGCCCCGCCAGGACCTACTTCGAGGTCGTCTCCCGCCCACCCACCGGCCAGACGGCCGTCATCATCGCGAACCACGTCCTCCTGTTGCCGAACCAGTCGATGTGGGTGCTGGTTCCCGCGATGGGTGGCTGCGACGGTCTCTCCGGGGACGTCTCCGGGTCCTTCCTCTGCTACTCGAAGTTCCCCACGACGGTGTCGGTGAGCCCCGAGGGCCTGGTCTCCCGCACACCCCCGGCCGGAAGCGACTTCGAGACGGCACCACCGGGCTACTTCCTGTTCCTCCTGGTGCCCGCGGCGTCGGCGGTCCTGGGGGGCCGGTACGCCGCCAGGAAGCGCGCCCGGCTCCGGTCGGAGGCCATCGCCGTGGGAGCCGCGTCCGGCGTCGTCTTCGCGGTCTTGGTGGCGGTGGGCTCGTGGCTGGCTTCGGTCTCGGTGGCACTCGCCACGCGCGCGTGGGGCATCCCCGCGGATAACTCCGTGCTGATCGGACCCGGTGTGTGGACCGCCGGGCTCCTGGCTTTGGCGTGGGGGGTCGTGGGCGGTGCCCTTGGGGGATGGATGGGCGGCAGAGAGATCCCACCAACGGCAGAGCTTCCGCAGCCCTCAGGCTTCCGGATGCGGAGGCGTGGGGAGCACACCGCTCCGTAAGCCCGGAGGTCAAGCGGCGTGCGGTCCGGACCCCGACCGATGGCTCGAGACCATCCGCATCCGGCGGAGAACGCGCTCCGCGGCTCAGGCGCGACGGGGCTGGGGCCGATGCGCGCACCATGG
>DATHWB010000077.1:0-3463 GCA_035460965.1 Acidimicrobiia bacterium
ACCGTCGCCGCGAAGCGGCTCTCGACGGAGATCTCGAACTCGCACAGGAGGAGGTCTTCGACTTCGGCGCGTCCCAGTAGCTCTGACAGGACGTCCACCACCAGATCATCCACCGTGGCCGACTCGACCCGTGTGGCGATCCACCGTGCCGTCGAGCCGGGGTTCGGGCTTGCCATCGAGGCGAACATGCCGGCCGCCAGCTCGGCGAGGAGAGTGTCCAGACCCGGAGCCGTCGCTTCGACCCCGGTGTCGGCAGTGTGACTCAGCAGCCGATAGGTCATGCACCGGATTGTGCCTCATGGAAGGCCCGCACCGCCCGCCGGAGCCGGAGTCCGGTCGACGACGCCTCGGATGAGGCCTGCCAGTCGGGGTTCGCCCACCTCGACGGAGTCGTAGGCGGCGTGACGAATCGGCTGGTGGACTTCGATGATGCGGCCGAGATCGATCGGGGTTCCGGTGATGACGACGTCACACGGCACTCGGGAGATCGTCTCCTCCAGTTCACGGATCTGGTCGCGCCCGTAGCCCATGGCCGGGAGCACGGGACCGAGGGTCGGATATCGGTCGAAGACGGTGGCGATACTGCCGACGGCGTACGGCCTCGGATCCACGATCTTCCCGACCTCCGCCCGCCGGGCGGCGACGGTGCCCGCTCCGAACGGCATCCCGCCATGAGTGAGGGTGGGGCCGTCCTCGACGACCAGGACCCGCATGTCTCGCACGTCGGGGCCGGGTTCGAGCCTGACCGGGGAAGCCGTCTGCAGTATGACCGCGGAGGGGTTGACGGACTGGACGTTGGCAGCGACACGTCGCACGTCGTCGGGGTCAGCCACATCCACTTTGTTGATCACGGCGACATCTGCCATCCGCAGGTTGATCTCGCCGGGGTGGTACTCGAGTTCGTGCCCCGGTCGGAGGGCGTCGAGGACCGTGATGAGGAGGTCCGGCCGGTAGAAGGGAAAGTCATTGTTGCCGCCGTCCCACACGATGACGTCGGACTCGTCCTCGGCGGCGCGCAGGATCTCGGCGTAGTCCACCCCTGCCCACATCAACAGGCCCTCCCGGACCGGGGCCTCGTATTCCTCGCGCTCCTCGATGGTGGGGTTGGCGGCGTCGATGTCCGCCAGATTCCCGAACCGCTGGACGCGCATTCCTTCGAGGTTGCCGTACGGCATGGGGTGTCGGACGAGTGACACCGTGAGTCCGAGATCGCGAAGAATGCGGCCCACCAGCCGGCTCGTCTGGCTCTTGCCACTACCGGTGCGCACGGCGCATACCGCGATCACCGGCTTGGTGGCAGGCAACATGCTCCGTCGGGGCCCAAGCAGGGAGAAGTCGGCGCCGGCAGCCATCACTTGTGACGCCTTGTGCATGACTTCGACGTGGGAGAGGTCGGAGTACGCCAGCGTGACCCGGTCGATACGTTCCCGCCGAATCAGTTCGGTCAGTTCCGACTCGTCGACGATGGGGACACCGTCGGGGTATCGCGGTCCCGCCAACACCGGCGGATAGGTTCGACCACCGATTCCGGGAATCTGCGCTGCGGTGAAGGCCACGACCTCGACGTCGGGATCGTTTCGATACACCACGTTGAAGTCGTGGAAGTCCCGCCCTCCGGCTCCCATGATCACGATGCGGTCCATCAGTCCTCCTTCCGCTCGCCCCGACGGTCGGTTGGCTCCGACCAGCGAAGGCTCGGGCTCAATCGTCCTCGGTGACCGGCCTACCGGGATAGGGCCCTTGGACTCTCTGCGTATCGACGCTGACCCGCTAACGATGGTGGGGAGGAGACGATGAGGCATACCGGACGCGAGGCACTGCCGTGAGGGTGGTCGTCGCCCTCGGAGGCAACGCCCTCCTTCCCAGAGGCAAGGGGCTCGATTTCACGGTCCAGCAGTCAGCTGCTCGGGAGGCAGCAGCTTCGCTTGCTCCCCTGGCCTCCCGGCACCGGATGGTCCTCACCCACGGGAACGGTCCCCAGGTCGGACTCCTGGCTCTCCAGTCCGAGTCGTACGGCGACGTGGCGTCCTATCCCCTCGACGTGCTCGTCGCAGAATCGGAGGGGATGATCGGGTACATCCTCGAGACCGAACTCGAACGGATGGTCGACGTGCCGATACTGACCGTGCTGACGCGGACCGTCGTGCGGGCGGACGATCCAGCCTTCGAGGATCCCACCAAGCCGATCGGCCCGATCTATCCGGTCGTGTCCGACGCCCAGCGCCTGGCCACTGAGCGCGGATGGCAGTTCCGTATGGACGGCCCGGGTATGCGTCGGGTGGTTGCCTCGCCCGAACCGGTGCGGATCGTGCAGGCGCCGCTGATCCGCCGTCTGAGCGATGACGGGATACTGGTGATCTGCGGAGGCGGAGGGGGGATCCCTGTCGTCGACGCCAACGGCGCCACCGCCGGTATCGAGGCCGTGGTCGACAAGGATCTGGCCTCGTCTCTGTTGGCGTCGAGCCTGCAGGCAGATGTGTTCATGGCTCTCACCGATGTCGATGGAGTCTATGAAGGCTGGGGGGAGCCCGACCGAGCGCTGGTGCGGCGCGCCGGCGTCGAGTGGTTTCGGAGTCGTTCGTTCGAGTCCGGGTCGATGGGTCCCAAGGTCGAGGCTGCCTGCCGGTTCGTCGAGCGGCTCGGTGGGCGTGCATTCATCGGCCGTCTCGACCAGGCCAGCCAGATCCTCGGCGGGGAAGCGGGCACGGAGGTCGTCGCCGGCCGATCCGAGCCGGTGTTCGGCTGACGCTCAGGAAGACCAGTAGGGGTTGCGTCCGATGAAGGCGATCAGGCGGGTCTGCACGTCGGCGTCGGCGGGGACCACGAAGCGGGGTCCGTAGTGGCCGGAGGAGCGCATGACTTCCTCCATCGGCTCCATCCCGGCGAGCATGGCGGCGCACGTCTCCGGGTCGAGGGTGTCGTCCTGGCCGGTGGCGCGCGCCAGGTCCCACGAGTGGAGGAAGACGTCGCCGGTGTAGAACCGGTCGATCGCCTCCCCGAAGGGCATGGCACCGATCCGGGGATGCTCGAACCTGGGTGGCGACGGGGCGTCGAGCAGTGCCTGGATTTCGTCCGACCGTGTCCGCCAGGCCGCCACGGGATCGTCGTCGACCGATGTTTCGGCGGCGAGCGTCACGTCTGAGGCGTCCTGCAGGAAGGGCGGGAACCATTCGAGGAGGTGGCGAACCACGTCGCGTGCGTTCCACTCCGGGACCGGTGACGGGGCATCCCAGTTCGTCGTCCCCGCCATCAACTCCTCGAACCTGGCAGCCACCCGACGGTGGCGGTCTGCGGGATCCATCGACCCTCCTCTACTCAACCAAGTAGTTGAATACTAGCCACGGGGTTGGCACTGAGTTATTTGCCTTCTGCACGCATCTATCTACAGTGCCCGGGTGAACGCCACCGCCACCGATCTCGCAGTCCTCGCCGCCCGGCTCGACGGTTCGATGGGTTCGATGAC
>DATHWB010000078.1:0-3193 GCA_035460965.1 Acidimicrobiia bacterium
GCAGGTCCATCCGATGCACCAACACCAGTTCCCGCAGCTCGTGTTCGCCAAGGACGGGATCCCACTCGACCACCCCTACTGGGCGGACACGGTGAACGTCGCCCCCGGGGAGCGCTACAGCGTGCTCATGAACCCGAACGACGTGGGTGGGTGGGTCTGGCACTGCCACATCCTGAACCACGTCGAGCGGGAAGAGGGCATGTTCGGCATGGTCACGGCCCTGATCGTCCAGGAAGCCGCATGAGCATGACCAGCGCCTTCTCTCGTCCACACCGGACACGGCGACCCACCGACGGGTCGGCCTGTCGGCGGCCGGATGGAGGCGCGGCGGTTCGGGTCCTCCTGGCAGGAGTGTGTGCTGCCAGGAGGACCCACCCCCGAGGTGACACCTCATGATGGTCAGCGACTTCATGGAGGTGGAGCTTCCGATCTCCGTCGTCCAGGGTCGAATCTCCGGCTCAGACGGACTGGCGCTGTTGGCCGACGCGGCATATCGGCGGGGAGAGGAGCTGGCGATCGGGCCGAACCCGGCGGTGGCCGTCCCCGTGGAGTTCTCTATCGGTACTCCGGTCGTCGGGTCCAATTCGGTGGCCTTTCCGATCAGCTGGAGGGCATCGGGGGCGACTCAGTTGTTCCCGCACATGGACGCCGAACTGGTGCTCTCGTCGCTGGGACACACCACGCACCTGGAGTTCCGGGGCGTCTACACGCCACCGATGGGGGCGGTCGGTGCGTTGTTGGACAGGGTGGCCCTCAACCGGCTGGCGGCGGCCACCGTCCGCAACTTCATGGAGCGCCTGGTCGAGCTGATCGAGGTCAGCGGCGCCGCCGTCTGAACGTCGCCCGGACGGTGGTACCGCCGGGCGACGACTCGACGGAGAACTCTCCGCCGTCGTCGGTGGCGCGTGCCTCCATGTTCGTCAGGCCCATCCCGCGTGAGACACGGGTCGGGTCGAATCCCACCCCGTTGTCCGTCACCACCAGACGCGCCCCGCCGTCGATGCGCTCGATCGTGATACCGATCTCGGTGGCGGCGCCGTGGCGGATGGCGTTCGAGACCGCCTCCCGGGCCACCAGCAGCGCGTTGTCGAGCAAGTTCGAGTCGACCTGGCCCACATCGGAAGAGAGCCCGACCTGCCACGTGGCCCTGCCCCCGGCGATGCGGCCAAGCATGTCGTCGAGGGTGCGCGCCAGCGTCGTGTTGAGGGTTCCCAGGGAGCGGAGGTCGAAGATGAAGGTTCGGAGGCTGGCGATGGCGGTGTCGATCCGATCGACGGCATCGTCCATGCGTCGCCGCAGGGCCTCGTCCTGCAGTTGCGCCGTCGCGGCCTGCAGGCCGAGGCCGACGGCGAACAGATCCTGGATGACGGCGTCGTGCAGGTCGCGGGCGATCCGCTCCCGGTCCTCGGCCAGGGCCAGGTCTGACAGGCGTTGCCGCAGACGCAGCGAGGAGATCGCCCCGCCGGCGATCGCCGCCAGGGCTTCGACCAGGGTCTCGTCGTCGGCCGTGTACGGCTCGTCCTTGTCGGTGAGATAGAGGTTTCCGAAGACGGAGTCGCCTGCGCGCACCGGGACTCCGAGGAAGGTGGTCATCGTCGGGTGATGCTCGGGGAACCCGACCGAGTCCGGGTGTTGTGAGATGTCGTCGACCCGCACCGTGTGCGGATTGCGAATCAGTGTGCCGAGCACCCCGTGCCCGACGGGGAGGTGGCCGATCCTCTCGGCGAGGTCGGCGTCCATCCCCTGGTGGATGAAGTCCCGGAGGGTGCCCTGCGAGCCGAGCACGCCCATAGCCGCATACCGCGAACCGGTCGCTTCGCGCGCCAGCCGGACGGTCGTTCTGAGGAGGTCGTCGAGTTCGGTTTGGCCCGCCACGTCAGCCGCCGCCTTGACCAGGTCGGTGAGTGTCCCCCGTTCGGTGTCTCGCATCGTCCAGCAGGGTAAATGTGACGAACGTCGGCGTCGTCCGTCGCAGCGGATACCCTTGTAGCCGTGACCAAGCCCACACATCGTGTCCTGCTCGTCGACGACCACGAGATCGTCCGCGAAGGACTGGCCGCACTCATCGACTCGTCCGACGATCTCCGGGTCGTGGGGCAGGCCGGCTCGGTGGAGGATGCGATCCGCCGGACCGGCTTCGACGAGCCGGATGTCGTCGTCCTCGACGTTCGACTCCCCGACGGGTCCGGGGTGGAGGCGTGCCGCGAGATCCGGGCCAGGTTCCCCGAGGTGAAGGTGCTCATGCTGACATCGTTCGCCGATGAGGAGGCTCTCATGGCAGCGATCCTGGCCGGCGCGTCGGGATACGTCCTGAAGAGAGTGCGAGGTTCGGAACTGCTCGACAGCATTCGGTCGGTCGCCAAGGGGGGATCGCTGCTCGACCCGGAGATGACCGAGAAGCTCTTCCGGAGACTGCGCGGGGACGGACACAAGGAAGATCCGCTGCTATCGCGCCTGTCCCCGCAGGAACTCACCATCCTGGGACACATCGCCGAGGGCAAGACCAACAAGCAGATCGCAGACGACATGTTCCTGGCGGAGAAGACCGTCAAGAACTACGTCTCCAACATGCTCGCCAAGCTCGGCATGGCCCGCCGCTCGGAAGCGGCGGCCTACATGGCCAGGGTCACGGCAGACAAAGAGCAGTATCCGCCCGAGGAGTGGCCGGAAGGCTCCCCACCGGCCTGATCCACCCAGTGGTGGGTGGCGGGTAGCCTCTCCCGTTCCCGATCAACAACGAGCGCATGGCACGTACCTCCAACAAATCCGCCAAGTCGACACCCGACCCGTCCGCCAGGAAGAAGCCGACCCCGTGGGGCGGCATCATCACCGGTGCGGTGGTCGTCCTGGGAATCGGGGCGCTGCTCGCCTTCGACCAGCCCCCTCCCGGCGTCGAGTTCCCCTCGCAGGGCAACTTCCATTTGGCGTCGATCGACCAACCGCACGAGCCGTACATCTCGTCGCCTCCCTCGTCCGGGCCCCACGTAGGGTTCCTGGCCAACTGGGGGGTGCACGAGGACCCGGTCCCCGAGCAGCTCTTCGTTCACAACCTCGAGGACGGCGGCGTCGTGCTCACCTATGACTGTCCCGACGGCTGTGACGACCTGCGCACCGGTCTCACCGAACTCGTGGGGGACGTGGGCGGACGCGTCGTGCTCACGCCGTACGAAGGGATCGAGCACGAGGGCGTGTC
>DATHWB010000079.1:0-6500 GCA_035460965.1 Acidimicrobiia bacterium
CACCGCCGATCTGCATTCCCGCCCGGTCCGGCAGCGCCTCCCGGGTCTCCTCGATGAGGTCGGCGACGATCTGGTCCGCCGGCATCGAGTGCTCGAGCAGGTATCGGTAGACGTCGTCGGTGACGAGGGTGGTGCTGCGCATGTGGTGGATGCTATCGATTGGATCAGGCCCTGGCGGGGGACTTGGAGGAACTGACCTCCGGCCGTGAGTCCCGACCAATGGCCCCTACCGAGCACGATGCGACCGGCGGATCATGGATGGGACATGTTCCCGATCGCCGAGTCCCACACACTCGCGCCGGACATCTGCAGGATCCGGGTCGTCGCGCCGCGCGTCGTCGAGCACTGGGCACCCGGCCAGTTCGTGATCCTCCGAGTCGATGCCGACGGCGAACGCATCCCCCTCACGGTGGCCGACGTCGATCGCAGCGATGGGACGATCACCCTGATCGTGCAGGGCGTCGGGCGGACCACTCGACTCCTCAACTCGCTGGATGTCGGCGACTCCATCTCCGATGTCGCCGGACCGTTCGGCGTTCCATCGGAGATCGAGGACTACGGCACCGTGGTCGTCGTGGGTGGCGGAGTCGGTACGGCGATCGCCTTTCCGACGGCTCGCGCCATGTCGGAGGCGGGCAATCGCGTGATCGTGATCATCGGCGGGCGGACGGCGGATCTCGTGATACTGACCGACGAGGTGGCCGAGTTCGCCGACGAGTTGATCGTCACGACCGACGACGGATCGGGCGGTCGCCGCGGTCTCGTCACCGATGCCCTGCTCGAGGTCATGGACCGGGAGCCGGTGGACAGGGTGGTCGCCATCGGTCCGATCCCGATGATGAAGGCGGTCGCCGAACTCACGAGGCCGGACGGGATCGCCACGGTCGCCAGCCTCAACCCGATCATGGTCGACGGTACCGGGATGTGCGGCGGCTGTCGGGTACTCGTGGATGGTTCCACCCTGTTCGCCTGCATCGACGGCCCCGAGTTCGACGCCCACCTCGTGGATTTCGACGTGCTGGCCGTTCGCAACCGTGCCTACCGGGACTTCGAGATCGCTCGGGCGGCGGGGGTCTGCTCGTGACCGATCTGTCCCGCAAGGAGCGGATGGCGATGGAGCGGGTCGAGATGCCCGAACGGCCAGGGCGTCAGCGCGCCGGGACGTTCGAAGAGGTGAACCTCGGGCTCACGGACCAGCTCGCGATGCTCGAGGCCAGCCGGTGCCTCCAGTGTCCGCACCCGAAGTGCATCGAGGGATGTCCCGTCGGTGTCCGGATCGACGAGTTCATCCAGGCCGTCGCCGACGGGGACTTCGAGTCGGCTGCCACCATCGTCGGCCGGGACAACTCCCTTCCGGCGGTGTGTGGCCGCGTGTGTCCCCAGGAGTCGCAGTGTGAGGGCGCCTGCGTGCTGGCAAGGCGCGGCAGACCGATCGCCATCGGTCATCTGGAGCGTTTCGTCGCCGACCGGAACCGGGAGAAGGGCGGTGGTGAGGTTGCGGCCGTCGCTCCCAGCGGACGGTCCGTCGGAGTGGTCGGGAGCGGACCCGCCGGCCTGGCGTGCGCATTCGACCTCGTTCGTCGCGGCCATGCGGTGACCGTGTACGAGGCGCTGCACGAGCCGGGCGGGGTCCTGCAGTACGGGATACCGGAGTACCGGCTCCCGAAGGCGGTCGTGGCGGCGGAGGTCGAGCTGTTGCGGCGTCACGGCGTGGAGTTCGTGATGAACGCCCCGATCGGCCGAGCCGAGAGTCTCGACGACCTCTTGGAGCGCCACGATGCCGTGTTCGTCGGGGTGGGAGCCGGTCTCCCCCGTTTCCTGGACGTCCCCGGCGAGCACTTGGTCGGAGTGATGTCGGCCAACGAGTTCCTGACACGCGTCAACCTCATGCGCGGCTACCGGGAGGGCTCGGAGACGCCCGTGCCCGATGTCGTCGGCAAGCGGGTGGCGGTCATCGGCGGAGGCAACACGGCGCTGGACGCCGTGCGCACCGCCCTACGGCTGGGAGCGAGGGATGCCACCATCTACTACCGCCGCACGGAAGACGAGATGCCCGCTCGTCGGGAGGAGATCCGGCACGCTCGCGAGGAAGGGATCCACTTCGAGTTCCTGCTCAACCCGATCGAGTTCCTCGGCGAGGACGGGTGGCTCCACTCGATGCGGCTGCAGCGGATGCGACTGGGGGAGCCGGATGACGAGGGACGCCGTCGTCCCGAGCCGGTGCCCGATGTCGAGGTCGACGTGCCGGTCGACGTGGTCGTGATCGCAGTCGGCAATGCTCCCAATCCGACGCTGCGCCGCACTCCGGGATTGGAGATCGGTCCGCGGGGCACGATCGTGGTGGACGAGGAGACCGGCATGACCAGTCGTGTTGGCGTGTTCGCGGGCGGCGATGTCGTCACAGGTGGTGCCACGGTGATCCTGGCGATGGGAGCCGGCCGCAGAGCCGCAGCCGCCATCGACGAGTACCTGCAGGTGTCGGTCCCGTCCTGAGCCAGGCCTATGGTCCGGGCTCGCATGATCACGGTGAGGACCGCCACGATCGACGACCATCCCGCGATCGTCGGCGCCATCCAGGAGTGGTGGGGCGACTCACGGGACCAGGCGCAGGCGCGCGAGCTCTCGCTGCTGATGCCGAGGCTGTTCCTCCAGCACTTCGCACGGACCAGTCTGGTCGCCGAGCACGACGGGGAACTGGTCGCCTTTCTCGTCGGATTCCACTCTCCGGACCGGGCCGACGAGGCGTACGTCCACTTCGTCGGTGTCTCGCCACATCGGCGGCGGGAGCGGGTCGCCGAGGAACTCTACGAGCGCTTCCTCGAAGCGGCGCGCCGAGCCGGTCGGCGCCGGGTTCGGGCGGTCACGTCTCCGCAGAACGCGGGCTCGATCGCCTTCCATCGGGCGATGGGATTCCACGTCGAGACGAACCCGGCAGATGGCGGGTCGGTGTTCCCCGACTACGACGGTCCCGGTCAGTCACGGGTCTGCTTCGTTCGGAAACTCTGACCGGTAGAGCGGACCCTCCCGGCAGTCGAACTCCGGGAGGGTCCGCGGACGACGCGGCCGCACGGCGGCGGGCTGGCGAGGCATTGGCCGCGTCCGACACTCCTTACCCGCCGCCGGACCGGTGTATACGCGCCTTCGAACGTTTCCTCGATTGGTCGCGTGCCGGACTGGCTGCGGACGGTCGATTCACTCTCGCTGCGGTGGGCCAGTCCCTCATCATCCACGACGTGAGGGACCGCGCCCCGGCCGTGTTCGACGCCGTGGTCGAGCGGGTGCGTGCCGCCGATCTCGCCTTCACCAACTACGAGACGAGCCTGGCGGGAGACGGGACAGATGGTCCGTCCGACCCTCATCCGTCGGACCCGGCCACCCTGGACGCGCTGCGTTGGATGGGTTTCGACCTGTTGTCGCTCGCCAACAACCATGCGTTCGAGGGCGGCACCAGCGGTGTTCTCCGTACACGGGCATACGCCGAACAGCTCGGGTTCGTTCCGGCCGGCACCGGACCCGATCGGGCATCGGCCGCGGCTGCCGCCTTCACGCAGGTGGCGGGACGCACGGTCGCTTTCCTCGCCTTCGACACCGCCAACCTCCAGACCCGGGCGTCCGTTGCCGGCGAGGATGGACCCCCGGGCGTGAACCCGCTCCGGGGCAGGCGGGCGGATGAAGGGGTCGAGCTCGACTCCGAGGACGTCGCCGCCGCATTGTCGTCGATCCGAGCGGCGGCCGGTGACGCCGACCATGTCGTGGTGTCGCTGCACGAGCACCTGTGGCCCAAGGAGTGGAAGGACGTTGCTTTCGAGCCCGCCTGGCACGAGGACTGGCGGCTCCCGATGACCTGGAAGAGGGAATTCACCCACGCCGCGATCGAGGCCGGAGCCACGGTCTTCCTCGGGCATGGCTATCCCCGTGCAAGCGCCGTCGAGGTGTACCGGGGGTGCCCGATCTTCCACAGCCTCGGCAACTTCATCTTCCACATCGATCCTGAGATCGAGCGCGCCAATCCCGGGATGTGGCGCATGCCGGACGTCTGGCACGGGTACATGGCCGAAATCGAACTGTCGGATGCGGGGGCCGAAGAGGTACGCATCGTTCCGTTGGTGCTGGTCGACGCAGCGGGGGAGGAGGGGGGACCGATCGGCGAGCGAAGTCATCCCGTCTTCGTGGCGGGTGACCGGGCGGAGGCCGTGTTGGAAGGGGTGATCGAGGATTCCGCCGTTCTCGGAACCCGCGTCCGCCTGGAAGGCGGCATCGGCGTGGCGCGCCTCGGAGCAGACACGTGAACGAACACCTGCACGAGCTGGTCCTGCTCGTGCTGGGACTGGCCGCTCTCGGAGTGGTCGGACTTCCACACATCCTTCGCAAGTGGCCGCTCTCGTATCCCGTCGTTCTCGTCTGTGCTGGTGCCTTCCTGTTCTCGCTCCCCCTGGGTCTGCCGTCTCCCGATCCGATCGAGTACTCCGAACTCACGGAGATCCTCACCGAGATCGGCGTCATCACCGCCCTGATGGGTGCCGGCCTGGCGATCAACCGGGTCCCGGGATGGAAGACGTGGAATACCACCGCACGGCTGTTGGCGATCACGATGCCCCTCACCATCGCCGCCATCGCCGGACTCGGCTGGTGGGTCTTGGGCCTGACACCGGCCGCTGCCGTGCTGCTCGGCGCGGTGCTGGCGCCGACCGATCCGGTGCTCGCCGGCGATGTCCAGGTCGCCGGACCCAACGGCGACGGGGACGACGACGAGGTGCGGTTCGCGCTCACATCCGAGGCCGGTCTCAACGACGGGTTGGCGTTCCCGTTCACCAACCTGGCGGTCCTGATCGCCTTGTACGGGGTGGCCCCTTCCGGCTGGCTGTCAGAGTTTCTGCTCGTCGAAGTCGGGTACAAGATCGTGGTGGGGGTGCTGGGGGGCTGGGTGGTGGGGCGGATGCTGGCCTGGGTGATCTTCGGTCGCAGCTCACCGATGTTCCGGGTGCGGGACGGTATGGCGGCGCTGGCGGCGACGCTGATCGCCTACGCCGGTGCGGAGATGATCGGGGGATACGGGTTCCTGGCGGTGTTCGTCGGGGCGGTGGTCATCCGCAACCAGGAGCGGAAGCACTCGTATCTGGAAGTCATGCACCAGTTCTCCGACCAGATCGAGCGGCTGTTGAGTGCGATCGTGCTCGTCCTCTTCGGGGGCGCGTTGGTGAGCGGCGTGCTCGGCCACCTGGATTGGCGCGGGGTGCTGTCTGCCGTGGCGATCGTGCTGGTGATCAGGCCCCTGGCCGGACTCGTCGGACTGGCCCGTACGCCCATTCCAGGTCCGGAACGCGGCGCCATCGCGTTCTTCGGGATCCGCGGCGTCGGCTCGTTCTACTACCTCGCCTATGCCTCGAACCAGGTCGAGTTCCTGCAGGTCGAGCAGGTTTGGGCGGTCACGGCTCTGGTCGTCGCTGTTTCCATCGTGGTCCACGGCGTGACGGTGACACCGATCATGAAACGAATCGACCGAGGCTCGTCGACGGCATGACGGCGTGTCCGGTCCGTTGGCGTCGACCCCTCACTCGGTCTCGCACCAGTACTGGAGTTCCGCCCCGCTCACCGGGTCGTAGGCGTAGTTGAGCCCGGTGAAGCCATGGCCTCCGACGAACTGGTCGGTCGGACCGGTGTCGGGAGGCAGCTGGTACAGGTGGGTGACGATCACCTCGTCCGTACCCGTGGGAGTGACCCACACCCGGAGGGCACGCTCGCCGTCAGCCCGTCCGTCGGTGTAGGCGGCGTGGAACTCGAGGTAGACGTAGGGGATCGATCCGCCCGAGTCCTCGTCGGCGAGGCGGAGCGTGTCGGTCCCGGTGAGGCTCTCGCTGGTCGAGACGCGGTATGCGGTGCTGCAGACGATGGCGTCGGCGCGCTCGTCGGCCGACGCGCAGGCTGCCGTCAGGATCGTGACCAGCAGGAGCGGGATCAGCTTCGTCACGGCGAGGCGTCCTTTCGTCGGGTGTATCCGGCCAGCGTGAAAAAGACCCCCGCGAGCACCGTCGCTACCAGGAGGATGGCGAAGGGATACCCGACATCGTCACCCCCTCCCGCCTGGAGCCACATACCGGTGAACACCACTCCCGCCGCGAACAGCAGCGGTCCGACGATCTTGGGGTAGAGCCAACAGCCCGCCAGGAACGTCACCCCGACGGCGAGCTGGATGAGGTGGCCCAACCATCCCTCCTCGCCTCCGAAGCCTTCCTCGACTGCGAAGATCGTGACGATGACGAGCGGGATGCCGAGCAGCCCGGCTCCGAGCCACTTCCACCTGCGTTTCGCATCGTGTCGCTCGACGGTCCGCATGGCCACCTCCGCGATCTCTCCCCAGCAGTATCCGTCCGCTGGTGGGTTGGCGAGTAGGGCCGTTCGCGCAGGATTCTGAGACGCGCCCGAAAGCACTCGTTCTGTGGGCTGGTTGGTACGCCGGCGTACCGAGGAACCCTGGGTACGCGAGGAAGGGGCGGGTGAGC
>DATHWB010000080.1:0-1873 GCA_035460965.1 Acidimicrobiia bacterium
GGGAGGCGATCGACACTCGGTCGGTCGGGAAGGACGATTCGTGGGGGAGAAGTGACATTCGCCCCCTCCCTCCGTCGGTTGCGGCATGATGCGATGGTGGAGAGGAGCAGAGGTTGGAAGGTTCGTTCCTGATCGGACTGGGTGTGGCCTGGGCCGTCACCGGAATCGTCCTCTCCGTGGTGATGCGGCGGAGGGGCCATGATCTGTTGTCCTGGCTGGTCCTCGGGGTGATCCTCGGGCCGCGGGCGGTTCCCCTCGCCCTCGAGCGACTCCGGGAACATCCCCTCCGCCGGGTGCACGTGCCAGAGGCCGAGTCCGGACACTGCGACGTGCTGTTCGCCACGGACGGATCCGAGGAGTCGTTCCAAGCGCTGGACGACGCCCTCGGATTGCTCGGTCCGCATGCCACGAGCCTGACGGTCGCCACCGTGCTCGATCACGACAGCCGGGAGGGGGCGGCGGGGGAGGACGCCCGTCGGCGAGCCCAGGCGCTCCTCGACGAGGTCGCCGCCCGCACGGGTCGGGACGAGGTGCGCACCCGCATCCTGTATGGACGAGCCGACGAGGCCCTCACCCAGTACGCCGAGAATGCCGGGATCGAAGTGATCGTGGTGGGCGCCCGAGGACGCGGAGCGTCCCAGACGCTGTTCGGCAGTGTGACAGGGAGACTGGTCGGAGCGTCCAGAGTGCCCGTGATGGTCGGTCGGCGCAGGACCGGCTGAGGGCGTTGGCACTCACCGCACCGCACGCCGAGACGGTCGAGTCGCTGCTCGTCGAGGTCGAGGCCGACTCGGTGACGGGCATCCCCGACGGTGACGTGGATCGGCGCCGAGCCGTCTACGGAGCGAACCGCCTCGATGCCGCCCCGGGGGGCCAGCGGATCCGGCGGATCCTGCGTCAGTTCACCGACGTCCTGGTGTGGCTGTTGATCGTGGCCGCCGCAGTCAGCGGCTTCCTGCTGGGGGAGTGGATCGAAGCGGGAGTGATCACCGCCATCGTGGTGCTCAACGCAACCCTCGGATACAGCCAGGAGTCGAAGGCAGACGAGGCTCTGGCGGCGCTGGAGGCGATGGCCGCACCCAACACGAGTGTGATCCGCCAGGGTCAGGAACGGCAGGTTCCGGCCGGGGACGTCGTGGTCGGAGACCTGGTGGTGCTCGAGGCCGGTGTGCTGATACCGGCCGACCTACGGCTGATCGAAGTGGTGGCCCTGGCCGTCGACGAGTCGTCCCTGACCGGCGAGTCGCTGCCGGTGCGCAAGGACGTGAGGCCGGTCGACCGGGACAGCGGAGTCGCCGATCGGACGTCCATGGCCCATGCAGGGACCACGGTTGCGGCGGGACGGGGCAAGGGGATCGTGACGGCCGTCGGCACCGCCACCCAGATGGGGCTGATCGCCGGTCTCCTCACGGAAAAGGAGCCTCCCACGCCGCTCGAAGCCGAACTGAAGCGAGTGGGATGGCGCCTGACGATCATGGCCTTGCTGGTGGGGGCCCTGATCTTCGGACTCGGGGTGGCGCGGGACCGTCCGCTCGAGTCGATGTTCCTCCTGGCGGTGGCACTCGCCGTCGCCGCGATTCCCGAAGGTCTGGCCGCCATCGTCACGCTCACCCTGGCCCGCGGCGTCAAGCGGATGGCGAACCACAACGCCATCGTGCGTCGGTTGCCGGCCGTCGAGGCTCTCGGGGCGGCCACGGTCATCTGCACCGACAAGACCGGAACGCTCACCCGCAATCAGATCCGGGTCCAGGAGACCGACCTGGCGGACCTTCACCTCCCGCGGCTGGAGGGGCAGGCGGGCGACGCACGGGTGCGGCGATTCCTGGAGCTGGCCGTGCTCTGCAACGACGCCCACCGGGCCGACGGGGAATGG
>DATHWB010000081.1:0-13675 GCA_035460965.1 Acidimicrobiia bacterium
GAAGTCGAGCGCGGCGTCCGCGTCGAGCGGAAAGGCCGGACGCGGCAAGCGGACCCAGTCGAACTCCAATACCCGGGACTGGGTGTGCCCGGCGGTGTCGACCCGGATGAGCTCCTCTGTCCAGTCGGCGAAATACTGGAAGTTCGAGGCGGTCTTCACCACCACCGTTCGCACCGCGTCCCGGTCGGTGGCATCGATCCCGAGATGCTTCCAGAAGAGCGGCTTGAGGACGGATCCCGTCCGATAGCGGGAGACCCCCACCAGTACGTTGCCCACCTTGAGAAGGGCGGTCGTGCCGAACTCCTGGGCTTCGTCGTCGATGTCGGCGGCCAGCTTGCCGTCCGTGATGTTGAGCACCTCGGCCGTCACCGTGATCGGCTCACCCCATGTGGTGTCCGACGACCGTCCGAGCCTGACCTCGATGGTGGCACCCACGCCGGCCTCGGCGGCAGCCAAGGCGGCGGCCTCGTCGACCATCGGCACCAGCGCGGTCCCCTTCACCTGCTGGCGGATCATCTCGGCCAGGATCGCGTTCGACTCGCCGGAGGCGCCTCCGGCGACGCTGTCGCCGGTATCGGACAACACCACGATGCCCCGCGGGGCGGCTTCGGCCCGGGCCACGGCCTCTTCGACGGGGACCGACTCCTGAACCATCAGATCCTCACGCAGGCTCCACACCTTGCGGGTGAGCTCCTTCGCCAGATCATCGGCCAGGTGCGGATCGTTGTCGGTGTAGACAATCGACGCCCAGCCACCCTCCTCCACGTCCAACCAAGGCTGCATGGGATATGTCGATACCGAGATCACTCCCGGCCGGCTCTCCATCTCACGGGCCAGGTCGAACCAGATCTTCATCGGCGGCTTGCGGGTCAGGTACTGCTCCTGATGGGTGATCATCGGCGCCTTGCGCATCGCCACCACGGGACGCATGTTCCCGTCCACCACCCTGAACAGCGCCTCGGCCGTCTGCTGCCCCGTGTGATACGGATCGTGCGGCTGCGTTCGGTGCCCCACGATGATGTCCGCGTTGGCGATCTTCCGCCGGGTGATGCAGGCGTGATGATCCGTGGATGCCACCAGCCACACGTCCGGACCCACCTTCTCCCGCACCATCTCCAACAGCAACCCTTCGGGGTCGTCGTCGTGCTCGGCGGCCATCGCCCCGTGCAGGCCGAGATACACGGCGTCGACCTCTCCCATGGCGTCCAACTGCTCGGCGAAGGCCGCCATGATCCGGTCGAACGCGTCCTTGGTGACACGGCCGCTGGCTCCGGCTCCCGCTCGGACGAGCGGCACCAACTCGACGCCGCCGCGGTCGTCGCACACGTCGGCGAATGCCCACAGGGAGTTGCGCGCCTTTCCGCCCGACCGCGGGTCGATGTCGTCTCCGACGGCGTATCCCTGGCGGCGGAACACGTCCATGTCCGTCACCACGGGGCTGAATGTGTTCGACTCCTGGCTGAACCGTCCGTATGCGATGCGCATGACTCACCTTCTCCGTTCGTTGTTCATTTCTCGCCGAGGTTCGAACGCCGGAACGTCCTCGACATCACCTTGCGGGAGATCCGGGCGTCGAGCACATACGGCCCGGTCCCTTCCAGGAACTCCCTGGTGAACGACCGTACCTGATCCATTGACGTCGCCGTGATCGACCGGCACCCGAACGCAGCCGCCACTCCTGCGATGTCCAGGCCCGGTGCGTTGGACAGCTCGGCGTTCAACCCCTTCAGGGTCATCTTGTAGAGCTCGGCCCCGAGTGACTCGTTGTTCATCACCACCACCAGGATCCGGACCCCGTGGCGGGCGGCGGTCTCCAGTGCGTGGATGTTCTGCATCAGGCTGCCGTCGCCCTCGAACACCACCATCGGCCGGTCAGGATCGGCCAGGGCGGCTCCGATCCCGACGGGAACCCCGTAGCCGATGGCGCCAACGTACGTTCCGTTCACCACCGGCGTCCGACGCTTGGTCATGTGCAAGGCGGTGAAGGACCAGAAGTGCCCGGACAGCCCCGTGGCGAAGCCCACCGTGTCAGGGAGCAACTCGTCCACCTCTGCACACACCCGCCGCGGGTCCAACTCGTCCGGGCCGATCTCGATCTCCACCGGATCGATCTCGACGTTCGCCAGCGTGGACGCGATCTCGGCGGTCCGGTAGCCGGTCTTGTCTGCGGCGCCGGCCGACCGCAGTCCATCCCGGAGGGCGCGGGCGGTCGCTAGCGCGTCCCCCTGGATGTAGCACTCGGCGTCCTGGCCACTCTTCATGGGACGGGGAGACAGCACGTCGACCTGGATGAAGGAGGCGCTGGGAAGCAGGTAGCCCTTTGCCATCGTGTAGGCGTTGAGGCTGGCGCCGAAGGAGACGACGCAATCGGCTTCGGCGAAGAGGGCCATCACCGGATCCGAGGAGTAGAGCCCGGCGATCCCGGCGTTGTAGGGGTCCCCGTCGAAGAGTCCCTTGGAGTCGAGCGTGCTGGCCAGGAGCGCCCCGGTGTCCTGGGCGAGGGCGATGATCTCGTCGCGGGCACCGGAGTGGACCGCCCCGATGCCGGCGATGATGACCGGCCGCTCCGCCCCGGCCAGCATCCGCACCGCTTCTTCGACCACGGCCGGATCGGGATGCATCCGCTGCGGCTTGCGCCACGCCGGGAGCGGCCGCTCGTCCACTCCCCACGGGTAGTCCTGGACCTGGATCTCCTCCGCCACGTCGAGCACCACCGGCCGCCCTTCGTAGCGGGCCAGGTCGACTGCCTCCCGCACGCGCTCGACAGCGTTGTCGGGGTCCATCAGGGGCCGGTACGACACGCCTGCCATGCGGGCGATCCCCTGGTGATCCATGCGTTGACGGTCACCGAGGTCGTCGTGGGATCGCAAACCGGTGAGCACCACCACCTGGGAGCGGGTGCGCGAGGCCGAGGTGAGCGGAACGAGGGTGTGGGCGAACGCCGGGCCGGTCGTCACCGCGCACAGCACCGGCTTGCCGCTGGCACGGCTGTAGCCGTCCGCCATCGCCATTGCCGCCCCCTCGTGTCGGCAGTCGACGACCTTCACGCCCAGCGAATCGAGATGCGATACCACGTGCATCGTCGCCTCGCCGAGCAGCGAGAACACCGTGTCGATGCCCTCCGCCACCAGCGTCTTGGCGATGGCCTCTGCAACCTTCATTCGGATCTCCTCCGGGTCAGCTTGGCGAACAGTCGTCGGAACACGTCTCGCAGGGTCCTCGCCAGCAGGCCGAACAGACCCAGCCGGGTGGGAGCGACGGGTCCGGGTTCGGTGCCGGGGCCGACGTCGGTGGGGTCGGCGAGCCTCGCCAGGTTCTCGGCGAAGTCCTGCAGGAGTCGCCGCGCCACCGCCTGGCCGCCGGTGGCCGCGAAACCGGCCAGTGCCCCGCTCACGGCGATCGAAGAGTCGAGCACGAGGTCGGTGTGGTCGGGATCCACCGCCTGGAGTTCGAATCCGGTGGTGATCGCCGCCCGGGTCCGGCCCCGACCGTCCGAACCCTGGCCCTTGAGCTCGCCGGTGCGGGTGGTCTCGTCGAACGCCGGGGTGATGGTTCCCTGGAACCGGGTCTCGGTCGGTCCGAGGCTGAGGGTGAGGGCACCGTTGATCGTGCCGTCCGGCTCGGTCGACTCGATCTCGGCACCCGGTACGCAGGCCACGACGACCTGGGGATCGGTGACCAACTCCCATGCCCGGTCGACGGTCATGTCCAACGTCACCCGGTCCTGTACCCGGATGGTGGGTTTCACGACAGTCCCTCTTCGGGAAGTGCCGGGTCGACGCTTCCCGCCAAGAGCCCGGCCAGTTCCCGGATGTCCGTGGCGGCCCCCCCGGTCAGGACCAGTTCCTCGATGCGTCGGATCCGGTCACCGTCCATCAACTTCTCCAGCAAGCCGCGAAACTTCGACACGACGTCGGCGCCTGCGAACTCCCTGTCCTGGGGAGGAGGACCGACGAGACGCACCGACGACCCGTCGTCCAGCCGGACGTCGATGTGGGTGACGAACCGGCGGTCGCGGCCGAGGGTATCGATCTCGTCCGAGTGGCGGACGTCGGTGCGACTCATCAGGTCCCACACCTCGGGTCGTGCCAGCGACTCGGGCGTGAACTGCTCCACGTAGGCCGCCCCGTCGAGCAGGGCGACGGCAGCCGCGTACCGCAGGTTCATCTGGGATCCGAGCGAGGTGCCGGGCGGTTCCAGGAGCCAGGCGGCACGCTTGTAGACGCTCTCACTGACGTCGATGACGATGCGATCGATCCGAGCGAGGTCGAAGTCGGGACGCTGCCGGTACTCGACGAGGGCATCGATCGAGGAGTGCAGCATGATCAGGCATGCGTGACGCTTGATGCCGATGTCGAGCATCGTCCACTCCTCCCCCAGAGCCCGGGAGAGGCGATCCAGATCGTCGGATCCGCCCTCGCCCAGCAGGGTCGAGGCGAGCCCACCGTATTCGTGTTCGATGACCCGTTCTATTCCGACGAAGCCTGCAGCGGCCAGCGCCGCCCCGTGCAATCCGGACTGGGCGGCCATGCCGTGGTGCATCCGCTTGACCATCGACTTGTACTGGGCGGACATGAGTGCACCCGCCCGCGTCCCGGCGTTGCCCAGTGCGCTCTCGAAGCCGGCGGCATCGAGTCCGTAGACCTTGCCGGCGGCGGCTGCGGCCGCGAACGGACCGAACACCGCGCCCGTGTGCCAACCGCGCACGGTGACCTTCGCTCCGCCCATCGCGATTCCGACCCGGGGTCCGACCTCGTACCCGAGGGCGAGTGCCCCGAGGAAGGATCGGAAGTCCATACCCCCCGCTGCCTCAGCCGCAGCCAGGGCTGCCGTGACCACCACAGACGACGAATGGAGTGCTCCGTGGGGATGGAAGTCGTCGAGTTCGAACCCCTGGACGAACGTCCCGTTCAGCAGGGCGGCAGCCAGTGGCGACACCTGGCGGTCCCATCCCCACAACGTCGCCCCCGAGCCGTTGTCGACCGGGAGCGTCCCCTCCACCGCCCGTCGCGCCCACGGAAGGTGGGCACCCACCAGGCCGCAGGCGATGCCGTCCAGCAGGAGGTACCGAGTCCGATCGATGATGAAGTCCGGCAGGTCGTCGACGTCCGTCGAAGCGAGGAAGGCACACAACTCCGGGGTGAGCGATCGTTCAGACATCGGTGCCGCCGTCGGCCAGCCGGAGACGGTCGAGTTCCGCCAGTACCTCCAGCCAGTCCGGATCCTCTCCCCCCGCGAACCGTTCCTGCAGGCCCCGGTCCACGTCCCAGGACATCCGGCGATATCCGGCCTCGGCCATGATGGGCTCGACGCCCACCTCGCGCAGCGACTCCGCCACCTCCTCGAGTTCGTTCGCCCGCCGGCGTCCGTGCACCGCGTGCCGCTCGATCAGGTGGCGGACGAGACCGGGGAAGCTGTACTTGCCGAAGGTGCCCTCCAGCGAGGCGAGAACGTGCTCGTGCACCCCGGTCGGATAGCAGGCCATCATCGACTCGAGCGACAGCGCCTCCAGCCCCTTGACGAAGATGCTCCGGAACATCTTGATGCGGGCGGCGTCACCCGGGCTGTCCGAGACGGTGTCGTAGTTGAGCGGCACGGCGAGAAGCTCGGGGACGCGTTCTGCTCCCGCTCCCGCTCCCAGCAACGGCAGCCTCGCCAAGTCGCTACTCACGTTCGACATGACCGCCACGTCGACGTAGTTGACCCCGTAGGGGCTCAGCGACTCGGCGATCTCCGACTTCGTGCCGGGCGAGACGGAATTGATGTCGAGGTACCAGTGCGTACCGCCGAGATGTGCGGCGATCGAGTCTGCCGCTGCTCTCGCCTCCGTGCAGACCACGGCGGAGATGACCACATCCGCCCGTCGGGCGAGTTCGGCCGGTCCGGGGAGAAGCTCGACGCCGTTGTCCGCCGCCCGCCGACGAATCAGGTCCGACGTCTCCCAGGCGATGTCGAACGCCACGATGCCGTCGACCCCGCCTGCGCCCAGGCCGGCGGAGATCGCCGAGCCGGCCTCCCCGTAACCGAGAAAACCGATTGTCGTCACGTCGACTCCTCCATTCAGCTGATGCCGGCTGCGGCGGCCCCCGCCCTACCCCCGAAGACGACGTTGCGGGTCATCCCGCTGGAGGACGGGTAGTTGTGATAGAACATCCCGACGATGTCGCCGTTGGCGTAGAGGCCCTTGATCGGGTCACCGCTCGTGCCGACCACCTGCGACGACCGGTTGACCTTGAGCCCTCCGAAGCTGAACGTGATCCCGCCGGTGACCCCGTAGGCGAGGAACGGAGGCTGCGTCAGCGCCCTGGCCCAGTTCGTCTTCTTCTGGGCGAGTCCCCGCGTCCCACGTCCGTCCTCCTTGGTCGGATCGAAGTCCACCGAGTCGTCCACGGACGCATTGAACTCGTTCACGGTCGCTTCGAGCGCATCGGGGTCGATGCCGATCTTCCCGGCCAGCTCGCGAATGGTCGGCGCCTCCGCCCCTTGGGCGGTGGCGTAGGCCGAGGGGAAGTACTCGACGCTCTGCTGGTCGTAGATCTGATAGGCGACGCCGCCTTCCTGGCCGAGCACCGCCCAGCCGGTCTTGGCGTAGGTGTAGGTGCGGTGGCGCTCGCCCTCGTCGAAGAAGCGGCGTCCACGCTTGTCGACGGTGATGCCCTGCGGATACCCGTAACGGTTGACGTTGTTGTCCATCTCCATGTCGGGGGCATCGATCGAAACCGGGCTGGCATGGGCTCCCTGCCACTGTCCCGATGTGGCGGCGCCCAGCCCGATGGCCATGTCCAGCACCTCGCCGGTGTTGTGCCTGCTCCCTCGGACCTTCATCAGGTCGGCGTTCGCCGGCAGATAGCGCGCTCGACGCTCGGGGCTCGCCTGGAATCCGCCGCTGGCCAGGATCACGGAGTCGGCGGCGATGTCGTACCGGCCGTCCGGTCCGTCCACCTGGACACCGGTGACCTGGCGATGGTCGCCGTGGATGGCGTTCACGCGTGAATCGGTGCGAAGCTCGATGCCGAGTTCGTTGCCGATCGAGATCCAATGCTCGACCAGGCCGAGCCCGCCACCGGCGGGACACAGCACGACGCCGGGGTTGTAGTGAACCTCGCCATCGATCTCGACCCGACCGTGGAAGAACTGCCACTTGTGCCCGAGTTCGGTCATCCAGCCGATGGCGTCGCGGGAGTCCTCGACGAGGATGCTCGCGAGTTCGGAGTCGATCCGACCCTGGGTGACCTGCTGGAGATCGCCCATGAAATCGTCTGTGGTGTATGGGCGGATTCGCGTTTCCCGGTTGGCTTCACGGAGGTCGTCGGGGAGGAGGCCGAGAATGTCCTCCGCCCCGCCGTGCACGAACCGGAATCCCATCAGGGAGAAGCGGCAGTTGCCTCCGACCTCGTCCCGCGGGGCCTTCTCGAGCACCAGGACCCTCTCTGCGCCGGCATGGCGCGCCGCCACTGCCGCTGCGTAGCCGGCGCTGGCGCCGCCGACCACCACCACATCGAACTGCTCGCTCACTGGGTCCCTCCAGGCGTGTCGATTTCCTGGTCGTAGCGGTCCGTTGACACATCCACGACCGGTCGCGAAACCGCCCGGCTCCGGGGGCTCGCAGCCGTCGGGGACACTATCATATCTAATATAGGTTATGGCAGCCGGCCACGAAAACGCGCGCCACTCGGGGATCGGGAGGGCTGCCGCGAGCGCCTCGGGCGGCGGAGTACCGGAGGCGACCAGACCCCAAATAGTATATTGGCGCCGGGCCAGATCTCCCGCCCGACACTTCCTCGACGACAGGTAGACCCGATGGACGACGCTCCGCTCGAGCAGCCCCTCAGCAAGACCGCGTATGTGCTCGCACGCCTCCGACAAGAACTCGCCAATGGCGACATCAACCCCGGCCAGCAGCTCCGGCAGGTGGAGATCGCCGAACGCTACGGCGTGAGCCCGACACCGGTGCGGGAGGCGCTCCGGCTCCTCGAGGCGGACGGCGCCATCCGGTACTCCCCCCATCGCGGAGCCACGGTGACCGAGTTGGCACCCCAGGAGCTCAACGACCTCTACCTGACACGCTCTGCGGTGGAAGCCCTGCTGGCGCGCCTGGCGGCCGAGAGGGCGACACCGGAAGACGTGGCGTCCATCCGACGCCTGCACGAGGACCTCGTGTCGCGAGTCGACGAGACTCCGGCCGACGAGCTGTCCCGCCTCAACCGCGAGTTCCACCTGGCGATCCTCCGGATCGGCTCGCCCCTGGTCACACAGCACGTGGTCACGCCCCTCTGGCATGGCTTCCTTCCCCCCAGCAAGTCGCAGTGGCGGTCGGCCGAGCGGAACACCCTGTTCATCGCGGAACACGATGCGATAGTCACCGCATTGGAGAAGGGCGACGGTGCGGCCGCGGAACGGGCTATGGCAGATCATCTGCGCACCGCCATGAAGATGCGCGAGACCGACGGGGACTTCTCGGCTTCCGAATCCGCCTGACGATCAGGCGAGGACTTCGGCCTCCTGCAAGCGGGCGATCTCGGCGTCCGACAGCCCGAGGATGTCCCGGCAGATCTCGACCGTGTGCTGCCCGAGCATCGGCGCAGGCACGGTCAAGGGCTCCGAGGTGACGGAGAACCGGAAGGGCGGGGCGTTGTAGAGCGTCTCCCCCATCTCCGGATGGTCGAGCCTGACCCAATGACCGCGCGCTGCCAGCTGGGCGTCGCCGTCGACGACCCCGGCCGCATCGTGGACGGGAGCGGCGGGAACCCCGGCTCGCTGCAGTTCCAGCGCCAGCTCCATCTGCTCGCGGTGTGCCGTGGCGTCGGCGAGGACGAGGTCGATCCGATCGGCGGATGCCAGCCGTTCCGAGGCGGACAGGGAGGGTGAGAGCCGGGCAGGGTCTATCCCGAGCACGGACAACACGGACCGGTACTCGTCGTCCGACGTCGCCGCGATAGCCACCCACCGGTCGTCCCCGCGACACGGGTAGACACCGTGTGGACTGTGGCGGTCGTGCCGATTGCCCTGCCGTTCGCGATCACGGCCGTTGACGGTGTACTCGAGCAATGCGGGGCCGAGCGTCGAGATGGTTGCCTCGGTCTGGGCGAGGTCGATGTACTGACCCTCACCTGTGCGCCGGACGTGCCGCAGGGCGGCGAGCACCGCGAAGGCCGCATGGCAGGGATTCGGAATGTGGTCGGGGTAGTTCGTGCCGGTTCCCACAGGCAGTCGATCGGGCAGCCCGGAGAGCCCGTGGAGGCCCACCAGCGCACTGATGGTCAGCCCGTATCCGAGGTAGTCGCGTTCCGGTCCGCCGTCGCCCTGCATCGACATCGCCAGGTAGACCGCACGGGGGTTGAGGAGCTGCACGTCCTCCCATCCCAGACCGAAGCGATCCATCACACCAGGCGTGAAGCTGTTGGCCACGACATCGCTCCGTGCCACCAGTTCCCGGGCGAGGCGCTGGCCTTCCGGGGTCTTCATGTTGATGGTGCAGCTGCGTTTGCTGGTGTTGCGGTCCGCGAAATACCCGCTCCGGTTCACGCCCGGCTTCCCACCGGCGAAGGGGCCACTCAAACGGATCCCGTCCACCCGCGCCCGACTCTCGATCTTGATGACGTCCGCCCCCTGGTCGGCCAGCAGCTTGGTGGCGTACGACCCGGCGCCCACCCAGCAGAAGTCGACGATCCGGATCCCGGAGAGTGGTCGGTCGCTCACGCCACCGCCCCCCGTGACCGGAGAGCGGCGACCTCATCGGGCCCGAACCCATAGCCGTCGAGCACGATGTCGGTGTGTTCGCCCAAGGCGGGGGCGGGACCGGACAGTCGCCACGGGGTCGCCGACAGTCGATAGGGAGCCCCCGGCATCGTCACGGAGCGGCCGAAAGCCTCGACGTCGACGAAGTATCCGCGCGCCTCGAGCTGTGCGCTGGCCACCACGTCGGACGGTTTGTTGATCGGACCGAGCGGAACCCGCCACTTCTGCGAGTCGTGGTAGAGCTGCGCCTTCGTCTTGTCGGCTGCGAAGGCGGTGAAGATCCGCCAGAAGGTGTCCTTGGCCTCGTCGGTCTGCATGAAGTCGCGATCGCCCCAGCGGTCGCCCTCCAGTTCTTCGCCGCCTTCGCCCTCCTGCAGGATCCAGCTGACCATGTTCCCCCAGAAGCGGTTGCCGCCGATGCCGGCGGCGAGCAGGAAGACGTGCCCGTCAGCGCACGGGAACACTCCGAAGCCCGCTTCCCGCTGCGTCCCCCCGAACCGGGTTCGGATGTGGCCTTCGAGGTCGTAGTACTGGGCGGCGTTCTCCAGCCCCATCGCCACGGCTTCCTGTACGGACACGTCGACGTGCTGGCCGACTCCCTGCAACTCGGCGTGGGTCAGGGCGATCATCGAGGCGACCGCCCCGAAGAGACTCCCCGCCATGTACGCCTGCTCGCCTGCGGCGCGCACCGGCGGACCGTCCTCGTATCCACCCATCCACAGCATGCCGCCGAAGGCCATCAGCACGAGGTCCGAGTGACGGAACCCGGAGTACGGGCCGACTTGACCGAAGGGGGTGATGCTCGTGACCACGAGCCGCGGGTTGCTCCCGATCAGGTCGGCGGCACCGAGACCCCGTGCAGCGAGGAATCCGGGAGGTCGGTCCTCCAGGACCAGGTCTGCCTGAGCGGCCATCCGCCGGACGATGTCCTGGCCGTCCGGATGGTCGAGGTCGACAGCGAGACTCCGTTTCGAGGTGTTCCGGTAGAAGAACTGGAGACTTTCGGCATGATCGTCGGCGAACGGTGGCTCCTGGCGAAGCTCGCTGCCGTCCAGCGGCTCGAGCAGGACGACATCGGCTCCGAGCTCTGCGAAGAGCTTGCCGCAGTAGTTGCTGAGTGCCCCACCGATCTCGAGGACGCGCAGCCCGTCGAGTGCTCCCGAAGCCGAGCTCATCGGGCAGGATCCCGGCCGACGGTGGTGACTCTCGACATCGGTCAGCGGCCCCGATACTCGGGGGGACGCTTCTCCTGGAATGCCTTCCTGCCCTCGAGCCGATCCTCGCTGTCCCGCAACAAGCCGAAGACGTAGCGCTCCATCTCCATTCCCGTCGGTAGAGGGACGTCGAGCCCGCGGGAGGCGAGTCGTTTCACCGCACGCACCGACAGGGGGGCGTTGGCGGCGATCCGCTCCGCCAGGGCTCGCGCCCGATCGCGCAGGGCCTCGAGATCGTGCACCTCGCTGACGAGGCCCCAGCGCAATGCCGTCTCGGCGTCGATCAGCTCCCCGGTCAGCAACATCTGCATCGCGTTGGAGCGGCCAACCGTCCGAGGGAGGAGCTGGGTGCCGCCGGCACCGGGCACGCTTCCCACCTTCACCTCCGGAAGGCCGAACTTCGCACCGGTGGCGGCGATTCGGATGTCGCAGGCCAGGGCGATCTCGAGTCCCGCCCCCACGGCATGCCCGTTGATGGCACACACGAGTGGCTTGTCGGTGTCGAGGCCGTGGAGGATGTGGTCGCGGGTGTCGCCGAAGGTGAGGGCGGCGTGGCTCTCCGCGGGGGGCGGCGTGTTCTTGAGATCCGCTCCGGCGCAGAACGCCCGATCTCCCGCTCCGGTGATGATCGCCACCCGGATCTCGTCGTCGGAAGCGATGCGCTGCCAGGCGGCGTGGAGTCCGCTGCGCATGGCAGGATCGATGGAGTTCATCGCATCGGGACGATTCAATGTGACCGTCGCGATCCGATCATGCACAATCACATCTACGGCCATCGAAGAACCTCTTCCTCACCTCTCGCCGACCTCATGGTCGGCTCTGGGCGCCGCCAGAACATAGCATATAGACTATCGACACTCCCTCGAGTCGGAAGCCCACCGAGGGAGATTCTATACTCTATCGACATCCTCGAGGCCACGGATGATGGCCGGCGGCGCCCCCACGATCAAGGGTGGCAGGGATTCTCGACCCTGGCGACTGGACTCGTCGTAATCGTTAGGTAGGCTAACGATTCTTGATGGACGACGACCCCCACGAAACAGGGATACCGGTCGAAGCGGCCAGGGCGGCTGCCCAACTCGGACGCACCGTCTCGGTGGCCCTCGCCCGCTCGGAGCTGACCCCGGCCGGCTACCGGCTCCTCGCCTACCTCGCGACCGGCGACACCGCCTCGAAGGTCCTCGCCGCCAAACTGGCCGTGAGTCGCCCGGTCGTCACCGCCACCCTCGACTGGCTCGAACCGCGGGGGTACGTGACGAGACGCCAGGACGGAAGCGACCGGCGGCGGGTGGAGATCGCCATCACGGACGAGGGTCGCCGGGCGCTGCAGGAAGCCGACCGCCTCGTTATCGAACGCCTCACCGACGTGACCGCCAACCTCGAACCCGCCCGTGTGGCGGAACTCGTGGCCGCCCTGCAGGAACTGGGAGTTGCCCTCAACGAGTTCCGAGCGCGAGGTATCGACCCGGATTCGGGACGGTTCGTGGAGAGGGACGTCGCCCCGTGACGCTCACCAGGTTGGGCCGGACCCGCGTCGGGAGTTCCCTCGAGAACCCCAACATCCGCCGGTACCTGGTCGGCGTGTTCCTGTCTCACCTCGGCACCTGGATGCAGATGACCGCCGAGCTCTGGCTCATCCTGGAGATCACCGGGAGCGGGACGGCTCTCGGCATCCACTCGTTGGTCCGGTTCACCCCGGTGTTGCTGTTCGGGGCACACGGTGGCCTGCTGACCGATCGGGTCGAGAGGTTGAAACTGCTCAAGATCACCCAGAGCGGGCACATGGCCGCCGCCGGCGTCCTGGTGTCCATGATGCTCTTCTTCGAACCGTCGGTGATGGTGATCTACGCCGTGGGGCTCGGACAGGGATTCATCAACGCCGTGGACAACCCCCTTCGACGCGGGTTCATCCGGGACCTCTCCTCGGACAAGGAGCTCCCGAACGCTGTTGCTCTCAACTCCACCATGGCGACCATCAACCGGACGATCGGCCCCGCACTAGGCGGCTTCACGATCGCCACGCTGGGAGTGTTCTGGTGCTTCGTGGCGAACATGTTCAGCTACCTGGCGGTGTTCGTGGCCCTTTCCCTCATCGACCGCTCCACGCTTCGACCCCCCAAGTTCGCTCCCCGCGGAGGCGGCCAGGTGAAGGCGGCGTACCGCTATGCCTGGAGTGATGCCCGCATCTGGACGACGCTGATCATCGTGGCTGTCATCGGGACGTTCGCCTGGAACTACGGGGTGCTCATGCCGGTGTACGCCACCGTCACCATGGGCGGCGACGCCTCTCTCTACGGTCTCCTCCTCTCCACCGTGGGGATCGGTTCGTTCGTCGGTGCCCTGATCAATGCCCGCGCCTCGGGGGGCCACCAGCGGCGCACCCTGCGGGCGGTGGCAATCGTGGTGGGAGCGATGCTGCTCGTGGCCGCCGCCCCCAACATCGCCGTGGCGGCGGTGGCGCTCTTCATCCTCGGTGGAGCCGGCACGTCGGTGATCATTAGTGCCCAGACGCTGATCCAGCTCACCGTCCACGACGAGATGAGCGGCCGGGTCATGGCCCTCTACAGCGTGGCGTTCCTCGGTAGCAAGCCCTTGGGCGGGCTCGTGACGGGATGGCTGATCGACCTTTCCGGACCGCGGCTCGGGTTCGCGGTGGGTGCGGCGGCCGTGGGGGTCGTGACGTTGGCCGTGGTGGTCCAGCAGCAGCGAGCGGGACATCCACT